>NZ_JAOWCH010000069.1:0-87985 GCF_030337065.1 Citrobacter sp. Cb004 | reverse complement strand
ACTGACACGACTGCTACGCCGCATGACGCGATTTTTAAAACGTTCTTAAACCACCCTGCTACCGCACGCGACTTTCTTCGGCTCCATCTTCCAGCCTCTTTGCAAAAACTGTGCGATCTGAAAACGCTACAACTGGAATCGGGCAGCTTTATTGAGGACGATTTGCGCGCGTACTATTCCGATGTGCTGTGGTCATTAAAAACCCGCGAAGGAGATGGCTATATTTACACCATCATTGAGCATCAGAGCACCGCCGATGCCCATATGGCATTTCGGCTGATGCGTTATGCCATTGCGGTCATGCATCGTCATTTGGCTGCAGGTCACAAGAAACTCCCGCTGGTGATACCCATGCTTTTTTATCATGGCGCGGCAAGCCCATACCCCTACTCACTCTGCTGGCTGGACGAATTTGACGACCCAAAGGCCGCCAGACAACTTTATACCTCAGCGTTTCCACTGATCGATATCACCGTGGTTCCCGATGACGAGATCATGCAGCATCGCCGGATGGCGCTGTTGGAACTCATCCAAAAACATATTCGTAAACGCGATTTGATGGGGCTGGTAGAAAAACTGGCCATCCTGCTTATTAAAGGACACGCTAATGACAGCCAGTTGAAAGCCTTGTTTAATTATCTAATGCAGGTCGGGGACACCGCACATTTTACCGAGTTTCTTCATGAGGTCGCCGAACGTTTACCCCAACATAAGGAAAAGTTGATGACTATCGCCGAAAGATTACGACAAGAAGGGCATCTTAATGGTCTTCAGGAAGGTCATATGAAAGGGTTACAAGAGGGATTACAAGAAGGGTTACAAACGGGCTTGCAACAAGGTAAACGAGAGGAAGCTTTACGTATTGCATCAACCCTGCAGGCTGATGGTATCGACCCGCTGACCATCTTCAGAATTACCGGCCTGACCGCTGAGGATCTGGCTACGCGCAGCCATTAATCTCAAGCCCGGTAAGCGTGGCTCTACCGGGCAACACAACAGATTTATAGGCGTTTTTTTAACGCCACCAGCGCTGCGCAGAACTCTGCAGGATGCGAGATAAACGGTGCATGCGCCGCTTTAGCAAATATCAACGACTCGCTATGCGGCCACAGGGCCTCGAGCATTGGGACCACTTTGCGCGGAACCAGTCCATCGAGATAGCCGTACAACCGCAGAAAAGGCATGTCCACAGCGCACAGAGGCTCACGCAGATCGACCGTTTTCAGGATCTCCAGTCCGCCATTGAGCACCTCGACATTCGGCATGGGTAACGCCAGAACTGTTTTCTTCAGTGCCCGCGCATCCTGACGCGCGGTGTCCGTGCCCATCGTCTGCAACGCCAGAAAACGTTCCACCGTACGCTGGAAATCTTCGCTCAACTGCTGCTGGAAACCTGCCAGCACTTCTGGCTTGATACCCGGCCACTCGTCGCGCGCGCTAAAGCAAGGGGAAGACGCCACGGTCACCAGCGCCTGAACACGTTCAGGATGGGTTAACGCCACCTGGCTTGCGACCAGCCCGCCCAGACTCCAGCCGAGCCAGATGGCTTTCTCCGGCGCCTGTTTTACTACCCGCTCAGCCATCTCTTCCAGCGACATTGCGCCGAACCCCTGGCTGCGACCAAATCCCGGTAAGTCGACAAGATGCAGCGTGAAATGCGAACTCAATTCCTCGCTTATGCAATGCCACACTTGCGCATTCAGTCCCCATCCGTGCAGCAGCACAAGATGGCAATTTCCCGAACCCTGGGTCTGCCACCAGATGTCATTCATCAGTTATTGTTCTCTTTTAGCCTGAAAGAATGCTTCTATGCTAACAGTACCGGGATTGTGCTGGCTATGCCGAATGCCCCTGACGTTAGGGCATTGGGGGATCTGTTCAGTCTGCACACGGGCAACGCATCAGCACGTCAGCCGGTGTCCTCAATGTGGACTTCCTGCCGCGCATACCGTCGTTCCCTGCGGGCGCTGTCTGCAAAAACCACCGCCGTGGCAGCGACTGGTTACCGTCAGCGACTATGCTCCGCCATTGAGCGGGCTTATCCACCAGCTCAAGTTTTCCCGACGTGGCGAAATGGCCCCCGCTCTTTCACGCTTGTTGTTGCTGGAGGTATTACAGGCCCGGCGCGTCAGCGGTCTTCCTCTGCCGGACAGGCTCGTCAGCGTCCCGCTCTGGCAACGCCGGCACTGGCGCAGAGGGTTTAATCAGAGCGACTTACTGTGTCGTCCCCTGGCCCGCTGGCTGGGCTGCGACTGGGACAGCCGGGCTATCACGCGGGTTCGGGCAACCGCCACACAGCACCATCTCAGCGCCCGATTACGTAAACGTAACCTGAAAAACGCCTTTCGCCTTGAATTGCCAGTGCAGGGACTCCATATGGTCATTGTGGATGATGTCGTCACTACCGGAAGTACCGTCGCGGAAATCGCGCAGCTGCTTTTACGCAACGGCGCGGCGACTGTCCAGGTATGGTGCCTGTGTCGAACCTTGTAGAGCCTCGATGATGGGCGTATTATAACCAAGTAAAATAGTCAACTATTAGGCCATTACTATGATCCATATTTCCGATGCTGCACAAGCGCACTTTGCCAAACTGCTGGCAAATCAGGAAGAAGGGACACAAATCCGCGTATTTGTGATTAATCCCGGCACGCCTAACGCTGAATGCGGCGTTTCTTATTGTCCGCCGGACGCCGTGGAAGCAACCGACACCGCCATTAAATTTGACCTGCTGACCGCATATGTTGATGAACTGAGTGCACCGTATCTGGAAGATGCAGAAATCGATTTCGTTACCGACCAGTTAGGCTCCCAGCTGACCCTGAAAGCACCAAACGCCAAAATGCGTAAAGTTGCCGATGATGCGCCGCTGATGGAACGCGTGGAGTACATGCTGCAATCGCAGATCAACCCACAGCTGGCAGGTCATGGTGGTCGCGTCTCTCTGATGGAAATCACCGATGAAGGCTACGCTATTCTGCAGTTTGGCGGCGGATGTAACGGCTGTTCAATGGTGGATGTAACGCTGAAAGAAGGTATCGAGAAGCAGCTGCTGGCTGAATTCCCTGAACTGAAAGGCGTTCGCGATTTAACCGAACACCAGCGCGGCGAGCACTCTTACTACTAACGCCTCAACCTGTAGAGTTTCCGTAGGCCCGTTAAGACGCATCCGCGCCGCCATCGGGCATTGATGCCGGATGGCAGCGTAATCGCTTTATCCGGCCTACAACCTTGCATTTCTCCGCATATTTCCTGCAACAATCCCCCTCATAATTTGACCAGCCTCTCATAATTTAAATTTTGCCTGCCCAGGTGATTTTCAAGCGCCGTATGTTACCCGTATCATTCGCATCAGCACCTAACACACACATAACAGCCAGCTAAACTGATTAGTTTTGAAGGCAACCAGCATTGGTGCTGAGAATGCTCTGTTCCCGGTCGGGACAATCGGAATTTGTCATCTAAACACTGACGTTACCCATAACAAAGTAAAGGCCAGGTAAATCATGCCATTAGTCATCGTTGCTATCGGTGTAATCTTGTTACTCCTCCTGATGATCCGTTTCAAAATGAACGGTTTCATCGCTCTCGTCCTGGTGGCGCTTGCTGTCGGATTGATGCAAGGGATGCCACTGGATAAAGTCATCGGTTCGATTAAAGCCGGCGTCGGCGGAACCCTTGGCAGCCTCGCCCTGATTATGGGTTTTGGCGCCATGCTGGGCAAAATGCTGGCGGACTGCGGCGGCGCACAGCGCATCGCAACCACCCTGATTGCTAAATTCGGCAAAAAACATATTCAGTGGGCGGTGGTATTAACCGGCTTCACCGTCGGTTTTGCCCTGTTCTACGAAGTCGGCTTCGTGCTGATGCTGCCGCTGGTGTTCACCATCGCCGCTGCTGCCAACATCCCGCTGCTGTATGTTGGCGTGCCGATGGCTGCTGCGCTGTCCGTAACTCACGGCTTCCTGCCGCCGCACCCAGGTCCGACCGCTATTGCCACCATTTTCCACGCAGATATGGGTAAAACCCTGCTGTTTGGTACGATTCTGGCAATCCCGACCGTTATTCTCGCCGGTCCGGTGTACGCTCGCTTCCTGAAAGGTATCGATAAGCCAATCCCGGAAGGTCTGTACAGCGCGAAAACGTTTACCGAAGAAGAGATGCCTGGCTTTGGCGTCAGCGTCTGGACCTCCCTGGTACCGGTTATCCTGATGGCGATGCGCGCCGTGGCGGAGATGATTCTGCCAAAAGGCCACGCTTTCCTGACGGTGGCAGAATTCCTGGGTGACCCGGTTATGGCAACGCTTATCGCGGTGCTGATTGCGATGTTCACTTTTGGTCTGAACCGCGGACGTTCGATGGATCAGATCAACGACACGCTGGTGTCCTCCATCAAAATCATCGCGATGATGCTGTTGATCATCGGTGGTGGCGGTGCCTTCAAACAGGTCCTGGTGGATAGCGGCGTGGACAAGTACATCGCGTCAATGATGCACGGTTCAAACGTTTCTCCGCTGCTGATGGCATGGTCTATCGCTGCGGTACTGCGTATCGCACTGGGCTCCGCAACCGTTGCAGCGATCACCGCTGGTGGGATTGTGGCACCGCTGATTGCAACGACCGGCGTAAGCCCTGAGCTAATGGTTATTGCGGTTGGTTCCGGTTCCGTCATTTTCTCCCACGTGAACGATCCGGGCTTCTGGCTGTTCAAGGAGTACTTCAACTTGACCATCGGTGAAACCATCAAGTCATGGTCAATGCTGGAAACCATTATCTCCGTCTGCGGTCTGGTAGGGTGTCTGCTGCTGGGTATGGTGGTCTGATATAACTGTGCCGGGTGGCGCTTCGCTTACCCGGCCTACCTGCTATCACCCTAAAAAAGCCGGGGAAATCCCCGGCTTTTTTACTTCTTCTTCGCGGCCGCTTTTCGGCGCTTATCCAAATCCTTAATCAGCTTGTTCACACCGTCATCGGCAAACATCTGCTCCAGCGTGGCGGTGAGCTTACGCCGCCAGTTTTTGTACTGGTCGCTGGTCCCGGGAATATTGACAGGCTCAGCCATATCCAGCCAGTCTTCCGGTTGCAGGCCCAACAGCGCACTGTTGCTGTCAGCGATGTAGCGTTGCATGCCGCGATTAAGAATCGGCGTCATCGACATCAGTGACGCCTTGTGACCAGCACGTTTTGGCAGGCACCCGTATTTGTGCAGCGCGTCCAGCAGCCCCTGTTTCGCCAGTTCTCTGTCCTGATACAACCCACGCAGCACGACTTCATCCGGGTACAGCCCCAGCGCCTTACCCAGCGTCAGATCGCCGCTATCCCAATAACCTTTAAGCGTAGGAAGGTCATGCGTCGCCGCGACTGCCATTGATTGTTCCGGGTACGCTTTCGGCGCGCGGAAATTTTTCTCATGGTCATTCTCAAAATAAAGCACTTTGTAGGAGTACACGCCGCTGTCACGCAGCTTGCTGACGATCTCTACCGGCACAGTCCCCAGATCTTCACCAATTACCATGCAGTGATGACGTTTACTTTCCAGCGCCAGAATTGAAAGCAGATCGTCGACCGGATAATGCACGTAGGCGCCGTGATCGGCAGTTTCGCCGTAAGGGATCCACCACAGACGCAGCATCGACATAACATGGTCGATACGCAACGCACCGCAGTTCTGCATATTGGCACGCAGCAGTTCGATAAACGGTTCGTAAGCGCGTGCTGTGATGATATGCGGATCCATCGGCGGCAATCCCCAGTTTTGCCCGAGCGGACCGAGAATATCCGGCGGTGCGCCAACCGAGGCTTTCAGGCAATACAACTCGCGGTCGCACCAGGTTTCCGCCCCGCCTTCGGCCACGCCGACAGCCAGATCGCGATATAATCCAATCGGCATCGCAAAGCCCTGGCTGGTTTTCCAGCAATCAGCAAACTGGGTATACGCCAGCCACTGCAACCACAGGTAGAAATCCACTTCATCACGATGCTCTTCGCAAAAGCGTTTTACCTCTGGTGAATCCACCGACTGGAAAGCTTGCGGCCACACCGGCCAGCCCCAGCGCAGTGCGTCCTCTTTCACCTGATGCGCATGCAGCGCGTCAAAGGCCGCCTGCCAGTACAGACTATCCCCTTCCTGAATCACAAACTGACGAAATGCCGCCATCTGCTCATCGTCACGTGCAGAGAAGCTTTTCCACGCCATACGCAGCGCTGTCATCTTCAATGCGGTAACGGCAGAATAATCAACCCACTCGGTATCACGCGCGCGTTGCAGAGCTTGCTGAGTCGCGGGTTTCTGCCACCAGGCCTGCGCCTCTTTACTCAGGCGAAAATCGTCTACTGCGTTCACATCAATATAAATAACGTTCAACCAGCGGCGTGACGACGGGCTGTACGGACTGGCACTCTCTGGGTTCGCCGGATACAGCGCGTGAATCGGATTCAGACCGATAAACGCGCCACCGCGTTGCGCCACCTCCACCAGCATGGCACGGAGATCGCCAAAGTCGCCAATCCCCCAGTTTTTTTCTGAACGCAGGGTATAGAGCTGAACACATGCGCCCCACAGCTTTTGCCCGGCTAACAGCGTCTGCGGCTCATAGCAGCGTTTCGGCGCGACGATGATGCGGCAATGGGTACGCAACTCCCCCTGGGTTAGGGTAAGCGTGTGATACCCTTCCGGCAGCTTCGCCGGAAGGTTGAACGATTTACCGCCGACGGCATGCCCTTTGTGCTGCACACCCTCTTCGGTGGTCAGCAGCCAGGTAAACTCTCCGCGTCCCTCAACTGCCAGCGGCATTTTCTTACCAGCGGTATAAACCATGACATTCGGCACCGGGGTCACCGCCACCTGAGCGGTGGCGGTGGAGCGATGCATAGCGTCAAGCAAACGCCGCTTGGTTTCGACGCCAATAGACTGCGGTTTACCGTGGGCATTAATGTAATTGGGGCTGATCCCCGCCGCCAACGCGGCATTATCCAGACGTTTGCTTTCCATCGCGATTCCTTAACGTTTCGCCTGCCAGATACGAGTCTGATAATCGCGGATGGAGCGATCCGAACTGAACATGCCGCAACGCGCGGTATTCAGAATCGCCGCCCGGGTCCAGGCTTCCTGGTCACGATACAACACGTCAACCTGCTTCTGGGCTTCAACGTAGGCCGCGAAGTCCGCCATTACCAGATACGGGTCACCGCCCTGCTTGCCGATACTGTGCAGCATCTGGTCGAAAGCATGTTTATCGCCGTCGCTGTACTTCCCGCTTTCCAGCTCTTTCAGAACAGCATCCAGCACTTTATCTTTCTTACGCCATTTCACCGGGTCGTACCCTTTGGCCTTGAGCGCCTTCACCTCTTCCACGGTATGACCAAAGATAAAGATATTCTCGTCACCTACCTTCTCGGCGATTTCGACGTTTGCACCATCCAGCGTACCGACGGTTAACGCACCGTTCAGCGCCAGCTTCATGTTACCGGTGCCGGAAGCCTCTTTCCCTGCGGTGGAGATTTGCTCAGAGATATCTGCCGCAGGGATCAACATTTCCGCCGCCGAGACACAATAATCCGGCAGGAATACGACCTTCAGCTTGTCGCCCACCTGCGGGTCGTTATTGATGGTTTCTGCGACCTTGTTAATGGCGAAGATGATATTTTTCGCCAGGTAGTAACCCGGAGCGGCTTTCGCGCCAAACAGGAATACGCGCGGCACGCGATCGGCCTGCGGGTTCTCACGGATTTCTTTGTATAACGCCAGAATATGCAGCAAGTTGAGGTGCTGACGCTTGTACTCATGCAGGCGTTTAATCTGAATATCAAAGAGAGCGTTAGTCGTTATCTCAATACCGGTACGCGCTTTAATAAACTTCACCAGACGCGCTTTGTTCGCCAGCTTGATGTCACGATACTGCTGACGAAACTTCGCGTCGTCGGCGTATTTTTCCAGGTTAATCAACTGATCGAGGTCGTTGGACCACTCTTTTTTCAGCGATTTATCCAGCAGCGCGGCAAGTGCCGGGTTGCACTGCTTAATCCAGCGACGCGGAGTAATCCCGTTAGTGACGTTATGGAATTTGTTCGGCCAGAGCTGATGATATTCCGGGAACAGATCCTTCACCACCAAATCGGAGTGCAGCGCCGCCACGCCGTTAACCGCAAAGCCGCTGACCACGCACATGTTGGCCATACGCACCTGTTTGTTGTGCACCACCGCCAGCTTCGCCCAAACTTCAGCGTCACCCGGCCAGGTTTTATCGACCAGCTTCTTAAAGCGGTCGTTAATCTCTTTGATGATTTGCATATGGCGCGGCAGTAGTGCTTTCACCAGCTTCTCGTCCCAGCACTCCAGCGCCTCTGGCATCAAAGTGTGGTTGGTATAAGCAAAGGTCTTGCTGGTAATAGCCCACGCATCGTCCCAGCTCATCTGGTGCTCATCAATCAGTACACGCAGTAGCTCAGGGATGGCGATGGTCGGGTGAGTATCGTTGAGCTGAATCACCTCAAAATCAGCCAGCTCATGCAGTTTACGCCCTGCCAGAAGATGGCGGCGCAGAATGTCAGCTACGGAGCAAGCGCACTGGAAGTATTGCTGCATCAGGCGCAGCTTTTTACCCGCGGTGTGGTTGTCGTTCGGGTACAGCACTTTGGTGAGTTTTTCAGCGTCGATGCCCTGCTGCTCTGCGCGCAGGAAATCGCCGTCATTAAATTTGGTCAGGTTAAACGGATGCGCGTGGCTGGCCTGCCACAGACGCAGCGGTTGCGCCACGCCGTTACGGTAGCCGAGAACCGGTAGATCCCAGGCCTGGCCGGTGATAACAAACCCCGGCTCCCAGTGCCCTTCTTTGGTGACCTTGCCGCCAATCCCTACTTGCACATCCAGTGCCTCGTTGTGACGGAACCACGGATAGCTGCCGCGATGCCAGTCATCCGGGGCTTCCATCTGCTGCCCATCGGCAAATGACTGACGGAACAGGCCGTACTGGTAGTTGAGACCATAGCCCGTCGCCGATTGACCGACTGTCGCCATCGAATCAAGGAAGCAGGCCGCCAGGCGCCCCAATCCACCGTTACCCAGCGCCGGGTCGATCTCTTCTTCCAGCAGGTCGGTCAGGTTGACGTCATGGGCTTTCAGCTCATCGCTCACCGCCTGATACCAGCCGAGATTGAGTAAGTTGTTGCCAGTCAGACGGCCAATCAAAAACTCCATCGAGATGTAGTTAACATGGCGCTGATTTTTTGCCGGCTTCGCCGCAGGCTGGGCGCTGAGTAACTCAGCCAACGCCCCACTCACTGCCTGCCACCACTGGCGCGACGTCATTTCTTGAGCCGACAGTAAACCGAAGTGCTGCCACTGACGCGTCAGGGCAGCCTGAAATTGATCTTTGTTGAAAGTAGGCTGTGACATAGGGGTTCCAGATCCTTAGGTAATAAAACAACGTTATCGCTAGTTTGCCAGGCTCGTTGTTGACCTTCCTCATCCTGGCACGGATTAGGCAGGGAGGAGGAGCGGGGATGAGCATAAAAGTGTGATCGCCGCCACTTAAAGGGGGTGTTATCGCCCGTAAATTCGCGTAAGCCCGGCATAACGCCCCTGTAATGCCCAACGGACGGCGCATTAATAACAAGAGATAAATCGACAATATCAAATAGAGGGGTGACGATGGGAAACAATCTGTAAACAGAGAAATAGTTTCTAACCTGAAATATCCAAGGTGGATAAGATAATTCACATAAAACTTTTAAGTCGGCCACAAAATTCGGCTCTTTACATTAAGCAACTGAGTAAGCTTATAAAAAGGGAGGTATTTTTCGGCTCAGCCAAAATACCGACGGATCCAGTCGCCACGCCTGTTGTGACTCTTTAAAGCAATTAATGTAATAGATGTTTAGATTTGTGACATAGTGCAAAATCAGACACACAAAAAGTCCGCTTAGCTTGCATAAAACACTAATCTGGCCGACCTTATATCTATTAATTACGAAGCGCAAAAAAAATCATTTTTCCCCATTTTCACACAGTGAAGTGACTAACTTATGTTGATTCCGTCTAAATTAAGTCGTCCGGTTCGACTCGACCATACGGTGGTTCGTGAGCGCCTGTTGGCTAAACTTTCCGGCGCGAACAATTTCAGGCTTGCCCTGATAACAAGTCCTGCTGGTTATGGAAAAACGACGTTGGTTTCACAATGGGCAGCGGGGAAGAACGAATTAGGCTGGTACTCTCTGGATGAAGGCGATAATCAACAAGAGCGCTTTGCCAGCTATCTGATCGCCGCTATCCAGCAGGCAACCGGTGGACACTGCACCACCAGCGAAGCGATGGTGCAAAAGCGCCAATACGCCAGCCTGACGTCACTGTTTGCGCAGCTATTTATTGAACTGGCCGAGTGGCATCGCCCGCTCTACCTGGTAGTGGATGATTATCATCTCATCTCCAATCCGGCAATTCACGAAGCGATGCGTTTCTTCCTGCGTCATCAGCCTGAGAACCTCACGCTGGTCGTGCTGTCGCGCAACCTGCCGCAGTTGGGTATTGCCAACCTGCGAGTACGCGATCAGTTGCTGGAGATCGGCAGCCAACAGCTGGCGTTTAACCACCAGGAAGCCAAACAATTTTTCGATAGACGTTTGTCCTCGCCTATCGAAGCGGCAGAAAGCAGCCGGATGTGCGATGACGTTGCTGGCTGGGCCACGGCGTTACAGCTGATTGCCCTCTCCGCCCGCCAGAACAACCACTCTGCACACCAGTCCGCACGCCGGCTCGCCGGGATCAACGCCAGCCATCTGTCCGATTATCTGGTTGATGAAGTGCTGGACAGCGTCGACCTCGGCACTCGTCATTTCCTGCTGAAAAGCGCCATTCTGCGCTCAATGAACGACGCACTGATCGTCCGGGTCACTGGGGAAGAAAACGGCCAGATGCGGCTGGAGGAGATTGAGCGCCAGGGATTATTCTTGCAGCGGATGGATGACGTCGGTGAGTGGTTCAGCTATCACCCGCTATTTGGCAGCTTTTTACGCCAGCGCTGTCAGTGGGAACTGGCAAGCGAACTGCCCGAAATACACCGCGCCGCCGCTGAAAGCTGGATGGCGCAAGGTTTCCCTAGCGAAGCTATCCACCACGCGCTGGCGGCAGGCGACGCCCATATGCTACGCGATATCCTGCTTAACCATGCATGGGGACTGTTTAACCACAGCGAACTGACATTACTGGAAGAGTCGCTGAAAGCCCTGCCGTGGGAAAGTCTGCTGGAAAATCCGCGTCTGGTTCTGCTGCAAGCCTGGCTGATGCAAAGCCAGCACCGCTACGGCGAGGTTAATACCCTGCTGGCGCGCGCTGAGCAGGAAATGAAAGGCGACATGGAACCGACGCTGCACGCCGAATTTAACGCCCTGCGTGCGCAGGTCGCGATTAACGACGGAAATCCTGACGAAGCCGAGCGCCTGGCAAAGCTGGCGCTGGATGAGTTACCCATCGCCTGGTTCTATAGCCGTATCGTCGCCACCTCGGTACACGGTGAAGTCCTGCACTGTAAGGGCGATCTCACGCGTTCTCTGGCGTTGATGCAGCAAACCGAGCAAATGGCGCGCCATCATGACGTCTGGCATTACGCGCTGTGGAGTTTAATCCAGCAAAGCGAAATTTTGTTTGCCCAGGGCTTTTTACAGGCCGCCTGGGAGACTCAGGAAAAAGCGTTTCAGCTGATCAAAGAGCAGCATCTGGAACAACTGCCGATGCACGAGTTCCTGGTGCGTATTCGCGCGCAACTGCTGTGGGCATGGGCGCGCCTGGACGAATCGGAAGCGTCTGCCCGCGCGGGTATTGAACTGCTTTCCACATTCCAGCCGCAGCAACAGCTACAGTGCCTGGCGCTGCTGATTCAATGTTCGCTGGCCCGGGGGGATCTGGATAATGCGCGTAGCCTGCTCAACCGCCTGGAAAACCTGCTGGGTAACGGTCACTATCACAGTGACTGGATCTCGAACGCCGATAAAGTACGGGTGATTTACTGGCAAATGGTGGGCGACAAAAACTCGGCCGCCAACTGGCTGCGCCACACGCCGAAACCGGAATTCGCCAATAACCACTTTCTGCAAAGCCAGTGGCGCAACATCGCCCGCGCGCAGATCCTGCTGGGCGAGTTTGAACCGGCTGAGATTGTGCTGGAAGAGTTGAATGAAAATGCGCGCAATTTGCGCCTGATGAGCGATCTGAACCGTAACCTGCTGCTGCTTAATCAGCTCTACTGGCAGGCAGGGCGCAAAAATGACGCACAGCGTGTGTTACTCGACGCGCTACAGCTGGCGAACCGCACCGGATTTATCAGTCACTTTGTCATTGAAGGTGAGGCCATGGCGCAGCAACTGCGTCAGCTGATTCAGCTCAATACCTTACCGGAACTCGATCAGCACCGCGCCCAGCGCATTTTGCGTGAGATTAACCAGCATCACCGCCATAAATTCGCCCACTTCGATGAAGGGTTCGTTGAGCGTCTGCTTACTCACCCGGAAGTACCGGAGCTTATCCGCACCAGCCCGCTGACCCAGCGCGAATGGCAGGTTCTGGGACTGATTTATTCGGGCTACAGCAACGAGCAGATCGCCGGAGAATTAGCCGTCGCGGCAACGACCATCAAGACGCACATCCGCAATTTGTATCAAAAGCTCGGCGTCGCACACCGCCAGGATGCGGTGCAACATGCGCAGAAACTGCTGAAAATGATGGGGTATGGGGTTTAGTTAATGCCTGATACGCTACGCTTATCAGGCCTGGAATTAACTTAGCACAGCTCTAACTGAATATGATGGTCCGCAATAACCTGCATCACGCCAGCTGGCGGCAGCGTGTCGGTATACACCGCATCCACCATGCTGATACTGCCCATATTCACCATCGCGTTACGCCCAAACTTCGAGTGATCCACCACCAGCATCACATGCCGTGAATTCTCAATAATCGCGCGCTTGGTGCGAACTTCGTGATAATCAAACTCCAGCAGGGAGCCATCGCTATCGATACCGCTAATCCCTAAGATGCCGAAGTCCAGGCGGAACTGAGAAATAAAGTCGAGGGTCGCTTCGCCCATAATACCGCCGTCGCGGCTACGCAGTTCGCCACCGGCGAGTATGATGCGGAAATCCTCTTTCGCCATCAGCGTATTCGCCACATTGAGGTTGTTGGTCACAATGCGTAAATTGCTGTGATTGAGCAGCGCGTGAGCCACCGCTTCCGGCGTAGTGCCGATATCAATGAACAACGTAGAACCGTTCGGGATCTGCGTGGCAACTTTGCGGGCAATGCGCTCTTTTTCCGCCGTCTGTGTCGCTTTACGGTCATGCCACGGGGTGTTGACCGAGCTGGAGGGCAGCGCCGCGCCACCGTGATGGCGCAAAATCATGTTCTGATCGGCCAGATCGTTAAGATCGCGGCGAATCGTCTGCGGGCTGACGGAGAAATGCTCCACCAGCTCCTCAGTACTGACGTATCCCTGTTTCTTTACCAGCTCGATGATCGCGTCATGTCGTTGTGTTTGCTTCATTATTGTTCCCTGAAATTACGTTCGTTTTCGTACATTCATAGTATCGGCAAACGCCATTGCCAGACCCACGGCCAGCCCGGCGATATGTGCGCCGTTCGCCATCGACATGCCGAACACATCAAACCAGCCGGCAACAATCCAGATCAAAGCAAAGATAATCAAACCACGCTGCAGGAAAATACCACTTTGTGGATCGCGCTCGCCGCGCAACCACACATAACCCATCAGCGCATATACCACGCCAGACAGCCCACCAAACCACGGGCCGCTAAATTTCTGCTGAACGTAGCCGCTTAGCAGGGCGCTGATCACGGTAATTACAATCAGTTTTCCGCTGCCCAGACGCTTTTCTACCGCACCACCGAGATACCACCACCACAGCAGGTTGAACAGAATATGCATCAGCGAGAAGTGCATAAAAGCGTGGGTGAAATAACGCCAGAATTCAAATTTCAGCGAAGGGTCAAACGGCCATGCCAGCCAGAGCATCACAGTCTGGTCGCCCAGCGTGTTCATCGCGATAAACACCAGCACACACGCGGCCATCACCACCCAGGTTACCGGGCCTGCGCGTTCGCGCAATGTGGCCAGGAACGGATAACGCTGGTAGCGCAGACCGCTGTCGGTATGACCCGACTGCCAGCTTGCTGCGAGGTAACGCGGATCGCCTGGATTCTCCAGAAATCGCGCCAGCTCAGCATGCACGCGCTCAGCCTGGGACTCATCCGCCAGCCAGACATCCGTTTGCTGATGTTGTTGAATCGTCAGGATAACGCCCTGTGTCGCCATATAATCAACAAATGCCTGCGCCACGCGGGGGTTAGCAAAAGAGGTAATCATCAACATGTTTGCTGTCGCTTATTCCACACAAAAGAGGACAGTATATATACCCTTCTTACTTCGAGCTGCATCTTTGTTGGCTTTCCTCACTCACTCCGGTCACGTACTGTTCGTACGCTCCCGGAGATTCGCTGCGTCGCCGTCGCGATGCAACTCGAATTAATTTGGGTATAGTCTTACGAACCGTATGCCACTTCTGCCGGAAAATGTCGATGCCAGGCGTCGAAGCCGCCGTCAACACTGTAAACCACGTCATAGCCCTGCTGAAGAAGATATTGCGCCGCGCCTTTACTGCTGTTGCCGTGATAACACATTACTAACACGGCGGTGTCGAAATCATGCTCGCGCATAAATGACCCCAGCGTGTCGTTCGTCAGATGAAACGCCTGTGGGGCGTGACCCATCGCATAGCTTTGCGGGTCGCGGATATCCACTAACACCGCGGTCCCCTGGTGCAGCTTCTGATGCGCTTCTTCGACATTAATACATTCAAACTGATCCATTGCTCTCTCTTCTTTATATTGCAGGTGACGCTTTTCAGACATGTACTTCTTAGTGTACGTCCCGACGGCAGTTAAACGCCATAATGTTATATGTATCACTGTAAATTGTTTATCCGATGTTACCAATGGCGCGATTCTTTGCTATTATGCTCGATAACGAACATTAATGAGCTATAACGAAAGTGCGAGAGGCCAGCATGGAAACCAAAGATCTGATTGTGATAGGTGGAGGCATCAACGGTGCCGGTATCGCGGCAGATGCCGCTGGACGCGGTTTATCCGTGCTGATGCTGGAAGCGCAGGATTTAGCCTGCGCAACCTCTTCCGCTAGCTCCAAACTCATCCACGGTGGCCTGCGCTACCTGGAACACTACGAATTTCGCCTGGTGAGCGAAGCGCTGGCCGAACGTGAGGTGTTGTTGAAAATGGCACCGCATATCGCCTTCCCAATGCGCTTTCGTCTGCCCCATCGCCCGCACCTGCGTCCAGCGTGGATGATCCGAATTGGTCTGTTTATGTACGATCATCTGGGCAAACGCACCAGTTTGCCGAGTTCGACCGGTTTGCGTTTTGGCGCAGATTCCGTAATGAAACCTGAGATTGTGCGCGGTTTCGAATATTCTGACTGCTGGGTAGACGATGCGCGGCTGGTTTTGGCAAACGCCCAAATGGTCGTACGCAAAGGCGGAGAGGTGTTAACCCGCACTCGCGCTACCTCCGCTCGCCGTGAAAACGGTTTGTGGATTGTTGAAGCTGAAGATATCGATACCGGTAAAAAGCACACCTGGCAGGCACGTGGTCTGGTCAATGCCACCGGCCCATGGGTGAAAGAGTTCTTCGACGACGGCATGCATCTGCCATCGCCGTACGGTATTCGTCTGATTAAAGGCAGCCACATCGTGGTGCCGCGCGTCCATACCCAGAAGCAAGCTTATATTCTGCAAAACGAAGATAAACGTATTGTGTTTGTCATCCCATGGATGGACGAATTCTCGATTATCGGGACGACTGACGTCGAATACAAAGGCGACCCGAAAGCGGTAAAAATTGATGAGAGTGAAATCAATTACCTGCTGAAGGTCTACAACGCGCACTTTAAGAAACAACTGGGCCGTGACGATATCGTCTGGACCTACTCGGGTGTACGCCCGCTGTGCGATGACGAGTCCGACTCGCCGCAGGCTATCACCCGTGATTACACGCTGGATATCCACGATGAAAACGGCAAAGCGCCGCTGCTGTCGGTCTTTGGCGGTAAGCTGACGACCTACCGTAAGCTGGCCGAACACGCGATGGAAAAACTGGCGTCGTACTATCAGGGAATCGGTCCGGCGTGGACAAAAGAGTGCATTCTGCCAGGCGGTGACATCGGCGGCGATCGTGAAGATTACGCGGCCAAACTGCGCCGTCGCTACCCGTTCCTGACCGAGTCGCTGGCGCGCCATTATTCGCGCACCTACGGCAGTAACACCGAATGGATTATCGGGGAAGCCACCTCGCTTGCCGAGTTAGGTGAAGACTTCGGCCATGAGTTCTATGAGGCCGAGCTGAAATATCTGGTCGATCACGAATGGGTGCGCCGTGCGGAAGATGCGCTGTGGCGTCGCACGAAAGAAGGTATGTGGCTGAACGCTGAACAGCAGTCGCGCATGACCCAGTGGCTGGTGGAGTACATTGAGAAACAGCAGCTGTCGCTGGCGTCTTAAGACACTCGATATAAAACTGTAGGCCCGGTAAGCGTCAGCGCTACCGGGCCTTTTGCCGGATGGCGGCTAACGCCTTATCCATCCGGCCTACAGATCGTCCTGCCCTTGTTACAACCGCACCGAGTCGATATGCCAGATGTTTTCGGCGTACTCTTTGATCGTCCTGTCCGACGAGAAGTAGCCCATGTTGGCGATATTAATCATCGACTTGGTGGTCCACTCTTCCGGGTGGCGATACAGTTCGTCAACCTTATCCTGGCAATCAACATAGCTGCGATAATCCGCCAGAACCTGATAGTGGTCGCCAAAGTTGATCAGCGAGTCAACCAGGTCACGATAGCGCCCCGGCTCCTCAGGACTGAATACACCGCTGCCAATCTGCGTCAGCACCTGGTGCAGCTCTTCGTCTTTCTCGTAATACTCACGCGGCTTGTAGCCCTGGCTGCGTAAGGCTTCGACCTCTTCCGCCGTATTACCAAAGATAAAGATATTTTCTGCGCCCACATGCTCCAGCATCTCGACGTTGGCACCGTCCAGCGTCCCAATGGTCAGCGCGCCGTTGAGGGCAAACTTCATATTACTGGTACCAGAGGCTTCGGTCCCGGCCAGCGAAATCTGCTCAGACAGGTCGGCAGCAGGAATAATCACCTGCGCCAGGCTGACGCTGTAGTTAGGAATAAACACCACTTTCAGCTTGTCACCAATTTGCGGATCGTTGTTGATCACTTTCGCGACGTCGTTGATCAGGTGAATGATGTGCTTCGCCATGTAATAGGCCGAAGCCGCTTTACCGGCGAAGATATTCACGCGCGGCACCCACTCGGCATCAGGATCGGCCTTAATGCGGTTGTAGCGGGTGATCACATGCAGCACGTTCATCAACTGGCGTTTGTATTCGTGAATACGCTTGATCTGCACATCAAACAGCGATTTCGGGTTCACCACCACGTTAAGCTGCTGGGCAATGAGCGTTGCCAGACGTTTTTTATTCTCCAGTTTCGCACGGCGCACCGCCTGATTTACCAGCGGGTAATCGCAGTGCTGTTCAAGCTCGCTTAGCTGGCTGAGATCGGTTCGCCAGGTGCGGCCAATGTTCTCATCCAGCACCTCAGAGAGCGATGGGTTAGCCAGTGCCAGCCAGCGGCGTGGCGTCACGCCATTGGTGACGTTACAGAAGCGAGTCGGGAAAATCTTCGCAAAGTCAGCAAACAGCGACTGCACCATCAGGTTGGAGTGCAGCTCAGAAACGCCGTTAACCTTGTGGCTCACCACCACTGCGAGCCATGCCATACGCACCCGGCGGCCATTGGATTCATCGATAATCGACGTCCGTCCCAGCAGACTGGTATCGTTCGGATACTGTTCCTGCAACGTCTTAAGGAAGTAGTCGTTAATCTCAAAGATGATTTGCAGATGGCGCGGCAGAATTTTGCCCAGCATATCGACAGGCCAGGTCTCCAGCGCTTCGCTCATCAAGGTGTGGTTGGTATACGAGAAGACCTGGCAGCAGACCTCAAACGCATTATCCCAACTGAATTTGTGCTCATCGATCAGCAGACGCATCAGCTCAGGAATCGACAGTACCGGATGGGTGTCGTTGAGGTGAATGGCGATCTTATCTGCCAGGTTGTCGTAGGTTTTGTGCAGTTGATAATGACGGTTCAGGATGTCCTGCACCGTGGAGGAGACCAGAAAATACTCCTGGCGCAAACGCAGCTCGCGTCCTGAATAGGTGGAGTCATCCGGATACAGCACGCGGGAGACGTTCTCGGAGTGGTTTTTATCTTCCACCGCCGCAAAGTAGTCGCCCTGGTTAAATTTACCGAGGTTGATTTCGCTACTGGCCTGGGCATTCCACAAGCGAAGCGTATTGGTGGCGTCTGTGTCATAACCGGGAATAATTTGGTCGTAGGCTACCGCGAGGATCTCTTCAGTTTCTATCCAGCGCGTTTTCTTGCCTTCCTGCTGAATACGCCCGCCAAAGCGCACTTTGTAGCGTGTATTGTGGCGTTTGAATTCCCACGGGTTACCGTATTCCAGCCAGTAGTCCGGTGACTCTTTCTGTCGGCCATCAACAATGTTCTGTTTGAACATGCCGTAGTCATAACGAATACCGTAGCCGCGTCCCGGCAGACCCAACGTTGCCAGTGAGTCCAGGAAGCAGGCCGCCAGGCGCCCGAGGCCACCGTTGCCAAGACCAGGGTCGTTTTCTTCATCGATCAGATCTTCAAGATCCAACCCCATACCTTCCAGCGCATTTTTGACATCGTCATAAATACCCAACGATAACAGTGCATTGGAAAGTGTGCGGCCAATCAGAAACTCCATTGACAGATAATAAACCTGTCGAGTTTCCTGGGATAATTGCGCACGGTTAGAACGCAGCCAGCGCTCCACGAGACGATCGCGCACCGCGAACAACGTGGCGTTCAGCCACTCATGTTTATTGGCAATGACCGGGTCTTTACCAATCGTGAACATCAGCTTGTAGGCGATAGAATGCTTAAGTGCCTCTACGCTGAGTGTGGGCGATGCATAAGTAAATGGAGCATTCATATAGGTGATTCCTGGATATCTATTTCAAACGATAGTAAAGCTCACGGTATGACTTCGCCGCGACTTGCCAGCTAAAATCCATGGTCATGGCCTGACGTTGTACAAACCGCCACAGCGAAGGCCGGGACCACAATACGAAAGCACGCCGAATCGCGCGTAGCAGCGACCAGGCATTACTATCTTCAAATACAAACCCACTGGCGATACCATCCGCCAGGTTTTCCAGCGAACTGTCAGAGACCGTATCAGCCAGCCCACCGGTGCGCCGCACCAGCGGCAGCGTGCCGTACTTCAGTCCATACAACTGCGTTAAGCCACACGGCTCAAAACGGCTGGGAACCAATATAACGTCGGCCCCACCCATGATGCGGTGCGAGAAGGCTTCGTGATAGCCAATCTGTACGCCCACCTGTCCCGGATGTTCCGCCGCCGCGGCGAGGAAACCTTCCTGTAAAACCGGATCGCCCGCACCGAGCAATGCCAGTTGTCCACCCTGCTCTAACAACCCCGGTAGCGCTTCCAGCACCAGATCCAGCCCTTTCTGACTGGTCAGGCGGCTGACTACGGCAAATAACGGCACTTTGTCGTTAACCTTAAGTCCCATCGCGATCTGTAGCTGGCGTTTGTTCTCCGCCTTCTCTTCCAGCGTTTCACGCGTATACCGCGACGCCAGCAGCAGATCGGTTTCCGGGCTCCAGATTTTTTCATCAACGCCGTTCAGCACACCGGAAAGACGTCCTTCACGATGACGCTGCTGCAACAGACCTTCCATGCCGTAGGCAAACTGCGGCTCGGTAATTTCCCGCGCGTAGGTCGGACTGACCGCCGTAATGTGGTCGGCGTAGTACAACCCGGCCTTCAGGAAAGAAATCTGCCCGTTAAACTCCAGTCCGTGCACGTTAAAGAACGACCATGGCAATTGGATGTCATCCATATGCTTTGCATAAAACATGCCTTGATACGCCAGGTTGTGCACGGTGAACACCGATTTCGCCGGATGGCCGCGCGCCGCCAGATACGCCGGGGCCAGACCGGCATGCCAGTCGTGCGCATGCACCACATCCGGGCGCCAGAATGGGTCAAAGCCACAGGCCATTTCACTGCCGACCCAACCCAGCAGCGCAAAACGCAGCACGTTATCGGTATATGCAAACAGGTTAGTGTCGTGATACGGGCTACCGGGACGGTCATAGAGATGCGGCGCGTCAATCAGGTAAATGCCCACACCGTTGAAATGCCCGAACAACAGCGTAATACGTCCGGCGAAGGTATCGCGACGCGTCACTACCTGCGCATCGGGAATGCCGCGACGGATATCAGGAAACGCCGGGAGCAGCACGCGGGCATCCACACCGTCCGCGATTTGCGCTGCGGGTAACGCCCCAATAACATCCGCCAGTCCCCCGGTTTTTAGCAAAGGGAACATCTCTGAACAAACGTGTAAAACCTGCATTATCGCTCCTGTTTGATCTGCAGTTTGCGCAGCATTTCACGCGTGACCAGTACAATACCTTCCTCTGAACGGTAGAAACGACGAGCATCTTCTTCCGCGTTTTCACCAATCACCATGCCTTCAGGAATAACGCAGGCGCGGTCGATAATGCAACGACGTAAGCGGCACGAACGTCCCACCCACACTTCAGGTAACAACACTGCCGAATCAATGTTACAGAATGAATTCACCCGCACTCGCGGGAACAGAACGGACTGCACTACCACCGAACCAGAAATAATACAGCCGCCGGAAACCAGCGAGTTCAGCGTCATTCCATGGCTACCGGAACGGTCCTGAACAAATTTCGCCGGCGGCAGTGATTCCATATGCGTACGGATTGGCCAGTCCTGGTCGTACATATCCAGTTCAGGCGTCACCGAAGCCAGATCGAGGTTTGCTTTCCAGTAGGCTTCCAGCGTTCCCACATCGCGCCAGTACGGCTCGGATTCCGGGTCAGACTGTACGCAGGACAATGGGAATGGATGAGCATATGCCATGCCAGCTTCGGTGATTTTCGGGATGATGTCTTTGCCAAAATCGTGACTGGATTTTTCATCGAGATCATCTTCCGCCAGCAGTTCATACAGATAATCGGCGTCGAAGATGTAGATCCCCATACTGGCAAGCGATTTGGTCGGATCATTAGGCATCGCTGGCGGGTTGGCAGGTTTTTCAACGAACTCGATAATTTTATCGGTGTCGTCCACGTCCATTACGCCAAACGCGCTGGCCTCTTCAATAGGCACAGGCATACAGGCCACTGTGCAACGCGCGCCTTTCTCAACGTGGTCGATCAGCATGCGTGAGTAGTCCTGCTTATAAATATGATCGCCCGCGAGGATCACCACATATTCCGCTTTGTAGCGTCGAATGATGTCCAGGTTTTGGGTCACCGCATCCGCCGTACCGCGATACCAGTTTTCACCCTGCATCCTCTGCTGGGCAGGCAGCAGATCGACGAACTCGTTCATCTCTTCGCTAAAGAACGACCAGCCGCGCTGAATATGCTGCACCAGCGTGTGTGACTGGTACTGAGTGATCACGCCGATACGGCGGATCCCGGAATTAAGACAGTTGGATAAGGCAAAATCGATAATGCGGAACTTACCGCCAAAGTGCACGGCAGGCTTGGCACGCTTATTGGTTAAATCTTTCAGGCGAGTACCGCGGCCACCGGCCAGGATCAGGGCAACAGATTTTAATGGCAGCTGGCGCGCCAACATTACACGATCGTTCTTCTCTAAACTTACCATGACTAACTCCTTTTTATCTTCTCTGGAACACACACAGTCCGTGCGCAGGTCCCTGCCAGACCGCCGTAAGCACCGGATTATCCTCTCCGGCAAATGGGGGAATGGCGTGCCATTCCCCTTCAGGTAAAACGATATCTGTCACCTCAAGCGTGGCGTTTATTGCAATCAGGAAACGATCTGAAAGCAGGATTTGCATCTGCCTCGGGCCGTTATGCCACTCATCCGCACTTAAGGGTTGTGCGTACTTATTCAGCCAACGAACATTGCCATCGCCCTCTTCCCACCAGCAATCACCTGTTAATGCAGGTATTTGCCTACGCAGATGAATCAACGCGGCGGTAAATGTGGTTAGCCCACTGTTTGCCTGCTGCCAGTCCAGCCAGGTTAAGGCGTTATCCTGGCAGTAAGCGTTATTATTACCGTGCTGGCTATGACCATGCTCATCACCCGCCAGCAGCATCGGCGTCCCCTGGGAGAGCAACAGCGTGGTTAACAGCGCATGAATGCTGTCGCGCCGCCGCTCAATCAGGTCCAGCGAGCCGCCTAATCCTTCTTTACCATGATTGTCACTGTAGTTATTGCTAGTGCCGTCGCGATTTTCCTCACCATTCGCTTCATTGTGCTTATTTGTGAAGCAAACGCAGTCGCGTAGCGTAAAACCGTCATGCGCGGTCACCAGATTGACCGTGGCGCTGGGATTGCGGCCCGGGCGTTTAAACACGTCGCTGGATGCGGCAAAACGTCCGGCAAATTCGCCCAACGAGAGATTACGCTGGAGCCAAAAACGTCGCGTTGCATCGCGGAAATGGTCGTTCCACTCGGCAAACGGCGGGGGGAAATTCCCCACCTGATACCCGCCTTCACCAATATCCCACGGTTCCGCAATCAGCTTGGCGCGTGAGAGCAGCGGACAGTTTTGGATCGCGGTAAACAGCGGAGCATCCTGACGAAACTCAGGCGTACGCCCCATGACGGAAGCCAAATCAAAACGAAAACCATCCACATGGCAGGTTTCAACCCAGTAGCGCAGGCACTCGCATGCGTATTCCACAACGCCAGGATGGCTCAGATTGATGGTGTTCCCACAACCGGTCCAGTTGTAGTAATCGCCATCATCTCTGATCCAATAATAGCTACGGTTATCAATTCCGCGCAGCGAGAAGACAGGTCCTTCGAGATCCAGCTCGGCGCTGTGGTTTAAAACGATGTCGAGAATGACCTCAATACCCGCTTTGTGCAGCGCTTTTACCGCGTCGCGAAACTCATCAAGCGCACTCTCCGGCGAGCTGGCATAGGCCGGATGCAGCGCGTACATCGCCACCGGGTTGTAGCCCCAGTAGTTTGACAGGCCCAGCCGCTGAAGCCGCGGTTCGCTGGCGAAATGCGCCACCGGTAACAGCTCCAGCGCGGTAATGCCGAGGCGCTTGAAATAGTCGAGCATCACCGGATGACCCAGCGCTTTGTAGGTCCCGCGAATTTCTTCCGGCAGGTCAGGATGCAAATACGTCAGCCCTTTGACATGCGCTTCGTAAATTACGGTATTGCCCCACGGCGTGCGCGGCGGGGCATCATCCTCCCAGTCATAATGGTCGGACACCACCACGCCCTTCAGCGCGATGGCGGCATTATCATGATGATCCGGTTCATTCAGCCCACCGTGCAGCAGTGGGTTATCTTTTAACTCGCCATCCACCCGACGCGCGCAAGGGTCAAGCAGCAGTTTCGCCGGATTAAACCGGTGGCCCTGCTGCGGTTGCCACGGACCATGTACGCGATAGCCATAGCGTAGACCGGGACGGGCGTTGGCCAGATAGCCGTGCCAGACATCGCCGCTACGCCCCGGCAGGTCGTAGCGGAGTTCGCAGCCTTGCTCATCGAATACGCATAATTCAACGCGTTCAGCGTGGGCCGAAAAGAGGGTGAAATTGACGCCATGGCCGTCATACGTTGCACCATGGGGGGTGGCGTTGCCGGTTGCCAGTTGCGTCATTATCCCTCCCGCACCAGCCAGATCGTTGCCAGCGGTGGCAACGTCAGGCTCAGTGAGTGCTGACGACCATGACTGGCGATTTCATCGCTGTGTACCGCGCCGCCGTTACCGGTATTGCTACCGTGATAATGCATCGAATCGGTATTGAGGATCTCGCGCCATTTGCCCGGCTGATTGATACCGAAGCGATAGCCGTGGCGAGGCACTGGCGTAAAGTTGCTGATAACGATGATTTCATTACCGACTTTGTCACGACGAACGAAAGCCAGCACCGAACGTTCTTTGTCATCCACCACCAGCCACTCGAAGCCATAGGCGTCAAAATCAAGCTCGTGCAGCGCTTTGTGATGACGATAGGTAAGGTTCAGATCGCGCACCAAACGTTGTACGCCGTGGTGCCAGTTATCGCCGCCTTCCAGCAAATGCCAGTCGAGGCTAGCGTCGTGATTCCACTCACGCCCCTGAGCAAACTCGTTGCCCATAAACAGCAGTTTCTTGCCTGGGAAGGCCCACATCCAGCCGTAGTAGGCGCGCAGGTTGGCAAACTTCTGCCATGCGTCCCCCGGCATGCGATCGAGAATTGATTTTTTACCGTGTACCACTTCATCGTGCGACAGCGGCAGGACAAAGTTTTCGGTGTAGTTGTACAGCATGCCGAAGGTCAGCTTATCGTGATGGAACTGACGATGAACCGGATCCAACTTCATGTAGTCCAGCGTGTCGTGCATCCAGCCGAGGTTCCACTTATACCAGAATCCTAAACCGCCCATATCCTGCGGCCTTGAAACGCCGGCAAAGTCGGTGGACTCTTCCGCCATGCTCACGGCCCCCGGCACCTGCTCGCCAAGAATACGGTTGGTATTGCGTAAAAACTCAATGGCTTCGAGGTTTTCACGACCGCCAAATTCGTTCGGGACCCACTCCCCTTCTTTACGGCTGTAGTCGCGATAAATCATCGACGCCACGGCATCTACGCGCAACGCATCGATACCAAAACGTTCAATCCAGTACAGGGCATTGCCTACCAGATAGTTACTGACTTCACGGCGACCGTAGTTGTAGATCAGCGTGTTCCAGTCCTGGTGATACCCTTCGCGCGGGTCGCTGTGCTCATACAGATTGGTGCCATCAAACTCTGCCAGACCAAAGTCGTCCGACGGGAAATGGCCCGGCACCCAGTCGAGAATGACGTTCAGTCCGGCCTGATGCGCGGCATTCACAAAATAGCGGAAATCATCACGCGTCCCGAAACGACGGGTCGGCGCATACATACCGGTAGGTTGGTAGCCCCAGCTACCGTCGAACGGATGCTCATTAATCGGCAACAGTTCGAGATGGGTAAAGCCCATCCACTTGACGTAAGGCACCAGCTGATCCGCCAGTTCGCGGTAGCTCAGCCAGAAGTTGTTATCGGTATGACGACGCCATGAGCCCAGGTGCACTTCATAGATAGAGATCGGCGCATCAAACTGGTTGGCTTTTTTTCGCTCCTCGCTTTGCACCACTTTTTCCGGCAGACCGCAGATAAGCGACGCGGTTTCCGGGCGCATTTGCGCTTCGAAGGCGTAAGGGTCCGCTTTGATTCGCAGCTTACCGTTCGCATCGATCATCTCGTATTTATACAGTTGACCATGCTGCGCGCCGGGGATAAACAGCTCCCAGATACCGCTTTCTTTGCGCAGGCGCATCGGGTGGCGACGTCCATCCCAGTAGTTGAACTGCCCAACCACTGACACGCGTTGAGCGTTAGGCGCCCAGACGGAGAAGCGTGTACCGGTTACGCCATCCATGGTATCCGCATGCGCGCCCAGCGTTTCGTAAGGTCGCAGGTGCGTACCTTCAGATAACAGCCAGGCATCCATATCCTGGATCAGCGGGCCAAAACGATAAGGGTCATCAATCAGATTCTCCTGTCCATGCCAGACAACAGCTAACTGATAGCGAAAGAAATTTTTACGGCGGGGAAGTACAGCACAGAAAAAACCGCGAGAGTCGAGGCAGTCCAGCTTGCCGACTTTGCGTCCGGTTTTGGGTTCGATCACCCACACTTCGGTGGCGTCAGGTAATAGGGCGCGGACTTCAAGTCCAGCGTCAGTTTGGTGCATACCGAGTACGGAAAAAGGATCCGCAAAATGGCCTGCAATTAGCGCATTAATCACGTCTCTATCGATACGAACGGACATGGTTGTCATCCTGTTTTATGGTGTCACGCCTTCCAACTGATCTTCGACATCAGGTAGTGACACTTTTTTTGACCTGAACGGCGCAGCACAATTGTGCATCCTCTCTGCGTCGTCCCACCTTCAGGCAACAACTTAATACCTCCGGTACTAAGTCACCCTTAAAGAATAGCCAATGCTTTATCTTACTCCTGGTAAAAAATGAAACATCTGCGCTTACTCCTGTATTACGCAAAAAAATGGGTGACTCAGCACCCATTGTTAAAACACGCAATCCCTCTGCCGGAGAGCCGTATTGACTGATCCGGCCAGGTGGTTCGCGTCGTTTGTAGGCCTGATAAACGTGGCGTCATCAGGCCGTCCCACATTACGCCAACTGACGCAGCATACGGCGCAATGGCTCCGCAGCACCCCACAGCAACTGGTCGCCCACGGTAAAGGCTGACAGGAACTCCGGTCCCATATTCAGCTTACGCAGACGGCCTACTGGCGTGGTCAGCGTACCGGTAACGGCCGCCGGGGTTAACTCACGCATGGTGATATCCCGATCGTTTGGCACGACTTTGGCCCACGGATTGTGCGCTGCCAGCAGTTCTTCCACGGTCGGAATAGACACATCTTTTTTCAGTTTAATGGTGAACGCCTGGCTGTGGCAGCGCAGCGCACCGACGCGCACGCACAGACCATCAACCGGGATCACGGAAGAGGTGTTAAGAATTTTGTTGGTTTCAGCCTGTCCCTTCCACTCTTCGCGGCTCTGACCGTTATCAAGTTGTTTGTCGATCCACGGAATCAGGCTACCGGCCAACGGTACGCCAAAGTTATCAACCGGCAGTTCACCGCTGCGGGACAGGGTCGTCACTTTACGTTCGATATCGAGAATAGCAGAGGAAGGGGTTGCCAGTTCATCGGCCACATGGCCATACAGATGACCCATCTGGGACAGCAGTTCGCGCATATGGCGCGCGCCGCCGCCGGAGGCCGCCTGATAGGTCGCCACAGAAACCCAGTCAACCAGGTCATTGGCAAACAGGCCACCGAGGGACATCAGCATCAGGCTAACGGTACAGTTACCGCCGACAAAGGTCTTAATACCTTTGTTCAGGCCGTCAGTGATGACATCCTGGTTAACCGGATCGAGAATGATGATGGCATCGTCTTTCATACGCAGCGAAGAGGCCGCGTCAATCCAGTAACCCTGCCAACCGCTTTCACGAAGCTTTGGATAGATTTCGTTGGTATAATCGCCGCCCTGACAGGTCACGATGATATCGAGCGCCTTCAGCGCATCCAGATCAAAAGCGTCCTGAAGCGTGCCGGTCGCGGTTCCACCGAATGTCGGTGCCGCCTGCCCGAGCTGGGAAGTAGAAAAGAAAACAGGGCGAATGGCGTCGAAGTCACGCTCCTCAACCATGCGTTGCATGAGAACAGAGCCGACCATACCGCGCCAGCCGATAAAACCAACATTTTTCATAGCGTTTTTTCCTGCAGAGATGTGTGCTGTGTATGCTAACCAGTATCCTACTGGCCTATCCTTCACCATACAAAAAGCAGCCAAAGTCGCAAGTGAAATTAATCAATGATAGCGAAGCCATCAGTAATGCGACTTATCCCGCTGCGCAAGCAAGCAGAAAGTCCGCGGTAATAGTAAGGGAATTTGAGTTATGAATGAAATTATTTCAGCGGCAGTTTTATTGATCCTTATTATGGACCCGCTCGGAAATCTGCCCATTTTCATGTCCGTATTGAAACATACCGAACCCAAACGCCGCCGCGCGATTATGATTCGCGAGCTGTTCATTGCGCTGTTGGTGATGCTGATATTCCTGTTTGCTGGCGAGAAAATACTGGCATTTCTTAACCTGCGCGCGGAAACCGTATCGATCTCCGGGGGCATCATTTTGTTCCTGATCGCCATTAAGATGATTTTCCCCAGCGCCACCGGGAATAGCACCGGGCTTCCGGCAGGCGAAGAGCCGTTTATCGTGCCGCTGGCGATTCCGCTGGTAGCCGGTCCGACAATCCTGGCTTCATTAATGCTGTTATCACATCAGTATCCGAACCAGATGGGGCATCTGGTGATTGCTCTGCTGATCGCCTGGGGCGGTACGTTTGTGATTCTGTTGCAGTCTTCGCTGTTTTTACGCCTGCTGGGCGAGAAAGGGGTTAACGCACTGGAGCGCCTGATGGGGCTGATTCTGGTGATGATGGCTACCCAGATGTTCCTCGACGGCGTAAGGATGTGGATGAAGGGGTAATCTCCCCTTTTTGGCTCAGATAGCATGTTACCCGGAGAACAGTTCCGTTCACGTTATGCTCATTACTTCTCTGACGTCACCAGTGAACGTGTTAAGGGGGCTACGCAGCCCCCTTAACAATCCAGGCTCTCCGGCAGGAAAATCGCCGCGCATCCTTGCGCTTACCCGGCCTACGGTGTGGATGTGTGCTCGTTTCCAGGCCCGGTAAGCGCAAGCGCCACCGGGCAATGCCATCAGCTCAACAGCTGAAAGGCAATCATACCGACAATCGCACCGACCGTGCCGAGGATGGTTTCCATCATCGTCCAGGTCTTCAGCGTTTGCGCTTCGGTCGCACCGGTAAATTTACCGAACAACCAGAAACCGGCGTCGTTAACGTGGCTGACCACGATAGAGCCGCCCGCGATACAGATAGACAGTGCCGCCATCTGGGCACCGGAGTAGTTCAGTTGCTCAATCACCGGCATCACCAGACCAACCGCCGTTAAGCAGGCTACAGTCGCGGAACCCTGAATGATACGCACCGCCGCCGCCAGCACGAAGCAGGTGATGGCAATCGGCAGGCCCATACCGGTTAACGCTTCGCCCAGCGCCGGACCGACGCCAGAATCAACCAGAACCTGTTTGAACACACCGCCCGCACCAATCACCAGCAGAATAATCCCCGCCGGCTGCAGCGCATGACCACAGATCTCCATCACGCGGTCTTTTGGCATGCCCTGGCGCACCGCCAGACCGTAAATCGCCACCAGACAGGCAACCAGAATCGCGGTAAACGGGTGACCGATAAACTCGAACCATTCATAGGTTGTAGAACCGACCGGAACAAAGCGTGCGGCGATAGTTTTCAGCCCCACCAGCACCAGCGGCAGCAGGATAAGCGATAAGCTGAAGCCAAAGGATGGCATTTTGCCTTCGCCCAGATGCGGCTCGGAAATATCTTCCGGTACGTGCAGCTCGACGTAACGGCTGATGAAATTCCCCCACAGCGGCCCGGCGATAATCATGCCCGGAATCGCGGCACACAGGCCAATCAGGATCATCCAGCCAAAGTCGGCGTGCATCTGAGAGGCCAGCAGCATCGGCGCAGGCCCAGGCAGCAGAAATGCCGCAGCAGCCGCTACGCCCGCAAACAGCGGGATCACAAGCTTAACCAGGTTTGTCCCCGTATGGCGCGCCATTGAGAATGCCACGCTAATCAGCAGCACAATCGCCACCTCAAAGAATAGCGGCAGCGCGCAAATCAGACCGGCCAGGCCAATCGCATAATGTGCGCGGCTGTGACCGAAGGATTTCAGCATTTTGACGGCAATCTGATCGACAGCGCCGGTCTCATGCAAAATCTTGCCGAACATCGCCCCCAGCGCCACAACAATCGCCAGGAAACCGAGCGTGCCTCCCATCCCTTTTTCCATGGTCGCCGCGATTTTATCGAGCGGCATACCGGAAAAGAGACCTGCACCAATGGATACCACCATCAAAGCAACGAAGGCGTGCATACGCGCCTTCATCACTAAAAACAGCAGTAATAAAACGGACCCTACTGCTGTTAAAACAAGCGTTAATGTACTCACTACTTACTGCCCTGGTTAATAACCTCAATGGTGCTGGCGACCACACCGTCCAGTGGTTGATCGATATCGACCACCAGTACATCGTTTTCATTCGCACCCGGTTCTTCCAGCGCTTCAAACTGGGTCACCAGCATCTGCGTTTTGAAGAAGTGGCCTTTACGCGCTTTCAGGCGGCTTTCGATAACGTCAAAATCCCCTTTCAGATAGATGAAAGAGAGGTTCGGGTTACCGTCGCGTAGCTGGTCGCGATAGACTTTTTTCAGGGCGGAACAGACGATCAGCGAAACCTTGTTGGTACGCTGCATCGCAAAGGCGGCGTCATTCAACGCCTGTAACCACGGTTTGCGGTCGTCATCGTTGAGTGGCTCACCGGAAGCCATTTTCATGATGTTGCTGCGCGGATGGAGAAAATCGCCATCAAGAAACGCGGCCTGCAGTTGATGCGCCACTTCGCTGGCGACAGCAGATTTACCGCTGCCCGATACGCCCATCAGAACGTAAACGTGGTGATCATGATTAGTCGTGCTCAAAGCGTTGCCCCCACTGGTACAAGAATCAGGAAATTGTTACGGGTAACTGTTATCGGTAACATTGTCCAGCCGGATAAATAGAGAAGCAATATCCATTCGTGCTCGAAGTGTATAAGTGTGAGCTACTTCAAATTTGTTGGCTTAAATAGATCCGCCCGGTGACAAGGTGAAACCTAAATCTAACATTTTAGGTGTGACGGCTTCACCGCGGATGCGCGCCAGCAGACGTTCTGCGCCAATGCTGCCCATGCGTTCACGCGGCGTGAGCACGCTCGCCAGACGCGGCTCCATCACCTGCCCGATGTCGTGACCGTGGAATCCGGCAATCGCCATGTCATCAGGGATTTTCAGCCCTAAACGCTGGCATTCGAAGGCCGCCCCTACCGCCAGGTCATCGTTGGTACAAAAGACACCATCGAGCTGCGGGTATTCACGCCGCGCCTGACGGATAAGTTCAATACCGGAGGAGTAGGAAGAGGACTGCTCCACCATCACGCTGTACGGCACCAGGTCGGCATCGCGCATTGCCTGCTCGTAGCCTCTCTGTTTGATGATAGTACGTTCATCAAGGCGTGCGCCAAGATAGGCAACATGACGGTGCCCGCGGGCGATGATAGCGGCTGTCATCTGACGCGCGGCTTCGAAGTTGTCGAAGCCCACGGCAATATCAAGGCATGGGGACTGGCTGTCCATCAGCTCAACCACCGGGATACCGGCAACCTCAATCATTTTCAGCGTACGGGGCGTATGGCTACGTTCGGTGAGGATCAGGCCATCAATATTCCACGACAGCATCGATTCCAGACGCTCTTGTTCCATCTCAGGCTTATAGCCGTAGTGCGCCAGCATGGTTTGATAACCATGAGCGTCAGTGACAGCCTCAATGCCGCGTAGCACTTCAGCAAAAACCTGGTTAGTAAGAGACGGTAACAGCACACCGATCGCGCGGCTGGTGGCGTTAGAAAGGATATCAGGAGCGCGATTGGGAATATAACCCAGCTCATCAAGTGCAGCGGCAATTTTGCCCCGCAGCGCCACGGAGACCTGCTCCGGGTTACGCAAAAAGCGGCTGACCGTCATTTTGGTCACGCCCACGCGGTCGGCTACATCCTGAAGTACGGGTCTTTTCTTTTTCATCGTCCTGAAGCGTTAAAAAGGGATAGATTCCCCCAGTTTACCACGGACGTGCGTGAACCTTCGCAGAGAAAAAAAGGAGTTTTTTATTGTGAGAAATACACAAAATCATTCGAGTTGCATCAAGGCGGCGACGCAGTAAATCCCCGGGAGCGTACATTAAGTACGCGACCGGGGTGAGCGAGGAAAGCCAACACAGATGCAGCTTGAAGGATGCCGTGTATTTTTATACAGGCGGCAGGTCAAACAGTAACACTTCGCTGTCGCTGTCGGCATGAATAGAAATGGCCTGTTCATCCCAGATTGCCAGACCATCGCTGGTGGTCGCTTTGGTCCCGTTAATTGTCACGTTACCTTTTACTACCTGGATCCAGACGCGGCGTTCAGCAGCAATCTGATGCACCGACTGCTCATCTTTGATCAGTGCCCAACGGTAAAGCTCCATATCCTGGTACACTTTCAGCGAGCCATCACGGGCATCCGGCGACAGCACCAGTTGTTTACCCTGAGCGGCATCAAAACGGCGCTGCTCATAGCGTGGGGTAATACCGTTTTCCTGCGGCATGATCCAAATCTGATACAGATGCAGCTTCTCAGTATTGCTCGGGTTGTACTCCGAGTGACGGATCCCCGTCCCGGCGCTCATAATCTGGAACTCACCGGCCGGAACCTGCTCTTTGTTCCCCATGCTGTCCTGATGTTCCACCGCGCCTTCCAGCACGTAAGTCAGGATTTCCATGTCTTTATGGGGATGAGTACCAAAGCCCTGACCTGCGTCGATCACGTCATCGTTAATCACGCGCAGTGCCGAGAACCCCATAAAGTTTGGGTCATAGTAGTTGGCAAAAGAGAAGGTATGCCAGGAATCGAGCCAGCCATGATTAGCGTGGCCACGGTCATTAGCTTTGCGTAAGTAGATCATTGTGTTCACCCCCAGATGTTTTCGATGGAGTAAGTGTGGACTCAATCCGCCGGGGATCATAGAGGGTGAAAATTGACTCCTCTGTTCAAAAAAAATGAACAAGTCCAGAGGAGTCTGCGCAGGCTATTTGGCGAGAGTTATCGTCGCCGGAGAAGCCTGTTCAAAGGCGCGTTCGAGGAGTTCCAGGTTGGTAAGAACTTCAGATTCCTTGACGTAATTAGGCGTACCGGCTGTCAGCGTCTGGTAAAGCGCATCATAGACGCGACCATAGTCCCCCACTTCCGGCTGCACCTCTTCTTTTACCGTCAGGCCGTCATCGTTGACGTACTCCAGCATCCCAATGGAATCGTCAGCAGCGAAACCTGGCTCACCTGGCATGATATTGGCCTTCAGGCTGGTTTCCTGCTGGTCGATGCCGTACTTCACAAACGAGCCTTTGGTACCGTGAACGATAAACTTCGGATAGTCGATTTTCACCAAGTGACTGGTTTTAACAATGGCTTTCAGAGAGCCGTAGAACAGCTGCGCTTCAAAGGTATCGTCCGGATTCGCTTTGTTGCGCAGGCTGCGGATGTCATAGGCCACGCAATCGGGACGACCGAACAGCGAGATAATCTGATCCATGGTGTGTACGCCCAGACCATAGAATGCGCCGTCCTGCGGCAGTCCCGGCTTGGTTTCCGCCACGGGGCGGTAGTAATCGAAATGGCTTTCAACCTCAACAATTTCACCGAGCTTGCCGCTCTCAATCGCTTTTTTAGCGGTGAGGAAGCAGGAATCAAAACGACGGTTCTGATATGGCGTAACGGTCAGCCCTTTGCTTTGCGCCAGTTCGAACAGTGCTTTTGCTTGCGCAAGCGTCGGCGTGAAGGGTTTCTCAACCAACACGTTTTTACCCGCTTCCAGCGCGCGTTTGGCGTATTCAAAATGGCTGTCAGCATGGGTACAGACGATCACCAGCTTCACCTGCGGATCGTTTAAGATCTCGTCAAGGTCACTGGTGAAGTGAATATGTGAATATTGTGGCGCCTGCTCTTCCGGCTTGGCGTGGCGGCGAAAAATGTGCGCGACATGCCAGCTATTTTTGCGGTTGAGGACGTACGGCAAATGGTAGCGAGTGGTGCTTTTACCAAAACCAATAAATGCGCAGTGTAAGGCCATGAGACGATCCTTTCGAAGGTGATTGTCTACACCATAGCGCAAAGCGGCTGGAGACTGAATGTTGGATTCTTTGCCGGATGGCGCTTGAACTGCACCACAGGGCGACAGGATCGGCCGTCGGCGTCGCAGGCAGTTTGTTCACGGCAAGCGCGCAGGGCCCGGAGCGTACTAAATGTACGTGAGGAGCACGAGCACTTCCCGGGGACGAAATGGCAAGTAAGCCAGGCAGACACAAAACCTCAAAAAAAAAGCCAGCAAAAGCTGGCTAAAGTAATACTGGAAGCAATGTGAGCAATGTCGTGCTTTCAGGTTCTCCGTAGGGGTTCCCCTGAACGCAGAGCAATAATAATCATTCTCATTCGCACTTGTCTACTTCTTTTTGCAAAAAAATGCAGTTGACGGAATTTTCTTTCTCAGCGAGTGTAAATACACAATTAACCCTGCTGGAGATAAGGAATGAGTGAGATAGTGATACGCCACGCTGAACCGAAAGATTACGACGCAATTCGTCAGATCCACGCCCAGCCGGAGGTGTACCACAACACGCTACAGGTTCCTCATCCTTCCGTGGAGATGTGGCAGGAGCGGCTAGCCGATCGACCCGGTATAAAACAGCTGGTCGCCTGCATTGATGAAATTGTCGTTGGTCATTTGTGCATCGACGTTGCCCAGCGTCCGCGCCGCAGCCACGTGGCCGATTTTGGTATCTGCGTGGATGCACGGTGGCACAATCGCGGCGTTGCCAGCGCGTTGATTCGCACGATGATCGACATGTGCGACAACTGGCTGCGCGTCGAGCGTATTGAGCTAACGGTATTTGTTGATAATGAGCCGGCCGTGGCGGTGTATAAGAAATACGGCTTTGAAATCGAAGGCACAGGTAAGAAATACGGCCTGCGCAACGGTGAATACGTGGATGCCTACTTTATGGCGCGTATGAAATAAAATTAAGGGCGAGTCTTATCGCCCTTCTTATTGAAAGGACGCAAGAGTGAAAAAGTACCTTCCCCTGGTGTTGCTGGCAGCACTCTCCCCTGCTTTCGCCACTACCGTACAAAATCTCGATTCCGTGCCCAGCGCTATTCAACACCCGGAAGGTAAACAGATTTTTGCTGAGCAAATGGCGGGAGCAACCCCTGCCAAAGGATTTGGCGAGCTTCCACAGAGATTATCTGAGAACGCGTGGATTGCCTGGGTTGCGCCGAATGAAGATCCTGACAACCTGATCCTCACAGGTGCCAAAGCCTGGGGCAAAGACGGCAAATATATCGGTGTCGCCTGTTTCGCCGACAATCCGGCCGACGCCGGGCAGGCAAAGAAATACGCGGATAACAACTGTCCGGAAAACTACAGCAACGGGCACGCCAATAAATTATATCTCGGCGTTTTTTCCTGGCAGAACCAACAGCTAACGCCGATTGCACGCTCGGAAAAACCATTAAACCAACTCTCTGAGTGGAATAAAACCGCCGAAAAAGAGAGCGCTGATGAGTCCGTCAGACCGCTGGCCTATTATACAAAACTGGATCTGGCACCGTACCGGATCGCACCCGATACGCTGGCGTTTGGGGTGCGCGGTGGATACTCTGAGGCGTATTCCGGCGGCGGCGCATTTTATGAAGTGCTGGAGCTCTATGCGATCAAAGACAACAGGATAATCAACATGTATTCCGACCTTGTTTATCAATATACGGACATCGCCGGAGAGTGGAATAAAGACGGTACAAGACAGCACGACATCAGCGAAAGTAAATATATCCTCAAAATGCGTTCGGCAAAAACGCACGGGTTTTATGATTTAGAGCGCGTAAACCTGCAGGATAAAAGCAGCCAAATATTCCGCTGGTCTGAATCGCTGCAGCGATATGCGCCATAACCAACCAATAAGGCCGACATCGTTCCGAACGCTGTAGGCCATTATCCGTTATATCTCGCCGTTAAATTCAGGAGCGGAAGCGCTATCCGACCCTGGCATAGAGTTTTTGATTGCAGTCCATCGTTTCCCCCGTCGTCATGTTCAGGCCTAACAACCACCTGAATTATATGGTTATTCACCTTTTTATCTTCATCGCTATTTTTCGTAACGTTAATAATATTAATATTACATTTTTGTTTTTTTTTGGTTTCTGCCATCACTTTATGGTGACAATCACAACAATATACTTCTCCTGGGACTAACTTAACCACGGTGAGGTAAAAAATGAAATTTGAACGCCATCATAGAATATTGAAAGAAATCAGTATTTCGGGAGTTGTAAAAGTTTCAAATCTGGCGAAAAGTCTCAAGGTAACAAAAGAAACCATTCGCTCAGATCTCAATGAACTTGCCGGACAGGGATATCTCACTCGCTGTCATGGTGGTGCATTTATTACCCTTGATTCTCTTGATAACGTTGCAAAAAACGAAATTGCTTATGTGCTGGAAAAATATGAATCAGCGCAGAAAATAAAAAAAGGTCTCTCTGCCATGAAAAATAATGTATGTGTTATTGGCTCGTTCAATGTTGATATTATCAGTTACCTACCGAGGCTACCCTCGACAGGAGAATCATTACTTGCCGATAAATTTATTTTTTCGCCAGGCGGTAAAGGATGTAATCAAGCATTAGCAGCAAGCTATGCCGATTCTGATGTGCATTTTATTACTAAAGTAGGGTCAGACCATTTTAGTGATTACGCCATTAATTTTATAAACTCATCAAAAATCCATAAAAGTGTAATCTACCAGACCAAAGAAACACAAACTGGTACAGCTACCATCATGGTGAATGGAGATACCGGGGATAACGTCATCGCTATCTATCCCGGTGCTAATATGACAATTTCACCTGATGAAATCACCATACAAAAAGAAGCCATTACTCATTCAGATATTATACTTGTACAACTGGAGACAAATTATGAGGCGCTTCAGCAAACAATTCGTCTCGCACAAAAAAATGACATACCGGTAATTATCAATCCAGCGCCATACAATGAAATGGTCAATACCATCATTGATGACATCGATTATATTACGCCAAATGAAACCGAAGCTGGTCTTCTGGCAAACATGTCCGTCAATGACATTGAGTCAGCCAAATGTGCAGCGAAGATTATTCATCAGAAAGGTGTAAAAAATACCATTATTACTTTAGGTAGCAAAGGATCTCTCGCTTATGACGGAACGCAATTCATCTATTCTCCGGCATTCCCGGCAGTTGTAAAAAACACCGCAGGAGCTGGCGACGCCTTCAATGGCGCACTCGCATCTGGCCTTGCTAAAGGAAAATCACTGGCATCCGCATTATGCTACGCCAGCGCATTCGCCTCGCTTGCTGTTGAAACACCCAATGCCTCTGACATGCCAGAAAACGAATCCGTTCTACATCGCATTCAGAGTTCACATTACAAACAAACTATCTCAACTCACTAAATCAAGGAGCAGACTATGAACAATACGCAGAAAAAACTAAAGGTGCTCTTTATTGGAGAATCTTGGCATATTCACATGATTCATTCAAAAGGTTATGACAGCTTTACCTCCAGTAAATATGAAGAAGGCGCTACATGGTTACTGGAATGCTTAAAGAAAGGTGGTGTGGAAATTGATTACATGCCTGCTCACACCGTACAAATCGCATTTCCAGAAAGCATTGATGAACTAAACCGTTATGATGTCATTGTCATTAGCGATATCGGCAGCAATACATTCCTGTTGCAAAACGAGACATTCTATCAGCTCAAAATAAAGCCAAATGCTCTGGAATCAATTAAAGAGTACGTCAAAAATGGTGGTGGTCTGCTTATGATTGGCGGCTATCTGTCATTTATGGGTATTGAGGCAAAGGCCAATTACAAGAACACCATTCTTGCCGAGGTCTTGCCAGTTATTATGCTTGACGGCGATGACCGAGTAGAAAAACCAGAGGGTATCTACGCTGAGGCTGTCTCGCCTGAACATCCTGTTGTAGACGGATTCTCAGACTACCCGATATTTCTTGGATATAACCAGGTTGTCGCCAGAGAAGATGCTGATGTCGTATTAACAATAAATAATGACCCTCTATTAGTGTTCGGTAAATACCAACAGGGTAAAACCGCCTGTTTTATGAGTGACTGTTCGCCGCACTGGGGAACTCAGCAATTCATGTCCTGGCCGTTTTATACCGACCTGTGGGTTAACACGCTTCAATTCATCGCCAGAAAATAAAAAAACAATGGAGTAACGAAAGTTACTCCTTTTATAAAATATAAGGATTGATGTATGAACAAGAATAAGTACTCAACCCCCTTACTGATGCTTGCAACCATCTTAGCCGGTATGCTTTCCCCAATGCAGTCTGCCGTTAATGGGCAATTGGGACACTGGTTGCAGGATGGTAATGCTTGCGCAGTAATCTCTTTCGCCAGCGGTCTGGTCGTCATGTTTTTTATTATTATTGCGCGTAAAGAAACACGCCATCAATTCGCGTCGATCCCTACGCTGATTAAAAAGCGGAAAATCCCCTTGTGGAATTGGTTTGCCGGGTTATGCGGGGCGATGGTCGTATTTTCTGAAGGCGCATCAGCCAGCGCGTTAGGCGTTGCCACTTTTCAAACTGCTTTAATTTCCGCCCTGCTCCTTTCCGGCCTGCTGTGCGACCGTTTTGGCGTCGGTGTGGATGAGAAGAAATATTTCACGCCATGGCGCGTTACTGGCGCATTGTTCGCTGTTATTGCCACGATTTTTGTCGTGTCGCCACAGTGGCACTCAACCTCGTTTATCCTGCTGGCTATCCTTCCATTTTTGGCAGGATTACTCGCTGGCTGGCAGCCTGCGGGGAATGCCAAAGTCGCCGAGGCAACGGGATCCATGCTGGTTTCCATTACCTGGAACTTCATCGTCGGCTTTTGTGTCTTGGGTGCTGCGCTGGCGATACGTGTCGCATTAGGGCACGTCACCGTCCAGTTACCCGATACGTGGTGGATGTATCTCGGTGGCCCGCTGGGTCTGCTGTCCATCGGGCTGATGGCGATTCTGGTCAGAGGCTTAGGACTATTAATGCTGGGTGTCGCCTCTACCGCGGGTCAGTTACTGGGATCGGTGTTGATTGATGAGTTAATCCCATCATTAGGCAATACGGTCTATCTGGTCACCATCATCGGTACATTATTCGCGTTAGTAGGTGCAATTGTTACCACCATCCCCGAATACAGAGCATCCAAAATGGCGAAAAAAATGGAGGTGTCAGGATGAAAGGCTTCCTGCAAACCGTAACGGGCCCAGTGGCACACTCAGAAATGGGTCTGACGCTACCGCATGAGCACCTGTTTAACGATTTGTCATCCGTTGTTGACGAGCCACAGTATGCTTTTTCACAGCAGTTGGTGGGAAAGAAAGTCAGTGCTGACCTGCAGTGGGGACTGAAACACGACCCGTACTGCTGCGCCGATAACATGGACAGAAAAGAGATTGATGATGTCATCTTTGAAATCAATAACTTCATGTCACTGGGAGGCAGGACGATTGTCGACGCGACGGGTTCTGAATCTATTGGTCGGGACGCCACTTCATTGCGGGAAGTGGCATTAAAAACTGGTTTGAATATCGTTGCTTCTTCAGGACCTTATCTGGAAAAGTTTGAAAGCGCCAGGATCCACAAACCTGTCGAGTTATTAGCCTCACTTATTGATAAGGAACTGAATCAGGGGATTGGCGAGACGGATATTCGCGCCGGTATGATCGGTGAAATTGGCGTATCACCCGCTTTTACCCAAGCTGAGCGCAACAGCCTGCGCGCGGCGTCTCTGGCACAACGTAATAATCCCCATACGGCAATGAATATCCATATGCCAGGGTGGCTGCGGCTGGGTGATGAGGTACTGGATATTGTCCTTGAAGAGATGAACGTCTCTCCGGCAAAAGTTTCGCTGGCGCACTCAGACCCTTCAGGAAAGGATGTTGCCTATCAACGTAAAATGCTTGACCGCGGCGTATGGCTTGAATTTGACATGATTGGTCTGGACATTACTTTCCCCAAAGAAGGTATCGCCCCAGGTGTTCAGGACACCGCAGATGCGGTAGCACATCTGATTGAACTGGGTTACGCCGACCAGATCGTATTAAGCCATGATGTTTTTCTCAAACAGATGTGGGCAAAAAATGGGGGGAATGGTTGGGGATTTGTCCCAAATGTTTTCCTCGCCTATCTGGCTGCCCGTGGCGTGGATAACGATACTCTTCGCAAGCTCTGTATTGATAATCCGGCGCGGTTACTCACGGCGTAACTAACATATAGCCCGGCGCCTGATGCCGGGCTATTAATCAACAATCAGTAACCCGCCGTTAAATCATCCACGGAACGCGGGTCGGACGCGCCATACAGTGCGCCATCCGGTCCAACCATAATGCTCTGCGTGCTGCCCATCGCTTCTTTCAGCGCCACTTTCTGTCCTTTTTGCTCCAGCAGTTTGATTGTATCCGGGCTGAAGCCCTTCTCGATGCGAAGCTCGTCCGGCAACCACTGATGATGGAAGCGTGGTGCGTTGGTCGCTTCGGCGACGTTCATCCCGAAATCAATGCTGTTGACCACCATTTGCAGCACAGTAGTGATAATTCGACTCCCGCCTGGGCTGCCGGTAACCAGCCAGGTTTTCCCATCTTTTACCACGATAGTCGGCGACATAGATGACAGCGGACGCTTCTTCGGTCCGACCGCGTTGGCATCGCCGCCTACCAGACCGTATACGTTCGGTACGCCCGGCTTGGCAGAGAAGTCGTCCATTTCATTATTGAGCAGAATGCCAGTGTTACCCGCCACAATACCGGTCCCGAAGGTGGTATTCAGGGTATAGGTCACCGCCACGGCATTGCCGTCTTTATCCACCACCGAGAAGTGAGTGGTCTGATTGCTTTCATACGGGGCGAGCTTGCCAGGTTTAATCTGGCTGGAAGGCTTAGCCTTGTTGATATCAATCTGATCGGCAAGCGTTTTAGCATAGGCTTTGTTGGTCAATGCCTGCCACGGCACTTTCACAAAATCGGGATCGCCCAGATACTCCGAGCGGTCAGCGTAGGCATATTTCTCCGCTTCAGCCATGACCTGCATGGCGTCGGCGCTGCCAAATCCGTATTTCTTCATATCAAAGTTTTCAAGAATATTGAGGATCTGCACGATGTGAATACCGCCAGAGGACGGCGGCGGCATGGAGAAGACCTGATACCCGCGATAGTCACCGCTAATCGGCGTACGTTCCACGGCTTTATAGCTGGCTAAGTCCTCTTTGGTCATCAGCCCGCCGTTCTTCTGCATTTCCCCGGCGATCTGATCGGCAATAGCCCCTTTATAAAACGCATCAGGGCCGCTTTCGGCAATCATTTCCAGGCTTTTCGCCAGGTTCTTTTGCACCAGCTTATCGCCTTTTTTCAGTGGCTCGCCGTCTTTCCAGAAAATGGCTTTGCTGTTCTCGTGATTAGGGAGCACTTCACTGCCATAGGTTTTCAGATCGTCGGCCAGTGCGTCATTAACCACAAAGCCCTCTTCCGCTAGCTTCATCGCCGGACGTACCACTTTGTTCAGCGGCATCGTGCCGTATTTCTCCAGCGCCAGCGAGAAACCCGCGACGGTACCCGGCGTACCGGATGCCAGATGCGACGTCAGCGACTTTTTCGCATCGGCGTTGCCCTGCTCATCAAGGAACATGTCGCGGGTCGCGCCAGCAGGGGCCATTTCGCGAAAATCAATCGCCGTGGTGTTACCGTCTTTGGTACGCAGCAGCATAAAACCGCCACCGCCCAGATTGCCCGCCTGGGGATGCGTCACCGCCAGCGCGTAGCCAACGGCCACGGCGGCATCGACGGCATTCCCACCCTGTTTAAGAATATCCACCCCCACTTGGGTGGCAAGCGCATCCACGGAGGCCACCATCCCCTGCTGCGCGCGCACGGGATGGAACACATCCTCCTCAACACCGTATGATACCGGCGGCGGTGCAGCCGGAGCGGCAGCAACGCTAAAACAACTTCCTGAGAGCAGGGCAGCAATGGCTACCCGGCGTAAAAACGTCGGTTTTATCATCGTTATTCTCCAGATGTATTGGGGTCAGCCCCCACTAAGCCTGGTGCATAACTCTGAAATAATCATCGTAACGGCGAGAAAGGAGTAAACTTAAGAGATCCCCGAGAGGAGAAAAGCGATGAAACGACTCTTACTTTTAGCCATGTTGTTGCCGTTTGCAGGCTTTGCACAGCCCATCAACACCATGAATAACCCGAATCAACCCGGTTATCAGATCCCGAGCCAGCAGCGTATGCAAACCCAAATGCAATCGCAGCAGATTCAGCAGAAAGGGATGCTCAATCAGCAGTTGCAAACGCAGACGCGTATGCAACAACAGCATATGGAAAACCAAATCAATTCCAACTCCCAGCGCGTCCTTCAGTCTCAGCCTGGCGAGTTTAATTCCAGCCAGCAGCAAATGCTGCCCAACAGCAACGGTGGGATGTTAAGTGGAACCCGTAACCCGGACAGCTCGCTGAATAAGCAACATATGCTGTCGGAGAAAAAGAACGGCGACATGCTGAAGCCCTCCAGCACGCCGCAGCCTAACGTTCCGTTAAAAACAATTGGGCCTTAACAGGGCTGGAAATCCGGACCAATCGTATCAATGGCATCGGTACAGATGCAGTCCACTCCCCAGCGCAGCAGTTCCGCCGCGCGCTGGGGTCGGTTGACGGTATACACCAGAATACGCAGCCCTGCGTCGCGCAGCGCATCCACGCGCGCTTCATCCAGCAGCTTGTGATTAAGATGAATAGAGACGCAGCCCAGCCGCGTTGTCAGCTCACGCCAGTCCTCGCGCCACTCATCAAGCAGTAAGCCTCTCGGCAGTTCAGGCGCTGCCTGCTGCGCCGCTTCAAGCGCGTCAATTTCAAAGGATGACAACAGCGGTGGTGTCATTCCCGCCCACAGTTCCCGAGCGGCCAGCGCTACGGCTTTGCCGGTTAACGTTCCGGTGCCGGTGGTGGGTTTAATTTCAATATTCGCCATCATACTGTGCTGACGGCAGCGCTCGGCCACTTGCGAGAGCAGCGGTAGCGGTTCACCTTTAAACTCACCGCTAAACCAGCCGCCGGCGTCCACGCGCAATAAATCCTGCCAGTTCAGCTCGCCTGCCACACCCCAACCATTGCTGGTGCGTTCCAGGTTGTCGTCATGCAGCAAGAAGATCTCACCGTCTTTCGACAATTTAGCGTCAAACTCAATCATGGTATGCCCGTATCGCGCCCCCATGTCGATCGCCGCCAGGGTGTTTTCCGGTGCCAGCTTACCGCCGCCGCGATGGGCGACGATATGGGGGTAAGGCCAGTTACTCATACGCGTTGTCCTGTTTCGCCATCAAAAAGATGCAGATGATTTTCTGGCAGATGCAGCCACAGCGTGCTGCCTGCCGTCGGGCGATGCTGATGCGCCAGTCGCACCACCAGCTTTTGCTCACCCCAACGTCCGTGTGCCAGGTTATCCGCTCCCAGCATTTCCAGCGTGTCGACGACCAACGGCACGCCGCCTTCGGCCTGCGAGCTTAGCGCAATATGCTCCGGGCGGATACCCAACGTCATGTTACGCCCACCAGACTCCCTCGCGCTTCTGCCGAGGGGCAACGTCATGCCGTCATCCAGCTCAAAATGGGTGCCCGAGGCGCTGATGCGCCCGTCCAGCAGATTCATCGCCGGGCTGCCGATAAAACTCGCCACAAAGCGGCTGGCAGGCTTTTCATATACCTCAACCGGCGTGCCGATCTGCTCGGCAATGCCTTTGTTCATCACCATCACCCGCTGGGCGAGGGTCATCGCTTCAACCTGATCGTGCGTCACATACAGTGAGGTGGTTTTCAGTCGGCGATGCAGATGTTGTAACTCCAGACGCATCTGTACGCGCAGCTTGGCATCGAGGTTAGACAGAGGCTCATCAAACAGGAATACCGCTGGGTCACGGACAATCGCCCGCCCCATCGCCACACGCTGGCGCTGACCGCCAGAAAGCTCGCGCGGACGACGCTTGAGCAGTTCACCCAGCTCGAGAATACGCGCCGCTTCTTTCACCCGTTCGGCAATATGCTCCTTGCCCATCCCACGGATTTTCAGCCCCCAGGCCATATTTTCTTCCACGCTCATATGTGGGTAGAGCGCGTAGTTCTGAAAGACCATCGCAATGCCGCGATCCTTAGGCTCCATTTCGGTGACGCGTTTATTATCAATCCAGATATCGCCGCCGCTCACCCGTTCAAGCCCGGCCACCATCCGTAGCAGCGTTGACTTACCGCAGCCGGATGGGCCAACCATCACGATAAATTCTCCGTCCGCGACATCCAGCGTCAGCGGTTTAATCACCTGGGTTTTGCCGTCCCAGCTTTTGGTTACTGCCTGTAGTTTTAAACCAGCCATTTTTATTTCTCACTATCGACCAGGCCACGTACGAAGGCACGCTGCATGGCTAACACGATGATTACCGGAGGGATGAGCGTCAGCAGCATGGCTGCCATTACCTGATTCCACTGCGTGGTGCCTTCACCAGTAGCAATCATGCCTTTGATACCTGCCACCGCAGTGCCCAAATTGACATCGGTAATAATTAACAACGGCCACAAATACTGGTTCCAGCCGTAGATAAAGGTGATCACAAACAGCGCCGCCAGATTGGTTTTTGACAGCGGTAGTACAATATCGCGGAAAAAACGCATCGGTGACGCGCCGTCAATACGCGCCGCCTCAACCAGTTCATCCGGCAGGGTCATAAAAAACTGCCGGAACAGGAACGTCGCAGTCGCCGATGCCATTAACGGCAGCGTCAGACCCGCATAGCTGTCGAGCATTTTCAGGTTGGCGATCACTTCCACCGTCGGGAAAATACGCACCTCGACCGGCAGCATCAGCGTGATAAAAATCATCCAGAAGAACAGGTTACGCAGTGGAAAGCGGAACCAAACGATGGCGAATGCGGAGAGCATAGAGACGGTGATTTTCCCTACCGTAATACTGAACGCCATGATGAAACTGTTGAGCATCATCAGCCAGAACGGCGCGCTGTTAACGCCCACGCCGTTGACCCAGATGTATTTCATGTTTTCCAGCAGCTGTGTGCCGGGAACCAGCGTCATCGGCGTTTCAAAGACTGCTTTGTTATCCAGCGTCGCCGCGACAAACGCGACGTACAGCGGAAACAGGATCACCATGATCCCCATAATCAACATGGCATGGCTGAATATTGTCAGCCCACGACGATTCTCAATCATTGGTAACGCACCTTACTTTCCACATAGCGGAACTGCACCACCGTCAAAATAATGACCAGGAACATCAGCACTACCGATTGGGCGGCCGAGGCGGAGAGATCCAGCCCGACAAAGCCTTCGCGATAGATCTTATAAATCAACGTAGTGGTCGCCTGTACCGGCCCACCCGCCGTGGCGGCATCGATCACCGGGAAGGTATCAAAGAAGGCATAAACCAGATTCACCACCAGCAGAAAGAAGCTGACCGGTGCAATCAGCGGCAGCGCCAGCTTAAAGAAGCGGCGAACCGGTCCCGCACCATCAATCGCGGCGGCTTCAATCAGCGACCGCGGAATAGACTGTAGTGCGGCAAAGAAGAACAGGAAGTTGTAACTAATCTGCTTCCAGACCGACGCAAACACCACCAGAAACATCGCCTGACCGCTGTTTTGCGCATGGTTCCAGTCATAGCCAAACTCACCGAGAAAATGGGTAATCAGCCCGCGCCCTGGGTTAAACAGGAAGATCCACAATACGGCGGCGACGGCGGGCGCGACGGCATAAGGCAACAGCATCAGCGTCTGGTAAAAACGGCTGCCGCGCACCACGTAATTCACCAGCGCCGCAAAAAATAACGACACCAGCAAACCGCTTACCGTGACTAACGTACTGAACTTAATGGTGGTCCAGAATGAATCAAGGTAGTACGGGTCATGAAACAGCGCGATAAAGTTTTCCAGTCCGACAAACTGGCTAGAAAGACCAAACGGATCAACGGATTGTAGTGAATACCACAGCGCTTCACCGGCGGGCCAGATAAAGAAAATAACGGTGATAACCAACTGCGGGGCCACCAGCAAATAGGGAAGCCAGCGCGAGCGGAACACCGGACGGGATGAAGACATGTAGGTTCTTTTCCTGGAAGGTGCCAGATTGCGGTGCACACACCGTATCCGGCCTACAAACTACACGCATTTGTAGGCCGGGTAAGTCGCAGCCGCCACCCGGCATTTCACATTACGATTTAGTCGATTGCTCAAAGCGGCGCAGTAACTGATTGCCACGCTCAACGGCAGCATCCAGCGCCTGCTGCGGGGTTTTCTTCCCGGTCCAGACGCTTTCCAGTTCTTCATCTACGATGGTGCGGATCTGCGGCATGTTGCCCAGACGCAGCCCTTTGGTGAACGGCAACGGTGGCTTGTTCAGCATCTGGCGGGTGGCGATATCAGCCCCAGGATTCTTATCATAGAAGCCCTGCTCGCGGGTCAAGTCGTACGCGGCGGTGGTAATGGGCAGGTAGCCGGTCTTCTGGTGCCATTCGGCAGCAATTTCAGGCTTCGCCAGGAAGTTGAGGAACTGCGCCACACCTTCGTAGGTTGCTTTGTCTTTACCCTGCATCACCCACAGGCTGGCCCCCCCGATAATCGCGTTCTGCGGCGCGCCCTTCACATCGGCATCGTACGGCATCATGCCGACGCCATAGTTGAATTTGGCGTAGTGGCGGATGTCAGCCAGAGAACCGGAAGAGGCGGTGGTAATGGCACAATCCCCGTTATAGAACTTCTCGGTAGACTCGTCTTTACGCCCAAAGTAGCTGAAATCCCCTTTTTTGTTCAACTCTTCCAGCAGGGCGATATGTTTCACCTGTTCCGGTTTATTGAATTCCAGCACCGCATCAGTACCGTCAAAGCCGTTGTTTTTGGTGGCTACCGGCAGACCATTCCAGGCGCTGAAGTTTTCAATCTGAATCCATCCCTGCCAGCCGCTGGCGTAGCCGCACTTCATGCCTGCTGCTTTCAGCTTCGCGGTGTATTCCGCCAGATCCTGCCAGGTTTTTGGCGGCTGCTCAGGGTCTAAACCGGCTTTTTTGAAGGCATCTTTGTTGTAGTACAGCACCGGCGTGGAGCTGTTAAACGGCTGGGAGAGTAAGTGTCCGCTTTTAGAGTCGGTGTAATAACCGGAAACCGTCGGCACGAACTGAGACTCATCGAAGTTAATACCAGCCTCTTTGAATACTTCATAGACCGGTTTAATGGCTTTCGAGGCCATCATCGTTGCCGTGCCCACTTCATAAACCTGTAGTAACGCAGGTGCGTTTCCGGTACGGAAAGCCGCAATACCTGCGCTCAGGCTCTGCTCGTAGTTGCCTTTGTACTGCGGAACAATTTTGTAGTCGGGATTGGCGGCATTAAAACGTTGCGCCAGTGAATCAACTTCTTTACCCAGTTCACCTTCCATTGAGTGCCAGAACGGGATAGTGGTGACGGCCAGAGCCTGACCTGCAAACGCCAGGCTAAGTGCCAGTCCTAAAGCTGTATGTCGTAACGATATCATCGGTTATCTCTCTTGTTGTGCCGGATGCGCGATATCACGCGTTTTATGCTCGCGGGGGTAACATGACATGCTCGAATGACAGAAAAATAACTTTTTTATTACAAAAAAAAGATAGTAAGGCGACAAACAGATGGCAAGGCGGTGAAAGCGTAGTGACAGGAAAATGCGGGGTGGTGCACAACAAAGCCGGGTAACGCTATGTCTTACCCGGCCAGGATGACGTTATCTGTTGCAGCCAGCAAGGAACATTAATCTTTACGCCAGCGTCGTTCATATTCATTCTGTAAACGCTGCTGTTCCCGCCGCTCACGTTCGCGCTGAATATCAGATTTCTCATCTTCCCAGCCCGGGCAGACAGAGGAGGTGAACACTTCACAGGGCGAGCTGGACTGGGCTAACGAGTTGTCCGGTTTCTCTTCCCAGATTGAAGGGTCGCGCGGGTCGAACGCTGGCGGTGTTAAGGCCAGGGTATTTGATGAAAGCGTCAAAAACAAACCGCCAATCATCATGCAGATACCGGAACGTATCATCCTTTCTCCATGTTCACTGTTATTATTGATAACTATTCTCAATAATAACATAGAGCAATAAAAAGGGGCCATATCAGGCCCCCTTATCCATTCAGAGAATGTTAACCGCCCAGATACGCGCTGCGCACTGCTTCGTTAGCCAGTAACGCATCACCGGTGTCTTCCAGCACCACATGACCGTTTTCCAGCACGTAGCCGCGATCGGCGAGCTTCAGCGCCTGGTTAGCGTTCTGTTCGACGAGGAAGATTGTCATCCCCTGCTCGCGCAGTTGTTCGATGGTGTTGAAGATCTGCTGGATGATAATCGGCGCCAGACCCAGCGACGGCTCATCAAGCAGCAGCAGCCGCGGCTGACTCATCAGCGCACGGCCTATCGCCAGCATCTGCTGTTCACCGCCGGACATCGTGCCCGCACGCTGAATTCGACGTTCATGCAGGCGGGGAAACAGGTCATACACCCACTTGATGCGTTCCTGAAACTGGTCCTTTTCGGCAAAGAAGCCGCCCATCGCCAGGTTCTCTTCCACCGTCATGCGGGAAAACACGCGACGCCCTTCCGGAACAATCGCTACCGCTTCGCGCATGATTTTCGCCGTCTGCCAGTCGGTAATGTCTTTACCATCAAAGACAATTCGCCCACTTGTCGCTCGCGGATCGCCGCACAGCGTACCAAGCAGCGTGGTTTTTCCCGCGCCGTTGGCGCCGATAAGCGTCACGATTTCACCCTGATTGATATACAAGCTGACGTCGTGCAGCGCCTGTATCTTGCCGTAGTGGGCGCTGACTTTGTCAAAGGACAACATGACTTTTTCCATATTATGCGTCACCACCATTATGCTTCACCTAAATAGGCGCGGATCACGTCCGGGTTGTTACGAATCTGTTCCGGCGTCCCGTTCGCCAGCGGCGTGCCCTGATTCACCACGTAAATACGGTCGGAAATACCCATCACCAGCTTCATGTCGTGCTCAATCAACAAAATAGTGGTGTTGTGATGGTTACGCAGTTCAGCAATCAGCTCGTCCAGCTCTTTGGTCTCTTTCGGGTTGAGGCCTGCGGCGGGTTCGTCGAGCATCAGGATTTCCGGCTGGGTCACCATGCAACGTGCAATCTCCAGACGGCGCTGGTCGCCGTAGGCCAGGTTACTGGCCTGACGGTTGGCGTGCTCCAGCAAACCAATACGCTCCAGCCAGGTGGCGGCGCGATCCAACGCTTCACTCTGCGCGCGACGGAACGACGGGGTTTTCAACAGGCCGGAGAAGACGCCGGTTTTCAGCTGCTGATGTTGCGCCACCAGCAGGTTTTCAATCACCGTCATCTCGCGAAACAGACGCACGTGCTGGAAAGTACGCACCACACCCATCCGCGCAATTTGCTGACCCGGCAGCCCTTCCAGATGCTGGTCGCGCAGCTTAATCGTCCCACCCGTCGGCTTATAAAAACCGGTCAGGCAGTTAAAGACCGTGGTTTTTCCCGCGCCGTTTGGCCCGATTAACGAGACGATCTCTTGTGGTCTCAGCTCCAGTTCAACGTTGTTTACCGCCAGCAGACCGCCGAAGCGCATCATCAGGCCGTTGACGGATAATAATGGCTGACTCATGCCTGCTCTCCTTTTGCTTCCCCGTTTTTCAGCTTCAACTGCGGACGGGTCATCGGCAACAAGCCCTGCGGACGCCAGATCATCATCAGTACCATTAAACCACCCAGCATTAACATGCTGTATTCATTGAAATCACGCATCAGCTCGCGTGACACCACCAGCAGGATGGCCGCGAGGATCACTGCGAACTGTGAGCCCATTCCGCCCAGTACCACAATCGCCAGCACAAAGGCCGACTCGGCAAAGGTGAAGGATTCCGGGCTGACAAAACCCTGACGCGCGGCAAACAACGTACCGGCAAAACCGGCGAACGCGGCGCTGATGGTAAAGGCGGTCAGCTTGATGCGCGTAGGGTTTAAGCCCAACGAGCGACAGGCAATTTCATCTTCGCGCAGCGCTTCCCACGCACGACCCAACGGCATACGCAGCAGACGGTTGATGACAAACAGCGAGAAGACCACCAGCAGCAGCGCCACCAGATAGAGGAAAATAACGCGGTCAGAGGGATCGTACTTCACGTTAAAGAAGTTGCTGAAGGTATCCCAGCCACCTTCACGGGCAGTACGGCTGAACTCCAGACCGAAAAAGGTCGGTTTCGGGATCTGGCTGATACCGTTCGGACCACCGGTCACTTCGGTGTTGTTGAGCAGCAGGATACGGACGATTTCGCCGAAGCCTAAAGTCACAATCGCCAGATAGTCACCGCGCAGGCGCAGTACCGGGAAGCCGAGCATAAAGCCCGCAGCAGCGGAAACCAGCCCCGCCAGCGGCAGACAGGTCCAGAAGCCGAGTCCGTAATAGTGGTTCAGCAGCGCGAAGGTGTAAGCACCGATGGCATAGAAGCCGCCGTAGCCCAGCACCAGCAGACCGGAAAGCCCCACCACCACGTTTAAGCCGAGGCCGAGGATGATATAAATCATCGTCAGCGTGGCAATATCAACCGTACCGCGCGACACCATAAACGGCCACGCCACGGCAATCACCAGCAGCGCCACCAGGAACAGCTTCTGTTTAACGGTGGAGCCATCAATCGCCGGCAGAATAAACTTCGGTCCGGAGACGCTCTTCAGGCCCTTCTGGAAAGCTGGACGCAACAGTTGGAAGAGAAAAACCACGCCAGTGCCGATAAACACCCACTGCCAGCGGATATCCGCGGCGGTATCCACCACCAGTTTGGTGCCGTCAAGCTCCAACTGGACACCCATAAAGACGCCCGCCAGGATGAAGAACATAGCGGCAGAGAGCAGCGCCATTGCAAAATGCATCGGTTTCATACTTTCTCTACCTCCGGGCGACCCAGAATACCGGTCGGCATCACCAGCAGCACCAGAATCAGCAGCGCGAATGAAACCACGTCTTTGTATTCGGTACTCAGATAAGCAGAGGAGAGCGCTTCCGCAACACCCAGAATCAGACCGCCGATCATCGCCCCAGGAATGCTGCCGATGCCGCCCAGTACCGCCGCGGTAAAGGCTTTCATCCCGGCCATAAAGCCGATATAGGGGTTAATTACGCCGTAGAACTGGCCGAGCAGTACGCCCGCTACCGCCGCCATTGCCGCGCCAATCACAAAGGTCAGTGCAATCACGCGATCGGTATTTATGCCGAGCAGGCTGGCCATTTTCAGGTCTTCCGCGCAGGCACGGCAGGCACGGCCCATACGGGAGTAACGGATAAACAGCGTCAGCGCCAGCATCGCCAGGAAGGTTACAATCCAGATAACCAACTGCATGGTGGTGATGGAAGCAGAGAAGTTTTCGCTACTGCCGACGGTCCACTGGCCGTTAAACAGGCTGGGCAGCGCCACATCGCGCGAACCTTCCGTCAGGCTGACGTAGTTTTGCAGGAAGATGGACATCCCGATAGCGGAAATCAGCGCGATCAGGCGCTTAGAGCTGCGCACGGGCCGATACGCTACGCGTTCAATGCTCCAGCCGTAGGCGCTGGCAATCACAATCGCGCCGACAAAGCCCGCCGCGACCAGTAGCCAGCTGGAATCAATACCCATCATCATTAGCGCAGCGATGATCATAAAGGAGACATAGCTGCCGATCATATACACCTCGCCATGGGCGAAGTTGATCATGCCGATAATGCCGTACACCATCGTGTAACCGATAGCGATCAGCGCGTAGGTGCTTCCCAGCGTGACGCCGTTAAACATCTGCTGCAAGAAATAGAGGAACTGCTCGGACATAAGGTAACCTTTCTTAACCCGCCCGTTTTGCACGGGCGGTGGGATAACTCGTCTTCAGCTATTACTTCGCGACGGTCGATGATCCGTCCGCGTGCCACTGGAAGACACCAAACTCAAATCCCTTCAAATCGCCTTTTTCGTCCCATTTCAGCGGCCCAATCACGGTGTCAGCCCCGTGTGCTTTCAGATCTTTCACCAGCTCCAACGGCTCTTTGCTACCGCTGCGATCCATTGCTGTCGCCAATGACTGGACGGCTGCATAAGTGATCCACACGTACGGCCCGGTTGGATCTTTCTTGTCAGCTTTGAGCGCATCGACGATAGCTTTATTCGCAGGATCCTGGTCATAGCGTTTTGGCATGGTCACCAGCATGCCTTCAGCGGCATCACCGGCAATATTAGACAGCGACGCATTGCCCACGCCCTCAGGTCCCATAAACTGGGTATTCAGCCCGACGGAGCGAGCCTGGCGCAGCATTTGTCCCATTTCCGGGTAGTAGCCGCCGTAATAAACAAAATCGATATTTTCTTTTTTCAGGCGGGCGATCAGCGCAGAAAAATCTTTTTCCCCGGCAGTGATCCCGTCAAAGAAGACGATATTGGCTTTGCTCGCTTTCAGGCTCTCCTGCACTGAACGCGCCAGGCCTTCACCGTATTGCTGTTTATCGTGAATGATGGCGATGCGTTGCGGCTTCACCTTCTCCAGAATGTATTTCGCGGCGGTCGGCCCCTGAGAGGAGTCCAGGCCCGCTGTACGCATAATGTGTGCGTAACCGCGCTGGGTCAGTTCCGGGTTGGTCGCGCCCGGGGAAATCATCAGAATGCCTTCGTCTTCATAGATATCTGATGCGGGCTGCGTGGAAGATGAGCACAGATGACCAATAACGTACTGAATGCCGTCATTGACGATTTTGTTCGCTACCGCAACGGCCTGTTTCGGATCGCAGGCGTCGTCATATTCGACGGCAACCAGTTTGTCGCCTTTGACCCCGCCTTTGGCATTGATATCTTTAATGGCCTGACGTGCGCCATTAAATTCCATATCACCCCACTGCGCGACCGGACCTGACATCGCCCCGACAACAGCGACCTTGATATCCTCCGCCATGACCGCGTGTGACATTGCCAGTGCTATCACCCCTGCGATGATTGTTTTCGCATTCCGTTTCATTTTCCTGAATCCCCATTCGTGATGATGTATATATTTTGTATTTATGTGGTTAAAAAGCAGACTGTGCTTTTTTTGAACTGTACTATTTTTACCAGTCTCGTTAATGGTTTAGCGCAGTTTTTTAAGCAAATTACGGCTAAAATCTCTATTTTTCAGTCGATTAAGAAAAGATAATATTCTGCTTTTCACTATAGATAAACAAAAAAAAGTGCATTTGTCAGCATAAAATAACGGCACAAAGAGCGGAATAAAATGCTGCATTCCAGGGTATTATCCTGCCTGTTTTTCAATCTCTACTGTTTCAATCTGTCATTGTCGTTGTTACAAAACTATTAACCTGGTTAATCGCATTAAAAAGAGAAAGCATCCGGGCGAATTATTTCGGTACACTGATTCCATCTTTTGTGATTTGGACATGCTGTTAATGAAGCTGACCATCGTTCGTTTAGATAACTTTAGCGACCAGGATCTGATTGATCTGGGCAAAATCTGGCCGGAATATTCCGCCTCATCATTAAGCGTAGATGAAACGCACCGGATCTACGCCGCACGCTTTAACGAGCGTCTGTTAGGTGCCGTGCGGGTAACCCTGAGCGGCACACAAGGCGCACTGGATTCATTGCGCGTGCGCGATATCACCCGCCGTCGCGGCGTCGGGCAGTATTTGATCGAAGAAGTGATCCGGGAAAACCCTGACGTGAGTTCGTGGTGGATGGCCGACGTCGGCGTTGAAGACCGCAGCGTGATGGCCGCATTTATGCAGGTGTTAGGATTTACGGCCCAGGAAAATGGCTGGGAGAAACGGTAGAAAACCGCCCCCAACCAATTGTATTACGAGTATTTTCCCAAGAATTTTGTGTTGCATGCAGGCGGCAAGTTATAAAATCCCCGGAGCTTACATAAGTAAGTGACCGGGGTTGAATAACGCAGCCAACACACCTGCGGCACGAAAGGCGCCGGGAAAATCACTTGGCGTCTGTCGCCGTCCCGTTTGCATGCCAGTCAAACACGCCGAATTCGAAGCCTTTCAGGTCGCCCTTCGCATCCCATGACAGCGGCCCCATCACAGTTTCCACTGAGTTTGCTTTCAGATACTTGGCAATTTCAGCCGGATCATCAGACTGGTTCAGACCGGCCTGCAAAGATTGCAGCGCGGCGTAGGTAGTCCATACGAATGCACCACTCGGATCCTGTTTCTTGGCCTTGATGGCGTCCACAATCGGTTTGTTCGCCGGAACCTGGTCGTAGTTCTTCGGTTTCGTTACCAGTAAGCCTTCTGCTGATTCACCGGCGATGTTAGACAGCGACACGTTCGCTACACCTTCTGGCCCCATAAACTGGGTTTTCAGACCCGCGGCGCGTGCCTGGCGCAGGATTTGCCCCATTTCCGGGTGGTAACCGCCGTAGTAAACGAAATCGATGTTCTCTTTCTTCAAACGCGCTACCAGCGTAGAAAAATCTTTTTCCCCGGCGGTGATCCCGTCAAAGAACACCACGTTGGCGTTACCCTTTTTCAGGCCATCCTGCACCGCGCGGGCCAGGCCTTCACCGTACTGCTGCTTATCATGAATAATCGCGATGCGCTGCGGCTTCACTTTTTCAACGATATATTTGGCGGCCGTTGGGCCCTGATCGGAATCCAGACCAGTGGTACGCATCACCAGGCTATAGCCGCGCGCAGTCAGCTCCGGCGCCGTTGCCGCTGGAGTGATCATCAGAATGCCTTCGTCTTCATAGATGTCTGACGCAGGCTGAGTGGAAGAAGAGCACAGGTGACCGATTACGTATTTAATCCCGTCGTTGACCACTTTGTTCGCAACCGCTACCGCTTGTTTCGGGTCACAGGCATCGTCATATTTCACCATGACCAGTTTGTCACCTTTCACGCCGCCCTTGGCATTGATATCCGCAATTGCCTGCTCTGCGCCGGTAAATTCCTGATCGCCATACTGCGCTACCGGGCCAGACATCGCCCCCACAACAGCAATTTTTATATCTTCTGCTAATGCCATGTTGCTGAATGCGAGTGCAATACATCCTGCCAGTAACGCTTTACCCTTCATTTTCATCCTGAGGTTCCTCATTGTTATGGTTGTTGCATTTGTTGTGATGTTGTTATTTAGCACATTATTCTGATGTTGGCGTCACACCAAGTATAAGACATTGATATTTAGGCATGCTGATCGTGCATTTTCAGCATACTCTGCTAAAACATACCCCATTTTTATGGATTTGAAACGTGAATTTTTGCGATGACATAACATATAGGTGACAAAACTATAAATATCAATTCATCTCCATAATATGACCTTATATCATCGATATAAAATATAATTTTAATTAAGATGCATTGTTGAATATATATAAATAACAGTATTAATTATAAAAACCAAATATTATATTATTTTGTTATGCGTTATATGCATCCGCTAGAAATAGCCATATTAGTCAATACATTCAATATGTGATCTTGGTAACGTTTAAAAATCCATAAAACAATATATATTCAAAGAACAGAAACCACTCTCAAGAACGGAATCTGTTACATACAAAATATAAATCAAACATATGGATTATATATATAAGGAAGATAACCATTGAATCTCTATGATATCATCATATTAACACATGGTGACGCAGGTAAAGAGTTATTAAACAGTAGTGAAATGATTGTTGGCAAAACGAAAAATACAACGGCTATTTCTCTGATCATCGGGATGTCACCAGAAACGTTAATGGAGCAAACAAGGAAAATACTCAGACCCAATATTAAAACCGTTATTCTTACCGATATATATGGTGGAACACCATCAAATGTAGCGACGGTTCTCTCCAGAGAATACCCTATTCATTGTATTAGCGGCGTAAACCTTGCCATGCTGCTTGAAGCGAATATGTTACAAGACTCCGATAAAGAAATCACCATCGAAGAATATGTTCAATGTATTCATGATGCCGGTAAAGATATGGTTCAAAGTTATCAATTTAATAAAGGACAATAGAGTATGAGTATAGTACATGCCCGCATTGATTATCGCCTAATTCATGGACAGGTTATCACCAAATGGCTGAAAAGGAGCAACGCCGATAAAATAATAGTTATTGATGACGAATTATATAATGATCCTTTTTTAGCCGAAGTTTATAAAATGGCGGCCCCCAGCGGCATCGAAGTAATCATGACATCCATTGAGGAAACGACAACCCGCTGGAATGAGAAAAATTTTTATACTGGCAAACTTTTAATCCTTTTCAAATCTATTGATTCAGCATTAAAGACTATTCAGGGCGGATTAGAACTTGAAGAGTTGCAAGTAGGCGGCATAGAAAACATCCCTGGTAGAAAAATCGTCTTTAATCAGATATCAATAAATAAAGAAGATGCAGAAAAACTACAAGTCATAGAAGACAGGAATATTAAAGTTTATTTCCAGACTATCCCAGAAGAAGAACCAGCCAGTCTGCAAAAAATAAAGAATAAGTTACCTTAAAAAGGAGAGGAACTTATGGGCGTTTCTACAGCAATATTGATTGGTTTAGTTTATTGGATATCACAAGCGAAGGTATGGTATGGCTTTTCAATCATGCGCATGCCGTTATCTATTGCCCCCATTATGGGAATTATCTTTGATGATATGCCGACTGCATTATCAGTCGGTGCGACATTACAGATGATCTATATAGGAAGTATTGCTCCTGGTGGGAACCCGCCAGCAGATGAGGGATTGGCCTCCTGCATCGCTATACCTATTGCTCTTACTGCGGGGATAAAACCTGAAATAGCGATTTCGTTGGCAATCCCAATAGGTTTATTAGGGGTTGTTCTCGAAAACGTTCGTAAAACGGTTAATACCACATTTGTTCATATGGCCGATCGCTATGCCGAAAAAGCAGATATCAAAGGGATTCAGCGGGTAGCAACTATCTATCCTATTCTGTTGGCCTTCCCTATGCGCTTCGTTCCTGTTTTCGTTGCCTGTTTGTATGGCCCAGATGCTATTTCCTCATTTGTCAAACTATTACCCTCCTGGACCACCAACGGCTTAGCTATCGCTGGTAATATTCTTCCAGCATTAGGTTTTGCTATCACTATCATTGTGATCGGGAAAAAACAATACATCCCGTTATTCATCATTGGTTTCTTCTTGGTCACATATTCAGGGTTAAACACCATAGGGATATCCATTTTTGGTTTATGTGCTGTTCTCTTATACATGCAATCAAAAACTGCGAAAGGAACACAAAATGGCTAATAATATCGACTTAAAGGAAGCCGAAAGCTCACCAATTACGAATAGAGATGTGCAGATTGTCTGGTTAAAATGGCATGCTTTCTCGGAAACATCATTAAATTTTGAACGGTTACAGGCTCTAGCCTTTTGTAATTCAATGACAGGGATTTTAGCTAAGCTATACCCGAATAAGAGGGATCTTTCAAAAGCGTTACAGCGCCATTTGACGATGTTTAACACACAAGCTAACTGGGGCTCAGTGGTAAACGGCATCACTATCGCACTAGAAGAAAAAGCATCCCAGGAACCGGAAGAACAGCGAACAGCCACAACCCAATTAGTGACCAGTTTAAAAACGGGGCTAATGGGTCCAGTCTCAGGTATCGGGGATACGCTAGATTTTGGCACATTGCGACCTATTGTTATTGGGGTATGTATTCCTTTTGTATTGCAAGGGTACGTATTAGCCGCATTACTGCCATTGATCTATCAAGTTGTTTATATGTTCTTCGCTAGCCGATTTGCACTTAATATTGGTTATAAAAAGGGGAAAGAGTCAATTTTAGAGATACTCCACTCTGGCAGTATCCATAAAATTATTGAAGGCGCAGGTATGTTCGGCCTGTTGATGATGGGGGCGCTTTCTGCCACTTATGTAAAGATTAAGACACCGCTACATATTACTACTGGTGGGGGGAATACTATTGTCCTGCAGGACATGTTAGACAAAATTGTGCCTAACTTACTCCCCCTGGTTGCGGTTCTCGGTATTTATATATACATCCAGAAGTGTGGACCGCATTTCCTAAGAATACTGGTAGCAATCCTCTCTTTAAGCCTTATTTTTTCATTCTTCGGTTTATTGTAATATGAAAAAAATACTTATAACGCCAAGGCCCTTTCTTAGTAAGGGGCAAAAATATCTGGATGAATTACAGGCAGCAGGTTATATCGTCGAATGTAATACGAGCGGCGGACGTTTTAGTAAAGAAGAGTTGATGGTAAAAATTAAAGATGCCGATGCTATTATTACAGGCAACGACCCTTTAGATCAAGACGTTATAGATTGTGCGAAAAAACTAAAAGTAATCTCAAAATATGGTGTTGGTTTAGATAATATAAACGTTGAGTATGCGAACAGCAGAAATATTGTGGTGCATAAAGCACTCAACGCCAATTCTGTATCGGTAGCAGAAATGGCTATTCTAATGATGCTATCCAGTGCCAGAAAGTATGTTGAAATCGAACAACAGGCTAAATGCAGTAATGATGTAAGATTGGTGGGTACTGAGTTACATAAAAAGACATTAGGGCTGATTGGCCTTGGTGCTATTGGCAAACATGTAGCCCACATCGCTAACGCTATGGGTATGGAGATCATTGCATACGACCCTTATATCAATCAGAGTCAGGTTTTTCCGTATATAAACTTTAAAGAGTTAGATGAGGTGTATCAGCTCAGTGATGTTATCTCGCTTCATTTGCCTTTACTAGATAGCACCAGGCACATGATTGATCAGCACGCATTCGAAAAAATGAAACCTTCCGCAATATTAATAAATACTGCACGAGGCGGTTTGATTGATGAAGATAGTTTATACAATGCTTTAATTACTCATAAAATTTCTTTTGCTAGTGAAGATATTGAACTTAAAGAACGAAAAGAAGAAACAAAACAACTCATGAATTACTCGATCACGCCACATGCGGCTTCGTTTACTCAGGAAGCAGATCTTAACACAATTCAAATCTCGATTAAAAATGTTACCAACGAACTGGAGAAAAGATAATGAAAGAACTTAAGGGAATTATTACTGCGATGGTGACACCATTTGATGAAACGGAAAAAATGGATATCCCGGCAGCAAGAAAGATGGCTCGCTGGTTAGTCAATAATGGTGTTCATGGATTATTTATTTGTGGCACCAACGGTGAATTTCATCTGTTATCAGATGATGAAAAAGTAGAACTCACCAAAGCAGTTGTTGATGAAGTGGGTAATGACGTAACTATTTGCGCCGGTGCCGGTTGCTGTAGCACACAGCAAACTATTGCTCTGACTCAACGACTTGTTGATGCTGGCGCAGATTACATTTCAGTTGTAACCCCCTACTATCTGGTGCCTAATCAGGAAGATTTATATAAACATTACTATGATATTGCGGCCAGCACAGCAGCACCTATTATTCTATACAATCTCCCAGGGCAAACGGGCCTAAGTATTGAATACGAAACAGCGAATCGCCTGGCTGATATCGATAATATCGTGGCAATCAAAGATAGCAGTGGAAAATTTGAAGTACAAAAACAGTACCTTGAGATTTCAAAACACAAAAATTTTAAAGTATTGAACGGTTCAGATTCGCTGATGCTTGATGCATTTAAAGAAGGTTCAGTTGCCAGCGTCGCAGCCACATCAAATGTTTTACCGAAGATTGAAGTGGATTTGTATAACTACTTTATCGCGGGGCAGTTGGATAAAGCACAGGAAGAGCGTAATAAGATCGATGCGCTGCGTATGAACATTAAGAAAATGACCGCACCTGCAGTAATGAAAGAGGCTCTTAACTTAATGGGGATCACCGCAGGCATTACCAGAAGACCAATACATATGCCCAATGAAATCATCACTCAGGATATCAAAGAGATGCTGGCAGCCTATAATCTCCTGCCACAATAAGTTATACCGACAGTATTCGGCTGCATTAAGGTGACATGTTTGCCCAGAAACCGGGCAAACATGTCACCTTGTCAGGCGCAGGGGCATCAATCACTTCGGCTCCCCCACAACACCAGAGAGGCAAAAGCAAACCTGGCAGAGGAAAGCGTGATAGCAGTTTGGAGTATCAATCAGACATAAAAAACCCCCGAATGGGCATCCAGGGGTTATAGGGGCAATGCGTTAAACGGCGTGATTACGCTTCGATCGCCGCACGCAGTTTTTTCATGGCGTTCTTTTCAAGCTGACGAACACGTTCAGCAGAGACGCCGTAGCGATCGGCCAGTTCTTGCAACGTCGACTTGTTGTCTTCGTCCAGCCAACGGGCGCGAATGATGTCCTGGCTACGCTCGTCCAGACCCTCCATTGCGTGGGTCAGTTTATTCGCGGCCTGATCTTCCCAGTTATCTTCTTCAATGCCGTCGGCAAAGTTAGATGATTTATCCTGCAGATACAGAACCGGCGCCATCGGCTGGCTGTCAGACTCGTCGTCTGAAGACATGTCAAACGTCATGTCCTGCGCCGCCATACGGGATTCCATTTCGCGCACGTCTTTGCTGGAAACACCCAGCTCACGAGCAACCATTTCAACTTCGTCCTGATTGAACCAGCCCAGACGCTGCTTGGTTTTACGCAGGTTAAAGAACAGCTTACGCTGCGCTTTGGTGGTCGCGACTTTTACGATACGCCAGTTACGCAGAACGTATTCGTGGATCTCAGCTTTGATCCAGTGCACGGCGAAAGAAACCAGGCGCACACCCACTTCCGGGTTGAAACGGCGCACGGCTTTCATCAGGCCGATATTGCCTTCCTGAATCAGATCCGCCTGCGGCAGGCCATAGCCCGCATAATTACGAGCAACATGAACAACAAAGCGCAGGTGAGACAGGATCAGCGTTTTAGCTGCTTCCAGATCGCCCTGGTAATGCAGCTTTTCAGCAAGTAGCCGCTCCTCGTCAGCCGACAACATCGGCCACGCGTTCGCAGCCCGGATGTAAGATTCCAGGTTACCAACAGGGGCTAAAGCTAAATTTTGCATTTCTTTGGTCATTCAAATCCTCTCAATCTTTTCATCTGACGCGTTGGCTAAAACCAATAGCAACAACCATGCCAGAGCTTATGAGCAACGAGAATATCATTCAATCTTTTATCAGACAGTGATTTTATCCACAAGTTCCATGTCGTAATGTGTATAGATTACGCACAAAATGTGACATCACAATGAATACGCTGGGAAGAGATAACAGGGACTCTTTCCCTGCAGAGCGAACTACTCAGTGCAGGGAAAGATTATACCAGAGATTTTTTAATCGGGGGTAAAGTGGCGTAAATGTTGAACCGTGGCAAGCCAGGCTGCCACCCAGCCAATCATCGAGCACACCAGCAGCAATAACAGGCATTCGTCGAATGATAAGCCGTTGATATCAAACTTAGTTCCAAAAACCTGCGCCACCTCAGTTACCGCTGACGACAGGCGCATCACCAAAATTTCTGACAAAATCAGTGAAAGAAATGCGCCGGAAAAACCGAGCAGCGCACCGCCGTAGAGGAACGGACGCAGGATAAACCCATCCGTCGCGCCAATCAGTTTCTGCACGTTAATGGTATCGCGACGCGCAAAAATACTCAGCCGCACACTGTTACCGATGACGAGGAAGACCGCCGCTACCATCAGCACGCCAATCATCGCGGAGACGCGTCCGACAAGGCCCGTCAGCGCCGCCAGACGGGCAAACCAGCTGTCATCCATGCGCACTTCATCAATACCGTTGATTTGTGCGATACGGTCGCGCAGCGTGTTCAGCGACTCCGTGCCCTGGAAGTCCAGTTTCGGGATAACTACCGCCACGGCCGGTAGCGGGTTCTCTTCCAGCATATCCAGCGCGCCGCCAAAGCCGGACCAGTTACGGAATTCGCCCAGCGCGTCATCGCGGGAAAGATAATTCACTTTCTCCACGCCCTGCTCGGCCTGCAACTGACCAACCACCCGCGCTGCTGCATCATCATCCAGCGTTTTTTGCAGGTAAACGGTGATCTGCGGAGAAGGATAATACTGGCTTGCCGCATGGTCGACGTTCTTATAAACCATGTAGCATACGCTTGGCAGCGTCAGGGAGATGGCAATAACCATCACCGTCAGGAACGTCGCCAACGGCTTGCTTTTCAGGTCCTGTAACGCGCCCTGGAACGCGTAGCGTACCTGCTCGTTAAAGACATTGGTTTTACGCGAGTTCGGCTTTGGCGCGGCTTTCGCCCGCTTTGGCGCGTTACGACCGCCATCTCCCGGCGCGCCGCCCGATTTACGGAAGCGATCCAGTCGGCCACCGAACTGTTTGATTTGATTAATAGCGTCACGTCTATTCATGCGCCAGGCCTCCATGCAGATGTCCATCGCTCAGAACCATTTGGCGATAGGAGCGACGGGAGATCAGGCCAATATCGTGCGTGGCCATTAATACCGTGACCCCGACGCGGTTAAACTCTTCAAACAGGCGAAGGATCCCTTCCGACAACGCGTCATCCAGGTTCCCTGTTGGTTCATCCGCCAGCAATACCGCCGGTTTGTTCACCACCGCACGGGCGATACCCACGCGCTGTTGTTCACCGCCGGAGAGCTGAATAGGGAAGTTTTTCGCTTTGTCCAACAGTCCGACCTTATCCAGCGCCGCTGACACGCGACGACGAATATCGTCCCCGCTGGCGCCCGCGATGATCAGCGGGATTGCCACGTTGTCAAACACGGTTCTGTCCATCAACAGGTGGTGATCCTGAAAAATCATGCCAATCTGACGACGCAGAAACGGCACTTCACGGTTTTTCAAACGGCTGATGTCATGCCCGCTGAAGTAGATTTTCCCGGCGCTGGGCCGTTCAATTCCACAAATCAGCTTCAGCAGGGTACTTTTCCCCGCACCGGAGTGGCCGGTCAGAAATGCCATCTCGCCAGGCTGCATATGGAAGGTAACTCCCTGCAGCGCTTGTCTCCCACCGAGATAGGCCTTGCTGACATGTTCAAAGCGAATCATTGTTAATCCTCTCGGGCAAAAAGTGCCTCTATAAAATCGTCCGCTTTAAACGGACGTAAATCCTCGATACGTTCGCCTACACCGATATAGCGGATAGGGATGCCAAACTGATCGGCAACCGAGAAGATGACCCCGCCCTTCGCCGTACCGTCCAGCTTAGTCAGGGTGATACCGGTTAAGCCCACCGCTTCATGGAACAGTTTGGCCTGGCTTATCGCATTCTGCCCGGTGCTGGCGTCGATAGTCAGCATAACTTCATGCGGCGCATCTTCGTCGAGCTTCTTCATGACGCGAACGATTTTTTTCAATTCTTCCATCAGGTGCGATTTGTTCTGCAAACGCCCTGCGGTATCAGCGATCAGCACATCTACATTACGCGCCTTCGCCGCCTGGATGGCATCAAAGATGACGGACGCGGAATCCGCGCCGGTATGCTGAGCAATCACCGGGATGTTGTTACGCTGACCCCAGACCTGCAGCTGCTCTACCGCCGCCGCACGGAAGGTATCGCCCGCCGCCAGCATCACCGATTTACCCTGCTGCTCAAACTGACGCGCCAGCTTTCCGATAGTGGTGGTTTTACCCACGCCGTTGACGCCAACCATTAAGATAACAAACGGCGTCTTGCCATCAACATTCAGCGGTTCTTCCACCTTCGCCAGAATCTCGCCCATCTCTTCTTTCAGCAGGCCGTACAGCGCTTCCGCGTCTTTGAGCTGCTTACGGCTGGCACCTTCCGTCAGATTTGCAATAATCTTGCGGGTCGTTTCTACGCCCACGTCGGCAATCAGCAGTTGCTCTTCCAGCTCTTCAAACAGATCATCGTCGATCTTTTTACCACGGAACAGACTGATAAATCCGGAACCAAGGTTTTCTTTTGTTTTCAGGAGGCTGCGTTTCAGACGCGCAAAGAAACCTTCTTTCGTTGGTTTTTCCTGCTCCTGGACTCCCTCTTCTTCTGTCGGTGCTTCTACGGCAGGTTCTTCTACCGGCACCACCATCACGGCTTCTTCAACTGCCTCAGCCGCCAGCGCCTGCGCTTCCAGCTCTTCATCAGCCAGGTGCGGTTCGTTTTCGGCTTCCTCTTCAACCGCCTCAACGATTTCCACGGTTTCCGCTTCGGCCTGCCACTCTTCGGCAGAAACCTCTTCGGTTTTCACCTCTTCCGGCAGCGGCAATTCTTCGCGTTCGATAACCGTCGCCGCTGGCGTTTCCACAACAGGTTCAGCAGCGGGTTCAGCAACCAGCTCAATCTCCGGCTGCGATTGTTCGGCAACAGGTTCTGCTTCCGGCTGCAGTTTTTCGATTTCCGCAACCTGTTCAGTCACTTCAACAACTTCAGCTGCAAAAGCTTCCGTTTCCGCCTCGCTACGGGTTTCCTCGGCGCGCGGCTGTTCGTCAACGACGGTAGTTTCTTCAGCAACCGGTTGTTGTTCTTCGTTTTTTAATTCTGTCTCGTTTTCCGGTGCCTGCTCTTTTTGACCAAAGCCCAGCCAGGAAAAAAAGCCACGTTTTTTCTCTTTCGCCATTTGCGACTACACTCCCCCGCTGTTGCTTCATGGCACAGCGTCAACGCTATGTACATAGCAGCTAAAAAAATGATGAAATAGTCTATCACTTATACCCGATGAATTTCGAGTTACGTCAAGGCGGCAAGCGCACGAATCCCGATGAGCTTACTTTTAGTAAGTGATTTGGGTGAGAAAGTGCAGCCAACGAAGAGGTAACTTGAAAGGCGACGGGTTAACTTAACTCACATCACCGCCTGGAATGACACGTCAGCAGCGGATTGAGCAATAATTGAAATGAAAAAACCGAATCACTCTGGTAGCGGCCAGATCCGCATTATTGGTGGTCAATGGCGTGGCCGTAAACTCCCGGTTCCGGATAGTCCCGGTCTGCGCCCAACCACCGACCGCGTACGCGAAACCTTATTTAACTGGCTGGCCCCGGTAATGGTCGATGCTCACTGCCTGGACTGCTTCGCCGGCAGCGGCGCGCTGGGGCTGGAAGCCCTCTCTCGCTATGCGGCAAATGCGACGCTTCTGGAAATGGATCGCGCGGTATCACAGCAGCTACAAAACAATCTCGCCACGCTGAAAGCTCCCCATGCCCGGGTCGTCAACACCAATACCCTGACATTTTTGGCCCAGACGGGTACGCCGCATAACGTGGTGTTTGTTGACCCGCCGTTTCGCAAAGGATTACTGGAAGAAACATTAACTCTTCTGGAAACTCATGGCTGGCTGGCAAATGAAGCGTATATTTACGTTGAAAGCGAAGTAGAAAACGGTTTGCCGCCGGTTCCGGTGAACTGGTCGCTGTACCGCGAAAAAGTCGCCGGACAGGTCGCCTATCGCCTTTACCAACGTGAAGCACGAGGAGAACACGATGCTGATTAACCTGGGACGCCTGCTGATGTTGTGCGTCTGGGCATTTTTACTACTCAATATTTTCCAACCCTTTCCACGCCCGCTTAACATCTTCGTTAACGTCGCACTGATTTTTATGGTGCTGATGCATGGCATGCAACTGGCGCTGTTAAAAAGCACCATGCCTAAAGATGGCCCGCAGATGACCCGCGGAGAGAAAATCCGTATTTTTCTGTTCGGCGTCTTTGAGTTACTGGTTTGGCAGAAGAAGATTAAAGATCAGTTGAAAAAGTAACTGTGATCTTTTCGCCCGGCGGCGCTTAGCAGGCCGGGGCGACAAAATCTCCAGGCCGGACAAAGCGTAAGCCGCAATCCGGCATCAGTCAGATGAAACCTTAGCGTTCACTGTAAAATCAACAAAACGCGAACCTTTATAACTCAGCGTTCCCTTATCCCCGACCGTTAACGCATGGTACTGCTGGGCATCCAGACGAAACGTCTGCTCGAAGCCGCCACTTTGTGGCTTAAAACTGACTTCATAGCGCATGCTGGTCCCCGCCGGGCTCACTTCCTGCTGGCGGGATCGCCGATCGTTAAGCGGTTTTTCCCGTTTGTTACTCACCACCACCTGCTTTTGCACTAACGGCGCAGTATCATTATCGGCTTTTTCACGCCGCTGCTGAACGAAGCGAAACGACGCAGCAACAACGATTAAGACAATGATAACAATGAAAAAAAGTGGTGGCTTGCTCATATTATTAACCCATCAGAAAATGCGGAAATAAGCATACATTGCCTGTTATGGTGTTGTCATCTGGCAGTGTCGACCTCTACACTGAACAGTAGAGCCGTGAGCACCCCGCTTACGAAAAAATAACGAATTCAAGGAACTAAGATGCTTTGGTCGTTTATCGCTGTCTGCCTTTCCGCATGGTTGTTCGTGGATGCTTCCTATCGTGGGCCCGCCTGGCAACGCTGGGTCTTTAAACCCCTAACGTTACTCCTGCTGGCGCTGCTGGCCTGGCAGGCGCCAATGTTTAATGCTGTCAGCTATCTGGTGTTGGCAGGCCTGCTTGCCTCGCTGCTGGGCGATGCGCTGACGCTGTTACCGCGCCAACGCCTTTTGTATGCCGTGGGGGCATTCTTCCTGTCGCATCTGCTGTATACCATTTACTTCGCCAGCCAAATGACGCTGTCGTTCTTCTGGCCTTTGCCGTTGGTGCTGGTGGTGCTGGGGGCGTTGCTGATTGCCGTGATCTGGACGCGACTTGAAGAGCTACGCATCGCTATCTGTACCTTTATTGGTATCACGCTGATGATGGTCTGGATGGCTGGTGAGCTGTGGTTTTTCCGCCCGACCGCTCCGGCGCTGTCGGCCTTTATGGGCGCATCACTCCTGTTCATCGGCAACATTGTCTGGCTGGGTAGCCATTACCGTCGCCGCTTTCGCGCCGATAACGCAATTGCTGCCGCCTGCTACTTCGCCGGACATTTCCTGATTGTTCGTTCGTTGTATCTTTAAAACGCTTGACTCTGGAGTCGACTCCAGAGTGTATCCTCCGGTTAATATGAAATGATTATCAACCGGAGGATGCCATGTCGACACCCGATTCCAGTGGCAAAAAAGCCCCACAATTTTCTTCTTTCAAGCTAGCGCCAGCGCCACAAAAGGCTGACGACTGCTGCTGCGAAGGAAGTTGCTCCACCCCACCACCCGTATCCGGTACCGTAATGGGTACCCGCTACTCCTGGAAAGTGGCAGGCATGGACTGTGCAGCCTGCGCCCGAAAAGTGGAGAATGCGGTCCGCCAGGTCAACGGCGTCAACCAGGTCCAGGTTCTGTTCGCCACCGAAAAACTGGTAGTCGACGCGGGTTCCGATATCCGCCTGCAAGTTGAAAGCGCAGTGCAAAATGCAGGCTATACCCTGCGCGATGAGCAAGCGCCAGACGCCGCCCCCGAGTCGCGGTTTAAAGAGAACCTGCCGCTGATTTCGCTGATTATCATGATGGCGATTAGCTGGGGGCTGGAGCAGTTCAATCACCCCTTTGGCCAGATAGCATTTATCGCCACCACGCTGGTAGGTCTGTATCCCATTGCCCGTCAGGCCCTGCGTCTGATGAAAACCGGCAGCTACTTTGCCATTGAAACGTTGATGAGCGTGGCCGCCATTGGCGCACTGTTTATCGGCGCGACGGCAGAAGCCGCCATGGTGCTGCTGCTGTTTTTAATTGGCGAACGCCTGGAAGGATGGGCCGCCAGCCGCGCCCGTAAAGGGGTCAGCGCACTGATGGCGCTCAAGCCGGAAACCGCCACGCGCCTGCGTAACGGCGAGCGCGAAGAGGTTGCTATCAATACTCTCCAGCCAGGCGATGTTATCGAGGTTGCCGCGGGTGGGCGTTTACCTGCCGACGGCAAGCTGGTCTCCGGATTTGCCAGCTTTGATGAAAGCGCCCTGACCGGCGAATCGATACCGGTTGAGCGCGCCACCGGCGAGAAAGTCCCGGCGGGCGCCACCAGCGTGGACCGTCTGGTAACGCTGGAAGTACTCTCCGAACCGGGTGCCAGCGCCATTGACCGTATTCTGAAATTGATTGAAGAAGCGGAAGAACGCCGCGCCCCCATTGAGCGCTTTATTGACCGTTTCAGCCGGATTTACACCCCAGCCATTATGGCGGTTGCGTTGTTGGTCACCCTTGTACCACCGCTGCTGTTTGCCGCATCCTGGCAGGAGTGGATTTATAAAGGGCTGACGCTGCTGCTGATTGGCTGCCCATGTGCGCTGGTGATTTCCACACCCGCAGCCATTACCTCTGGCCTTGCCGCTGCGGCGCGTCGTGGCGCGTTAATCAAAGGCGGGGCCGCGCTGGAGCAGTTGGGTAGGGTAACGCAGGTCGCGTTTGATAAAACCGGCACCCTGACCATCGGTAAACCGCGCGTCACGGCGATTCACCCGGCAAGCGGTATTGGCGAGGCAGAACTGCTGGCGCTGGCGGCAGCAGTAGAGCAAGGCGCGACGCACCCGCTGGCGCAGGCGATTGTTCGGGAAGCCCAAACGCGCGAACTGACTATCCCTGTCGCAAAAGATCAGCGGGCGCTGGTTGGCTCTGGCATTGAAGCACTGGTCAACGGTGAACGCGTGCTGATTTGCGCCGCCGGTAAGCAGCCTGCCGATGCTTTTGCCGGGCAGATAAGCGAGCTGGAAAGCGCGGGTCAAACGGTGGTGCTGGTGCTGCGTAACGATGCCGTTCTCGGCGTGCTGGCTCTACAGGACACGCTGCGCGACGACGCCCGTAGCGCCATCAGCGAGCTTAATCAGATTGGCGTGAAAGGGGTGATTCTGACGGGCGATAACCCGCGAGCGGCGGCAGCTATTGCCAGTGAATTGGGTCTCGAATTCAAAGCGGGTCTATTACCGGAAGATAAAGTACAGGCCGTTACCCATCTTAACCAACAGTCGCCGCTGGCGATGGTCGGCGACGGCATCAACGACGCTCCGGCAATGAAAGCAGCCACCATTGGCATTGCGATGGGAAGCGGGACCGATGTCGCGCTGGAAACCGCCGATGCAGCCCTGACCCACAACCGCCTGCGTGGTCTGGTGCAAATGATTCAGTTAGCCCGCGCCACCCACGCCAATATTCGCCAGAACATTGCGATTGCGCTAGGCCTGAAGGGGATTTTTCTCGTCACCACGCTGCTCGGAATAACCGGACTGTGGCTGGCGGTGCTGGCAGATACGGGGGCGACGGTACTGGTGACCGCTAACGCGCTGCGGTTACTACGTAAAGGATAATGCGTCTGTGCCGGACGGCTGTTGCATTAGCGCCATCCGGCTAAGATTACTGGCCTTTGCGCACCAGATAGCGGTACGGCAGAGAGTCGGTCTCTTTTGCCACCAGCTCATGCTCCATAAAGGTACAGAAGCCAGGAATGTCACGGGTTGTCGCCGGATCGTCGGCGACAATCAGCAGCGTTTCACCCGCTTGCATGCCGCGCACGGTTTTACGCACCATCATTACGGGTTCCGGGCAGCGCAGCCCCTGGGCATCAAGAGTATGGTCGGGAGAGGTAAACAGATCGCTCATCGTAGTCTCGTTCATTCAAAAACGGCGTTATTTTACGCTCTGTTGTGGCGTAAGCCAATCAGGTTAACGATTGCGTGAAAAACAACCATTGCAATGTGCTATTAAAGCAGTATCATGCGACGGTTTTTTATTGGGTTCCCTCACCCCATCCAACAAAAAGGTCACAATATGACTCCGTTTACACAATCTCAACGCGTAAAAGCGTTGTTTTGGCTATCGCTATTTCATCTGCTGGTGATCACCTCCAGCAACTATCTGGTGCAGCTACCGATCTCCATTTTTGGTTTCCATACCACATGGGGCGCTTTCAGCTTTCCGTTTATTTTCCTCGCGACCGATCTGACCGTGCGTATTTTTGGCGCACCGTTGGCACGACGTATCATCTTTGCGGTAATGATCCCCGCGCTGCTGATCTCCTATGTCGTTTCATCACTGTTCTATATGGGATCGTGGCAGGGATTCGGCGCACTGCTGCACTTTAATCTGTTTGTCGCCCGTATCGCCGCCGCCAGCTTTATGGCTTACGCGCTGGGTCAAATTCTGGATGTGCATGTCTTTAACCGCCTGCGTCAGAATCGTCGCTGGTGGCTGGCGCCAACGGCTTCCACGCTGTTTGGCAACATCAGCGATACGTTAGCCTTCTTCTTTATCGCTTTCTGGCGCAGCCCGGATGCCTTTATGGCCGAGCACTGGATGGAAATCGCGCTGGTTGACTACTGCTTCAAAGTGCTGATCAGCATTATTTTCTTCCTGCCGATGTACGGCGTGCTGCTGAATATGTTACTGAAAAGGCTGGCAGATAAATCCGAAATCTCTGCATTGCAGACGAGTTAAAGGTTCATTTTCCGAGTTGTGATAAGATGGACGAATGAGCCGTTATGGCCGTTTATCGAAAGGAAGAAGTCAATGCGCAATCTGGTTAAATATGTCGGTATTGGCCTGCTGGTTATGGGGCTTGCGGCCTGTGATAATAGCGATACAAAAGCGCCAGCAGAGGGTGCTGCCGCAGAAAGTAGCGCCACCGGACAACCGGTCAGCCTGTTGGACGGTAAACTCAGTTTTTCCCTGCCAGCGGATATGACCGATCAGAGCGGCAAACTGGGCACCCAGGCGAACAATATGCACGTTTATTCTGACGCAACCGGCCAGAAAGCGGTGATTGTGATTGTTGGCGACAATACCAACGAAGACCTGGCTGTGCTGGCAAAACGCCTGGAAGATCAGCAGCGTAGCCGCGACCCGCAGTTGCAGGTCGTCACCAATAAATCTATTGAGCTGAAAGGCCACACGCTGCAGCAGTTAGACAGCATCATCTCGGCCAAAGGCCAGACCGCTTACTCTTCCGTGGTGTTGGGTAAAGTCGATAACCAACTGCTGACTCTGCAAATCACGCTGCCTGCTGACGATCAGCAAAAAGCGCAGACTACCGCAGAAAACATCATTAACACGCTGGTTATCCAGTAACGGTTAAGACGATGACTCGGCCTCCGGTGACACCACCTGAGGCCGTTTTTTTAATCGCCAGGTAAGTAATAACGCCACCGCCACCAGCCCTGCCGCCGCCAGATAGATAACCGGCACGCCCGCCCAGGTCATGACCAGCCCGGCCAGCGGCCCCGTAACTCCCAGTGATAAATCCATAAACACCGTATACGTCGCCAGCGCAGCGCCCTGATTTTGCTGCGGGACGGCTTTTACCGCCACCACGCCCAGCGCCGGGAACACCAGCGAGAACCCTGCACCGGCCAGCAGGACGCCGCTTTTCGCCATCCACGGCATGGAAGCCATCCCCACCAGCAGCAACCCAACAATCTCGACGCTAAAGCAGATCATCGCCACATTTAGTCCACCTAAACGGTTGATACCATTTGGGAATAACAGGCGGGTCCCCACAAACGTGCAGCTAAAAAGCGTCAGCGCGAAAGCGGCGCCGTCCCAGCCTTTGGCATCATAAAACAGAGTAATGAAAGTGGCGATCACGCCAAATCCGGCTGAGGCCAGGGCCAGCGCCATGCCGTACAACCAGACACGCCCAAGCACCGCGCGAAACGGCAACGGTTTGCCTTTGCTGGCCTTCACCGCCGGACGAGGGAGCGCCAGCAGTATTGCCAACAGCGCCACGCCCATCACGGTCATCGCCAATCCCTGTAAGCCACCCCAGGCATAAAACAGAACGCCCAGCGGAGCGCCTATCGCCATCGCGCCATAGGTCACGATGCCGTTCCACGAAATCACCCGTCCGATGTGCATTGAACCAACGACCCCAACCCCCCACAGCGTAGAACCAGTCCCGGCAAAGCTTTGCCCGATCCCTAGAATCACGCGCCCCAGGCATAACAGCAGCAGGCTGGCCAGCGGCCAGCCATTCGTGAAGCCCGCCAGGAAGTAGCCCAGACCACTTAAAAAACAGCCACACAGTCCGAATACCACAATCTTCTTTGGCCCCAGCAGGTCGGCATAGCGACCGGCATGTGGACGGCTCAGCAGCGTAGCAAAATATTGCAGGCTGATGACCAGCCCTGCCCAAAAAGCGCTAAATCCCATCACATCATGGACATAACCTGGCAATACAGCGAGCGGCAGACCAATGGTCAGGTAGCTGGCGAAGTTAAACATCACCACAGAGACAATACGCAGATTAAGGCGTAAACCGCTAAGCGTCGGTTCAGCGACGGGTTCGGGCATGGAGGATCACCACGTTTTCACAACAGTGTTTCATTTCTACCATGTTGCCGGGCAGAAATCAGTAGTCAGTTTAGGAATATCAGTCGCAAGCCAGCCGCTACACTTAATGCAAAAACGCAAACAGGAAGACGACATGACAACCGCCCAGCCCGATAAAACGGGTTTGCACATTCTGCTCAAACTGGCCGCTCTGGTGGTGATCCTCGCGGGTATTCATGCCGCGGCGGATATCATCGTACAGCTTCTGCTGGCCCTTTTTTTTGCCATTGTATTGAATCCGCTGGTCATCTGGTTTATTCGCCGGGGTGTACGTCGGCCGGTCGCGATAACGTTAGTCGTGGTGGTGATGCTGATCGTTCTTACGGCGTTAATCGGCGTTCTGGCGTCATCCATTACTGAATTCATGGCCATGCTGCCAAAATACAATAAGGAGCTGACGCGCAAGGTTCTGTATCTGCAAGAGATGGTGCCTTTTCTGAATCTGCATATGTCCCCGGAGCGCATGCTGCAACGTATGGACTCCGACAAGCTGATGACCTTCACAACCACGCTGATGACAAGTCTTTCTGGTGCCATGGCCAGCGTCGTTCTGCTGGTGATGACGGTGGTCTTTATGTTGTTTGAGGTGCGTCATGTTCCCTATAAGCTGCGCTTTGCGCTGAACAACCCACAAATCCATATTGCGGGGCTGCATCGGGCGCTGAAAGGTGTTTCTCACTATCTGGCGCTGAAAACGTTGCTCAGCTTATGGACCGGTGCCATCGTCTGGCTGGGACTGGCGCTAATGGGGATTCAGTTTGCTCTGATGTGGGGTGTGCTGGCATTCCTGCTAAACTACGTGCCCAACATTGGCTCGGTCATTTCCGCCGTTCCACCCATGATCCAGGCGCTGCTGTTCAACGGCGTTTACGAATGCGTGCTGGTTGGGGCGCTGTTTCTGGTGGTGCATATGGTAATTGGCAACATCCTCGAGCCCCGCATGATGGGGCACCGGCTGGGATTATCGACGCTAATCGTCTTTCTCTCTCTGTTGGTGTGGGGATGGCTGCTTGGTCCGGTAGGTATGCTGCTCTCCGTGCCGTTAACCAGCGTGTGTAAAATCTGGATGGAAACCACCACAGGCGGTAGCAAACTGGCAATTTTGCTGGGACCCGGCAGGCCCAAAACCCGATTACCTGGATAAACTTGCAAACAGCATGTATAGAATGGTAAACAACCCCATTATTACTAAAGGTTAGCCCTGATATGTACCGGATCGTTCTTGGGAAAGTTTCTGTTTTAAGCGCTGGCACACTGCCTGCCGCACTGCGTGAGCAGGCCCCGCAAGGCGCTCGTCGTGCGCGCTGGCTGGCTGGTCGCGTGCTGCTTTCCCATACTCTTTCGCCATTACCGGACATCGTCTACAGCGAGCAAGGAAAACCGGCCTTTTCCGCCGACACACCGCTGTGGTTCAATCTCAGCCACAGCGGTGATGATATTGCCCTGCTGCTCAGCGACGAAGGGGAAGTCGGCTGTGATATTGAAGTCGTTCGCCCGCGCGATAACTGGCAGACGCTGGCAAATACGGTGTTCAGTCTCAGGGAACATGCCGAAGTTGAGGCCGAACACCCGGAGCAACAGCTGGCGGCGTTCTGGCGCATCTGGACGCGTAAAGAAGCTATCGTGAAACAGCGTGGCGGCAGCGCCTGGCAAATTGTCAGCGTCGACAGCACCGTGCTAACCTCCTCACTCTCGGTCAGCCAGTGCCAGCTCGATACCCTGAGCCTGGCGGTGTGTACCCCCACGCCGTTTACCCTGACCGCCGACGCCGTGCAGCGTCTGGAAGCCTTAGCGTAAATTTTCCGGGAAGTTTTCCGGCAATTCGCTCGCCGCACAGGCAATAACGCTGTCATTATTCGCCCCACAGTCACGCACGAAGGTGATGGTCGCAAACTCGTCAATCACCTCAGTTGGATATGCCGGACCCGCATCGCGATATGACATCATCAGCGGAATATGGTCATTCTGGAAACAGACCGTTTTTTGCGGATTGTTAATCACCCAGCGTGGGAAAAAGATGGTGCCGTGAAAGAGTTTGTCGCCCAGATTCACGATCAGGCTGACGTCGGTCCCGGTCGGTTCGGTCCATGAAATTTTATAAACACTCTCGCCAACCCGCACAATGTACGCCCGCTGATCCTTCACCCAACGATTCCCCACAATGCCGCTGTGAATACGGTAATCCAGAGTGGTGTCGTTTTTCACGTAGATCTCGTAATTCCAGCCATTATCGTAGGTATAGACCAGATGTTTGCCGACAAAGCCGCTCAAATCATGTTTATCAAAAGTGCTCATATTCTTTCTCCTCTTACTTGATGCGAGGATCTTACCGCTTCAAAAATTGGATGAATAACGCTATGTTTACATCATATTCATTCAATTTTTAGATGAGTTATGCACAAGACAACGCTGGAGCAATGGGCCTTACTGGAGAAAGTCGTGGAGCTGGGCAGCTTTGCGAAAGCTGCGGAAGAGACCAACCGTAGCCAGTCTTCGGTGAGCTACAACCTGGCGCTACTGCAGGAGCGGCTTGGCGTGACGCTGCTGACGCCGGAAGGTCGCAGGGCGGTATTAACCCCTGCGGGGGAGCTACTGCTGGGCCAGGTCAAACCGTTACTGAAGGCCTTTTTATGGGTGGAAACCCGGGCAGCAACATTGCAAAACGGCACGCGAACGCGGCTGGATTTCATGGTAGATAGCATCTTCCCACGCAAACGCCTGTTCGCGATCCTCAAGCAGTTTCAGCAAGCGTGGCCGCAGACGCAGGTGCGTTTGACCGAAGTGCTGGAGAATGCTGACGATCGACTGGCAGCGCATGCCGATGCGGACGTGATGGTCCTGACCCGACGCCAGGATATCACCGGCCGCGGCGAATGGCTGATGAATATTGACTTCGTGGCCGTTGCCCACCGCGATCACCCGCTCTGCATGCTGGATGCGCCGCTGGATGAAGACGCATTACGCGCGTGGCCGCTGATTCGCATTGCCGATCGCGACAACCCGCAGCAAGCGGTGCGCGATGCCTGGACCTTCTCGACCATTGATGCCGCGATTGAGGCGGTGATGTATCAGGTCGGTTACGGCTGGTTGCCTGAGGAGCGAATCCAGCAGCAGCTTGAGCAGGGGTTATTACGACCGCTGCCGTTAAGCCATGGCGCTCGCCGTGCCACCCCGCTGCATCTGATCGTCAAAGACACGCTCGCGCCGCTGGATGAACAGGTAACAACCCTGCTGCGTTTATTGCGAGAGCATTAACCTTTTCCCCGGATGCCGGACGTGTGTTACAAAATACGCTATTCCCCTTACTCCCTGTGCGCCCACGCGCCACATGAAAGGTTAATTGCAGATGCAACGAGTCACCATTACCCTCGATGACGATTTACTGGAAACGCTCGACAGCCTGAGCCAGCGCCGTGGCTATAACAACCGTTCCGAAGCGATCCGCGATATTCTGCGCGGCGCACTGGCGCAGGAAACCACCCAGGAGCACGGCACTCAGGGATTCGCAGTGCTCTCGTATGTTTATGAGCATGAGAAGCGTGACCTGGCGAGCCGTATTGTTTCCACCCAACATCACCACCACGATTTATCAGTCGCCACACTGCACGTGCACATCAACCATGACGACTGTCTGGAAATCGCTGTGCTAAAAGGTGACATGGGTGATGTGCAGCATTTTGCCGATGACGTGATTTCCCAGCGCGGCGTGCGCCACGGTCATCTGCAGTGCCTGCCGAAAGAAGAGTAATTACCTGTTATGTTGCCCGGCCTACATTCGTTCCCGTTTGTAGGCCGGGTAAGGCGCAGCCGCCATCCGGCAATAATATTTACGCCATCGTGCCAATCGTCTTTCTGAAACGCAGCAGCGCTATCACGAAGAACGTACTGCCAATCGCCAGCAGCGTCAGGAACTGCGGCCAGACAATGTTAAATCCTGCGCCGCGGTAAAGAATCGCCTGCGCAAGGCTAACAAAATGGGTAGTCGGCATCGTCAGCATAATGTCCTGCACCGCCTGCGGCATGCTTTCACGCGGTGTAGAGCCGCCGGAGAGCATCTGTAACGGCAGCAGTACCAGAATCATCAGCAGCCCCAGTTGTGGCATGGAGCGCGCCAGCGTGCCCATAAAAATGCCGATTGATGTGGTGGCGAACAGGCTCAGCGCCACTCCCAGCATAAACAGCGGTATCGAGCCTTCAATCGGTACGCCAAGCACACCTTTTACCATCAGCATCAACGACAGACCGGAAACCACCAGCACCACCAGCCCCATCGACCAGATTTTTGCCATCATGATTTCAAATGGCGTCACCGGCATCACCAGCAGGTGCTCAATGGTCCCATGTTCACGCTCGCGAATCAGCGCCGACCCGGTAAGCACAATCGCCAGCATGGTGATGTTGTTGATAATCGCCATCACCGCGCCAAAGCGGGCGGGTTCCAGATTAGGGTTAAAGCGCATACGCATTTCCAGCGCCACCGGCAGCTCGCTGTTATCGCGGTAACGCGACACAAAGCTGTTCACCTCGCCACTGATGATATTCTGGATATAGCTGTTGCCGGTAAAGGCCTGGCTCATCCGCGTGGCATCGACGTTAACCTGAATATCCGGCTGCCGCCCGGCCAGTACATCGCGCTGAAAATCCGGCGGAATGTTCACGGCGAAGGTATAGCGCCCGGCATCCAGCCCGGCATCCATCTCATCGGCGGTAATCATCTCCGGCGGTAAAAACCACGGACGATAAAAACTGTTCACAATGCGATTCGACAACTGCGACTGGTCCATATCGGCAATGGCAATCGGCGCCAGGTGCAGCGACCCAGGCAGAACGGTCGCGGAAGAGTAAACTGAGACCGTGAAGGCGAAGACGATCAGCGTCAGCATCGCTTTGTCACCCAGCAGGCTGCGTAACTCTTTGATGCCGAGGTTATAAATATTCCGTAATCGGCGCATCACCCCTCCTGTTTTTTCAGCAGCAATACGCTCAGACCAATGACCACTGGAATGGCTACCGCCAGTGGAATAAACAGCGGCCAGAGATCGGTCAGATCCAGCGCTTTCGAGAACGTCCCGCGCGCGATGGTCAGAAAATGGCTGGTCGGGTAAATTTCGCCAATCCACCGTCCCGGCCCTTCCAGCGAGGCGACCGGGTCGATCATCCCGGAAAACTGCGTCGCCGGGATCAGCGTAATAATCGCCGTACCAAAAATGGCGGCGATCTGACTTTTCATAAACGTGGAAATTAACAATCCCAGCCCGGTGGCAATGGTGACGTACAGCAGCGCGGCCAGCGTCAGGGTCACAAAACTCCCCTTATGCGGGACGCCGAATACAAACACCGACAGCGCGCACAGCAGCAGGAAGTTCAGCATGCCCAGCACGATGTAAGGCAACTGTTTGCCGAGTAAAAACTCGCTGCGGGTAGTGGGCGTCACGTACAGGTTGATAATCGACCCCAGCTCTTTCTCACGCACCACGCTCAGAGCGCTGAGCATGGAGGGGATCATCATCAACAGCAGCGGGATCACCGCCGGAACAATCGCTGGCAGGCTTTTCACATCCGGGTTGTAACGATAGCGAGTTTCAATGGTCATCAATCCGTTTTGCCCGCTGGTATTTGGCTGACGCGCCATCACATCCTGCAGCCAGGTCTGGTGCATCGCCTGCACGTAGCCTCTGACCGTTTCCGCACGGCTCGGCATTGCGCCATCGACCCAGACGCCAATCTTCACCGGCGTTCCACGCGCGATATCGCGGCCAAAATTTGGCGGGATCTCTATGGCTACCGCGACTTCGCCCGAGCGCATCCGTTTGTCCAGCTCGTCATAACTGGTGAGCGGCGGCTGCTCGATAAAATAGCGCGATCCCGCCAGATTCAGCGTCCACGCCTGGCTGCTGACTGTCTGGTCACGATCGAGCACCGAAAAACGCAGGTTTTCCACATCCATGCTGATGCCGTAGCCCATGATCAGCATCAGGATCACCGTGCCCATCAGCGCCAGCGTTGAACGTACCGGGTCACGTCGCAGCTCCAGCGCTTCGCGGCGGCTGTAGCTGAACAAGCGCCGCAGGCTAAATCCCTGGTGCGGCGGCTGACTGTTTTCATGCACTGACGTGACATTGGCTGGCGGTAACTGAGCCTCCGGCGCCGGACCAGCCGCTTCCTGTAACCAGGAGATAAACGCCTCTTCCAGACTGGCGGCACCACGCTGTTTCACCAGCTCCTGCGGCGTACCGCTGGCCAGGACTTTTCCGGCGTGCATCAGCGACATACGGTCGCAGCGCTCCGCTTCGTTCATAAAATGGGTGGAGATAAAAATGGTCACTTTATCCTGACGCGACAGATCGACCATCAGTTGCCAGAACATGTCCCTCGCCACCGGATCGACCCCGGAGGTTGGTTCATCGAGAATGAGCATCTCCGGGCGATGGATCACCGCCACCGCCAGCGACAGGCGTTGACGGATCCCCAACGGCAACCCGCCGGGCAACGCGTCTTCGACATCGGTCAGCGAAAAGCGCTCACTCATCTCTTGTACCCGCCCCGGGATTTCTGCTTCGGGGATATGGAACAACCGCGCGTGTAGCTCGAGGTTTTGCCGTACGGTCAGCTCGCTGTAGAGCGAAAACGCCTGCGACATATAGCCTACCCGGCGACGGGTATCGATATTCTTCGGGTCAACCGCTTGCCCAAACAGCCACGCCTCACCTTCACTTGCGGGTAGCAGCCCGGTGAGCATTTTCATGGTAGTGGATTTACCGCAGCCGTTGGAGCCGAGAAAACCGAAGATTTCCCCGCGCGGAATACGAAAGTTAACGTGGTCAACGGCCACGAACTTGCCGAAGCGCATGGTCAGATCTTTCGCCTCGATGGCAATCTCTTCCTGCTCAGCGTGATACGGCGGGATCACCACTGGCTTATGCGCCTGACGCTGGGCTTCGGGTAACAGCGCGATAAACGCCTGCTCCAGCGTGTCGGAGTTGGTTTTTTCGCGTAGCTGCTGCGCACTCCCGGTGGCCAGCACCTCCCCGGCGTTCATCGCCACCAGCCAGTCAAAGCGCTCGGCTTCTTCCATGTAGGCGGTCGCAACCAGCACGCTCATGTTGGTCTGCCGCTGGCGAATGCTGTTAATCAGATCCCAGAACTGGGCGCGGGACAGCGGGTCGACCCCGGTGGTAGGTTCATCGAGAATTAACAGTTCCGGGTCATGGATTAACGCGCAGCACAACCCCAGCTTTTGCTTCATCCCACCCGAGAGTTTCCCGGCCGGACGATCGCGAAACGGCGCCAGTCCGGTGCTGTTCAGCAGCTCGGTAATCCGCGCTTCGCGCTCCGCTTTGTCATGGCCAAACAGCCGGGCAAAGAAATCGACGTTCTCATACACCGACAGCGTGTGGTACAGGTTTTTCCCCAGCCCCTGCGGCATCCAGGCAATGCGCGGGCAGACATCCCGGCGATGTTTCGGGTCGCGCATATCGCCGCCCAGCACCATCACGTTACCGTGTTCAATGACACGCGCGCCGGAGATGAGCGACAGCAGGCTCGATTTTCCGACGCCATCCGGGCCAATCAGCCCCACCATACAGCGGGCGGGGATATCCAGCGTGATATTGTTCAGCGCTACCGTTTTCCCGTAATGCTGACTCACGCCGTCAAGGTGCGCCACGGGAGGAACGGGAACCAGCGCCAGATGCGTCATTGCGGCAACCTCACCATCAGGTCGTCAGGCCAGGCTCGATTTTCATCGATACGCACCCACGCCATGCCCGGCAGACCGGTTTTCACGTACTCGAGATGCTGCTGCAACAGCTCTGGCGGGATACGCGCTTTAACGCGGAACATCAGCTTCAGCCGCTCATCGCTGGTTTCGACCGTTTTCGGTGTGAACTGCGCGACGCTTGCCACAAAGCTGATGGTCGCCGGAACACGCAGATCCGGTGCGGCATCCAACACCAGGCGCGCTTCGCCGCCAATCTTCAGTAAGCCAGCCTGTTCGGTAGGCAAGAAGAACGTCATGTAGACATCGCTGAGATCGACCATATTCAGGACGCGCCCACCCGCAGAAAGCACCTCACCCGGTTCAGCAACGCGGTACTGCACGCGACCATCGCGCGGGGCTTTCAGCTCGCTGTCATCAATATCAGCCGCAATACGACGTTCGGTGGCCTGCGCGGCTTCTACGCGGGTTTGCGCCTGAATGATGCTGGTGCGAGCGGCTTCAATTGCGGCTTTTGCCGCTGAGACCTGCGCCTTTGCGGATTCCAGCGCGGCGCGTGCGCTTTCTGCCGCGGCCCGATCGTCATCCAGTTGTTGCTCAGACACGGCCCCACGCTGGGATAGCGAACGGGAACGCACGTGGCGTTTAGAAACCGACTGCAGCTCCGCCTCGCGCTGTTTTACTACCGACTGCGCGGCGCGCATTTCACTTTGCCGCTGTTCCAGCAGCGCTCGCGCCGCCGCCACCGCGCTTTCGGCCTCTTTGATTTGCGCGATCGCTTCCAGCCGCTGCTCCTGCAGCACGCGAGTATCCATTTTCGCCAACACCTCGCCCTGACGAACGAACTGCCCTTCCGACACAAGGATCGTGTCAATTCGCCCGGCAATCTTGGTAGCAATATCCACTTCGGTGGCTTCAATTCTGCCGTTGCTGGCTGCGAACCCCTCCGGTATTCCGGCAGGGCGGAGCATCCACCATGCTATCGCGGCCACCACGACCAGGATGCCCGCCCCCCACCACATCACATGAAGCTTAAACTTATCCATATTCGACCCGCCGTAATCCCTGTTATCAAACGATGCGTGTCACAAAGCCCACTGAACAGCTATTCAGCGGGAGATTCCATCCGGGATGAGAAGGAATAAGAAACCATGGCCAGAGAGCGGACAGGCGTTAAGGCAACCTGCGCCGCGCAGGAAGTGAATGACGAAAATGCTGTGAAATCGGGTAGTAATGTTGTCATCATCAGCGTTCCTGGCCGGAAATGAAACACGCATACTCATAACTGCTATCTATTGAATACTAACACCTGGATTCAATATGTCTATTCGGTTGTAGTTTCTACTTCAGCCCTATCGCGCTCTGGCACAGGGAATATTTCGTATATCAACGATTGATAAACATTCACAACTATAAACATAATCAATAATTAGACATCGCTATAATAGTGGCTCATTTACCGATCTCGTTATGGCGAGGCTCCTGTACAAATACAAGTTACCGCCCTGCTGGTATCGAGAGAGGCCACTCAGGGAAATACAGGCATCCATCGAATCAAGGTGTTGCCAAGGTAACTTCTGACGATTTCACCATCGGGCAGATACGTTGTTCAGTGCTAAAACCAGGACGTAGGGATCCGCCTGCGCTAACCCTGTCTTGTTCGCCCCTATGAGAGATTTTTATAGGGAATTACACCATGTCATCTATGCCACTCTGCGCCGCCCATCATCCTATGCCGGATTTCAATGGCGATGCTATCGCGCAATATATGCGCACCGATTTTATTACCCTGCCGGATCATCTCAGCGTGAACGGCGCTCGTGAATACTTTGTCTCCCAGCTCACAACGGATGATATTCCAGGCCAGGTCTTTGTTGTAGCTGGAAAAGCGCTGCGCGGGGTGTTATCCATCAAGCGCTTATTGCAGGAAAAAGATACATCGCTGAACATCAACCATCTTACGGACAGTTGTTTATTTCATGTAAAGCCAGATGATGAACGGGCACAGGTCGTTGCCGAGTTAGCCGAACGCGAACTCGATCTGGTGGCTGTCGTTGAGAAAGGTGAGCTGGTCGGTTGTCTGATGGAAAAAGAGATCGCTCATCTACAGGAAGATGATGTTACCGAAGATGTTCAGCTTCAGGGGGCAACGTTGCCGCTGGAAAAACCCTACCTGGAGATTAGCCCGTGGACATTGTGGAAAAAACGTTCTGTCTGGCTCCTGCTACTTTTTGTCGCAGAAGCCTATACCAGCAGCGTTCTTCAACATTTTGAAGAGGCGCTGGAATCTGCTATTGCACTGGCCTTTTTTATTCCACTATTAATTGGTACTGGCGGCAACAGCGGTACGCAGATCACCTCAACGCTGGTACGTTCAATGGCGCTGGGAGAAGTACGGTTGCGCGATATGGGTCGGGTGATCCGCAAAGAAGTTTCAACTTCGCTGCTGATCGCCCTGACGCTGGGTTTGGCAGGCTGCTTGCGCGCGTGGATGATGGGTATCGGAGTGGAAATCACGCTAATCGTCAGCCTGACGCTGGTTTGCATTACGTTGTGGAGCGCCGTGGTGTCATCAGTGATCCCCATGGTGCTCAAGCGTATCGGCATTGATCCCGCCGTGGTTTCGGCCCCGTTTATCGCCACGCTTATCGACGGTACCGGGTTGATTATCTACTTTAAAATCGCCCAGTATTTTCTTGGTCTGAACTAATGATAACGCCCGGCAGCCCAGGTTGTCGGGCACCACGGTCAGGCAGGCGTCAAATCCTGCGCGCATGCCCAGGCGCTCGACCACGCCCACTGGAAGTTATAGCCGCCCAGCCAGCCGGTGACGTCCATGACTTCGCCGATAAAGTAGAGTCCCAGCACTTTACGCGCTTCCATCGTACGCGATGACAGCTCGTTGGTATCGACGCCGCCCAACGTGACTTCAGCGGTACGATACCCTTCCGTACCGTTCGGCTGCACCCGCCACTCGGTCAGCGTCTCAACCAGCGTTTGCTGATCGCGCACATTAAGCTGCTTCAGCGAGACATCCGGGATTTGCCCTAACTGCTGTAAACATTCCACCAGACGCTTTGGCAACTGCATTGCCAGGGTGTTCTTTAAGCTTTGATTAGGGTGTGCGCTACGTTGGTCATCGAGGAAGCTTGCGAGGTCAACATCCGGCAACAAATTAATGCTGACAAATTCACCTGGCTGCCAAAAACTGGAAATTTGCAGCACGGCCGGACCAGAAAGCCCGCGGTGCGTAAAGAGCAGGTTTTCACGAAATACGGTGCCGTCCTCGGCGGTGATAACGGAAGAAACGGATACGCCAGAGAGCACCTGAAGCTGCTCCAGTAGCGGCTTATGTAAGGTGAAAGGCACCAGACCTGCGCGCGTAGGCAAAACGTTCAGGCCGAACTGTTCCGCAATTTTATAACCAAACGGCGTCGCGCCCAGACCCGGCATAGAGAGACCACCGGAGGCAATAACCAGCTTTTTCGTGCCGACACTCATCCCATTCAATTCCAGGACAAAATCGTCACCATCTCGCTCAACGCTCAGGATTTCGCTACGTAACCGCATAGTTACGTTACCTTTTTCACACTCATCCACCAGCATATCGACTATTTGCTGGGCGGAATCATCGCAGAAAAGCTGGCCTAGCGTTTTTTCATGCCAAGCAATACCGTGCTTACCCACCAGATCGATAAAATCCCACTGTGTATAACGCGCCAGCGCCGATTTGCAAAAATGCGGGTTTTGGCTCAAATACGCAGCCGGCTCGACATAAAGGTTGGTAAAGTTGCAGCGGCCCCCGCCAGACATGAGAATCTTGCGCCCGGGCTTTTTACCATTATCAATTAGCAGTACGCGACTACCTGCTTGTCCTGCCTGCGCGGCACAAAACATACCCGCTGCGCCAGCGCCTATAATAACGGTATCAAACCTTTCCACGTTGCGATCCTCTCTAAAAAGCGGGTGTGAATTGTAAAGATTCCTCAGTGGTCGCACCAGCACCAAACTACCGATAAAGGGTATTTATCTGAAATATATAGGATAATTCTTTAGTGGTGTAAAACAAAGCAGGAGACAAATCAAAAAAACTCTATATTTCACTTTGCCCGCGCCGCCAAAGTCACTGATAATGCGCCGCGTTCATGTCCTCAAAATGGCGTAACGTCCTATGCTACATTTGTTTGCTGGCCTGGATTTACATACCGGGCTTTTACTATTGCTTGCTCTGGCTTTCGTGCTGTTCTACGAAGCAATTAATGGCTTCCATGATACAGCCAATGCTGTCGCAACTGTGATCTATACCCGTGCAATGCGTTCGCAATTGGCGGTGGTCATGGCTGCGGTGTTCAACTTCTTTGGTGTTTTGCTGGGCGGTCTCAGCGTGGCGTATGCCATCGTGCATATGTTACCAACGGATCTGCTGCTTAATATGGGATCGTCACATGGCCTCGCCATGGTGTTCTCCATGTTGCTGGCGGCAATTATCTGGAACCTGGGTACCTGGTACTTTGGTCTGCCTGCATCCAGCTCCCACACGCTGATTGGCGCCATTATCGGTATTGGTTTAACCAATGCGCTGATGAACGGCACCTCGGTGGTGGATGCACTTAACATCCCGAAAGTTATCGGTATTTTTGCCTCGCTTATCATCTCACCTATTGTCGGTCTGGTGGTTGCAGGTGGTCTTATTTTCATTCTGCGTCGCTACTGGAGCGGTACGAAAAAACGTGCCCGTATCCACCTGACGCCGGCAGAACGTGAAAAGAAAGACGGAAAGAAAAAGCCGCCGTTCTGGACGCGTATTGCACTGATCCTCTCCGCTATCGGCGTGGCGTTCTCCCACGGCGCGAACGATGGTCAGAAAGGCATTGGTCTGGTGATGCTAGTGCTGATTGGCGTAGCGCCAGCAGGTTTCGTGGTGAATATGAATGCTTCCGGTTACGAAATTACCCGTACCCGTGATGCAATCAATAACGTCGAAGTCTTCTTCCAGCAGCGCCCTGACCTGCTTAAACAGGCCACAGGCGTAGACCAGCTGATTCCGTCCCCGACGGACGCGGCACCAGCGACGCCGACCGAGTTCCATTGCCACCCGGCGAATACCATCAACGCGCTGGAACGTGCGAAAGGTATGCTGGCAAATCTGGAAACCTACGACAAGTTAAGCGTCGAACAGCGTGGCCAGTTGCGCCGTATTATGCTGTGCATCTCTGATACCACCGATAAAGTGGTTAAGCTGCCTGGCGTAAGCGCTGACGATCAGCGTCTGCTGAAGAAACTGAAATCTGACATGCTGAGCACCATTGAGTACGCGCCTATCTGGATCATTATGGCCGTCGCACTGGCGCTGGGTATTGGTACGATGATTGGCTGGCGTCGCGTGGCAACCACTATCGGTGAGAAAATCGGTAAGAAAGGCATGACCTATGCCCAGGGGATGTCGGCGCAGATGACCGCCGCAGTATCTATCGGTCTTGCCAGCTACACCGGTATGCCCGTTTCCACCACACACGTTCTCTCCTCTTCCGTTGCGGGAACGATGGTTGTTGATGGCGGCGGTTTGCAGCGTAAAACGGTGACCAGCATTCTGATGGCCTGGGTCTTCACCCTGCCAGCAGCAATTCTTCTTTCCGGCGGGCTGTACTGGCTCTCCCTGAAGCTTATCTAAGCGAATGCGCGGTAAAAAAGCGGGTCAGGAAACTGGCCCGCTTTTTTTGTATCTGTCGTTGGAATCAGTGCCAGATAATCAGCGCAACCATGCTGATTAGCACCAGGCCGCATAGCGCGCTGGTGAGAATGAACTGACCGCGAACCCGCTCACAGCGGCGAATAAATTCATCATCATGATGATCGCGGTAACGCTGAGCGTAGATATACCACACCAGACGCATCTGCTTGTTCGGTTGCCCATGCGAGGTAAAAAAGCCCCCTCCATCTACATACTGGTAAAGCAATGGATCGCAACCACGAAGTACCACTAGCAGTGCGCGTAGCGAAGAAAAATAGCGCGCCATATTAACAATGCAAACGACACATAAAGCCCAGAACAATGCAATGGTGCTTATCATACCCCCTCCCCGGCGACCCGCCCACGGAACTCCTTTCCGGGACTACCGCTCCCCGATACCCTGCCAAACCATTCAGTGAAGAGTACTGAAGAAACCGTTCGTATTAGTATCACGCATTCGAACGCCCCTCTAGATAGTGTAGGAGATTAGTTAATTTTTTTGCCAGAAGGTTAATCGCTATCAATGCAATTAACTAAAAAATTTGTTTAACTGCTTGGCAAGCAAGGCGGATTGACGGATTATTCTGGTCGCTATAATGTAAGGATAGTCCTTATATGGTACGTTTTTACGACTGGGCTAGCCCCGCGCACAAGGTTCGCAGGACGCGGATGACGCGGCGGCAGAGAAACGCCAGCAGGCTAGTCATCGACAACTTATGGAAGGAGTAACACTATGGCTTATAAACACATTCTTATCGCGGTTGATCTTTCTCCGGAAAGCAAAGTTCTGGTTGAAAAAGCGGTCTCTATGGCGCGGCCTTACAATGCTAAAGTTTCCCTTATCCACGTTGACGTAAACTATTCCGACCTGTACACCGGCCTTATCGACGTGAATCTGGGCGACATGCAGAAACGCATTTCTGAAGAAACCCACCACGCGTTAACCGAGCTGTCCACCAATGCAGGCTACCCTATCACCGAAACCCTGAGCGGTAGCGGCGACCTGGGTCAGGTTCTGGTTGATGCCATCAAAAAATACGACATGGATCTGGTCGTTTGTGGTCACCACCAGGATTTCTGGAGCAAACTGATGTCCTCCGCGCGCCAACTGATCAACACCGTCCACGTCGACATGTTGATTGTTCCGCTGCGTGACGACGAAGAAGCATAAAATGCTTGCCGCCGGGAAATAGCCCGGCCTGCTGCAAGTAGTTAAGCCTGTAAACGCCCGCCTGTGGACTGACCCCATAAAGTTGGACAGTTCATGTTAAGCGGCTTTCAGAGCCTGGGTTCGGTATTCTACCGGACTCAGGCCTTTTAATTTCAGGCTTATTCGTTCGTTGTTGTAGTAATGGATATAGCTCTCTATCGCTTTCCTTAGTTCGCTGACACTGCTGAACTGACTCAGATAAAAACATTCCGATTTCAGCGTCCCGAAGAAGTTCTCCATCACCGCATTGTCCAGACAGTTACCTTTACGCGACATACTCTGCGTCATGCCCTTCGCCTTTAACCTGGCCTGATAACCTTCCATTCGATATTGCCAACCCTGATCCGAGTGCAGCAGCGTGCTATCTTCCGGGCTGAGCTTCAGGAACGCATCGTGCAGCATCGTATTAACCATCTCCATCACCGGCCTTTCCGACAGGCTGTAGGAGATAATCTCCCGGTTAAACAGGTCAAGAACCGGTGACAGGTACAGCTTTTTACCCTGTACCGAGAACTCAGTAACATCTGTCACCCATTTTTCGTTGGCTTTTGACGCGCCGAAGTTCCGGTTCAGTATATTGGGCGCTGCCCTGCCAGTTTCGCCTTTCCAGGAACGATATTTCTTCACCCTTATCAGGGACCGGAGCGACAGCTCTGCCATCAGTCGTTGCACTGTTTTATGGTTCACCAGCAGCCCCTGTTTTTTCAGCGAGAGCGTGATCCTGCGGTAGCCATAACGTCCTTTGTGATAGTGGTAAATCTCTCTTATTTTATCTTTCAGTCCGGCATGCCTGTCCATGCGCTTTAGCGCGTTCATATTGTGATACCACGTGCTGCGGGACATACCCGCGGCACGCAGAAGATCACTGAGCGCATACTCCAGCCTTAGCTCACTGATTATTGCGGCTTTTTGCCGTTTTTCTCGCTTTGAACTAAGGCCTTCAGCTTTTTTAGGTAGGCATTCTCTGCACGCAGGTAACGGAGTTCAGCCCGTAGTTCTTCGGGCGATAACGTTTCCAGTGCAGCATCGGTAAGTGGAGATGATTTTTTAGGTTTTTTCATGTCCTTGCTCCGGCCCTGTTTTATCCTCAGAAGTCCTTTCTCACCAGCATCCTGGTAAACATTAACCCAGTGCCGGACAACGGTTTCGGTTGAGATATTAAACCGTGCGGCGGCCTCGCGCATGGAAAGTTCTTCAGCGAGTACAGTCCGGACTACAGCAATACGGAACGACGGTGAATGGCGGTCATTTTTCCAGGTAATACCATCAATACCGTGAAGTTGCCAGGCTCTTACCCAGCGTCGCACCGATGTTCTTTCAACACCAAAACGTTCAGCGGTACGATGTGTGCCATCGAGTCCGGCAAGGTAATGATTAACTACAGCTAATCTGGTTTCGAGGGAATATTTTGGCTTTGCCATAAAAAACTGCACCTTAGTCAGTTGGGTGTCCAACTTTTGGGGTGCAGTCCA
>NZ_JAOWCH010000068.1:23722-153442 GCF_030337065.1 Citrobacter sp. Cb004 | reverse complement strand
TATAGTCATTCGCACCCTGAGAATTACACTTTGAAGTGATTCAGGGTATGCGCTTACTGGTTACGAATATTGAGCGAGAATCATGCGATGATCGCCGCTTTTCTTTCGAGCCAGTAGGTGCTCCACGTTCGCTAACGAATACTCAGGGCATGCAGATAACTGCTGGCTATATTTCTTTCGAAGAGCGTGGAATGCATACCAATCCCCGATAAAAAGGAGTTGGTGATGACTGAGACTAATCAATTTGCTGCGCACGTTGGTCTGGACTGGGCAGATAAAAAGCACGATGTCTGTGTTCAGTTTAAAAACGGTGAACGCACATTCCATGTGATTGAACATACGCCGGAAGCGCTTGATGTCTGGCTTACCGAGTTACACCAGAAGGTAAAAGGCAGGATCGCTATCGCCGTTGAGCTGAAGAAAGGTCCCGTGGTGTATGCTCTTCAGAAATATCCATTTATCACCGTTTTCCCCGTCCACGCTTTGTCTCTGGCTCGTTACCGGCAAGCCTTCTCGCCCAGCGGTGCTAAAGATGACCCGCAGGATGCCGAGCTGGCATTAGAGTTAATGCTGCGTTATCCCCAAAAGATAAAAGCCATTGAACCCGACAATGCCGATATCCGGTTACTCCAGCAACTGGTTGAGCAGCGTCGTCAGTTGGTTGAAGATAAGCGCCGTTTTGTGAACCGGCTAATCAACACACTCAAACAGTATTATCCTCAGCCCCTGGAGTGGTTCTCACATCGGGGTAGCTTGCTATTGTGTGAACTGATTATGCGATGGCCCAGTCTGCAACAACTAAAACGAGCCAGGCGAGACACGATCCGCAACTTTCTCAATGCCAAAGGTGGCCGCGCAATGGCCCTTACCGAGCAGCGTGTTGTGAGTATTGATAACGCCATTCCGTTGACGACAGACCCGAGTGTTATAGAGGCTAATGCTTTGATGGCAACAGCACTGGCGACACAAATTAAAGTCGTGAGTGAAATCATCAAAACCTATGACGAACGAATCGAAACGCTGTTTGACACATTGCCAGATTCGGGGCTGTTCAAATCACTTCCGGGCATGGGGCCGTGTTTGGGACCACGAATGCTTGCTGCACTTGGTGATAACCGTGACCGGTTTAACAGCGCTGAAGAAATTCAAAACTACGCAGGTATTGCACCGGTGACAGAACGAAGTGGCCAGAAATCCTGGGTTCACTGGCGATGGCAGTGTGCCAAGTTCGTCCGGCAAACCTTTGTTGAATGGGCTGCCAAGACGGTTAACTCATCATACTGGGCCAGACTTTATTATCGGGGACTGCGAGAAAAAGGAAAATCTCACCAGTCTGCAATCCGGGCTCTGGCCTTCAAATGGATAAGGATCATTTACCGCTGCTGGAAGACCAAGACCCAGTACGATGAAGCGAAGTATTTGCTGGCACTGGAAGCGCGAAAGTCGCCCTTACTGAAGCCATAAAAAAGCTTGTCGAATGTCTCAGGGCGTGAAGCGGACACTGATATGTAAGTGCCGCTTAGACTGGCGCTATGTGGATGTTTATTGTTCTGACCTCACTGGCGGAAGAGATGTTTTTGCTACCGAAATCAAATTTTCCACTGCTTCCAGAGGGATGTTCTCTTCGTAGCAGGTCAGAAAGAATTCATGTGTAATGTCAGAGTAGAAGACTTCAGCAACTTGCCGTAATGGAGATGTCCCGCTGATAGATAATTCCAGATACATACCATCACGTATCACGTCGCTTCCACGTCTCAGTTCAAACTTAATCTTAGACATATACGAATTCCTTTTTTAAAGACAAAGACATTTTGCGTTAGTGATATCAAAAACAATTTGGTCAGGATATAATTTTTCACCAGAGACTGCGCTAAATAAGCGATTCTACGGAAAATACTGAATTCGTCATAACTCAACAACTTCCGCTCTTGGCACTAAGGTGACCTACATAACGGCGATCACCGAGGCTCAACTGGACAGTAAGATGTTTTTGTCCAGTTATACCTGCCTGTGGCATTTATCTCAGTAATACCTGAATCAGCTGAACGAAGATATACACTGTCGCTGCCACTTGTATAGTCCGGAACCCCCATCTGAGATAGCGCCATTCATGGCGTTCTCTGGCATCAGCTGCTTCAATAGCGGGGTCAGAACATTTTCTTTTCCTGGCCCTGAATTCATCGATTACCCACAGGATGAGAATAAAGATAATGATGGTTTTCTGAAGGATGGGATTATCCACAAAGAGTGACTCCGGCCTGCCCGCTGATACAAGCAGAATAGATGAACCACCTTCACGTAGCCACCACTAAATGTAGGGGTGATATTCGTTTTCGTTCTGGTGGATTTTGCGGTGATTCTGTCCATGGCAGTTTGCTCCCCTGCTATCTGACCGGCAGCGATGAGCGAAAAGTGGACAGATTGTCTAGTAACAGATTCATAATCTACTAAATTGGCATATTAAAAAATTTGGTACTCTATTCATCCTGAATTATTTATACAGAAGTAGAATGTGTCAATCTTTAAATTAAATATTTAAAAAATCAATAATCTCTATACAGGAAGGTTCATTTACACATAAAACAGTACTATTTGGATAGTTTGATTCCAGTGCAAGTTTTCTTTGGTGTTGATTCTTTATATAAACATTATGGATAATTACTTTATGCTTTAAACTTTGCTGCAAAAGGCCCATAATTATACAATCATCTACTCTTGCGTCTTTTCTTTTTTTTATCGTGATGTCACGTCTCTTAGCTAATTCGTTATAGTAATTGTCAATGATGCTATCTCTGTGTAAGTTATATATATTTAATCCATTGTTAGTTCTCAAATCTAAAATTTCCGAATCATCTACTTTAATCTTGGATTTTATTACGCATGTGCCATCATGTCTGTTTTTAGACCATTCAATTGCGTTTTTAAGAGGGTCTGATATACCATCTGTAAAAAAATATACACCGTGCCCTAACCAATCCTCATTTGATTGACTCGATTTAAACCCATCGTTTATTATAGACAGCATGGCTGTCGATGTGGTACCATGGTAACAAATAAATTCCTTTAAAGTTAACAACTTATGCTCACCTATTGTATCGTCGCTGCTACATCAATCATTATGCTGTGTATTATACTATATAAAATTAAGCCTAAATATATTTATTATTCTTTTTTATACTATAAGAAAAAAATAAGCCAAGATAAGAATTTTTTTAGCAGTTGTATTCAGTATATAGCCACCATTTTTTTATTTACAGTTCTGTATTTTTCTATAGAATACGTTCCATTCTCAGATTATATTGGCAAGATTATGCCGTTATTGCCTGATTATATTAGTGCCTTGTTAGTGTCTCTAAAAGGGAAAGGTGCTTCAATAACACTCATGCTGGCATTTATAGAACTTGTAATTTTAATATTTTTGATTTTTATTTTCGTGAAAACCCCTACTTCTCCAAAAAACAAGATAGTTAATGAGTTGAGTTTAGATAAAATCATAAGTTATAAGAATGTAAATATATTCTCATTCTTTGGTTCTATAGAAGATATAAGTAATATTCAAGTAATTGTGACATCTGAGAATAGTGATTTAGAATTAGCAAGCTTTTCAAGTACATCAATATCTGGCAGGGTAAGAAATATGGCGTCATCTAAGGATGATATTGGAAATGTTATATCTGATCCACTGTATGAAAATATTTCTCGTTTTAAAAATAAGCATAATAAGTGTAACGATTTTAATCTAGGTACATGCATTTCTTCGCAACCTTTGAAATTACAGAATCATGGTGTGAAGTGTGTTATTCACGCGGTCGCAATCAAAAAAAATAATGATAATACAATAAGTTACGATGATATCGCTATAAAGAAAATAATTTCCTATTCAATAGAGAAATGCATCAATAACTCTTTCGAAAGTATTTTTATTCCTATTTTTGGTATAGGAAGTGCTCAGCAAGCCCCTACCTATTTAATTAATAAACAGTTAGAATCAATAAAGTCAGTATTAGATTGCGAGTTAATGAATGCCCCATCGACTTTAAGTCTGAATATTTATTTAGGTGTTTATCGCGAATTAGATTGTTTATTCTTAAAAAAATCAGCAATAAAAACGTTTAGGTAGCATATGATAATTGGATATACATCTGGAGTTTTTGATCTTTTTCATCAAGGTCACAAAAACTATTTGCTAGCTTGTAAGGAATTATGTGACTTTTTAATTGTCGGTGTCGACTCGAATTACAGAGCTAAAATATTAAAAGGTGACACCAGACCCATTGACGATATTTCAACTCGTCTAAAGAGTGTTAGCGTTTATTGTGATTATGCGTTCGAAAAAATAGAACAATCTGGTGTATATATCAACAAATATCACCCTGAGGTTTTTTTTCGCTCTAGAGATAATATAATGAATGCTCACAAAATAAATAACAAAACTATATACATACCGTATACCGAAGGAGTGTCTACGTCTATGTTAATAGCCCAACGTCTCATACTGAATTGATATTTTATAATAGTGATGTTTATATCTTCTCATCAAGTATGTACTTTGGTATTTCATAAACTAAAAATAAAAAAGGATAGAAGTGTGCAGTTCTGTTAATAATTAAACCCGTAAGTCTCAAATGAATATAATGGTCATATAACTACAACAAAGTGTTAACTTTCTTTAGTAGCAGCAACGTCCGCTCCTGGCACAAAGTGGACCCTGAGGAATGAGTTCTATCCTCGTGGTTCACTAAGTGCAGCAAGTTCTACTCGAATCCTGCTACCCATTTGTCCAACATATCCGCCCATTCCTGCATCATCACTTTACGCTCATCAAGATAAGTTGCATGGTTGTATGTGCGACGAACATTGTTGGTATCAGCGTGCGCAAGCTGAGCTTCGATAGCATCAGGTCGATAGCCCATCTCGTTTAAGCGGGTACTTCCTGTGGTTCTGGTTGCATGTGGGCTATAAGTACCGCTCCAGCCGAGGCTTTTAAGTAGTTGACGCAGCGAGTGTGATGTCATCGGGCCACGCGGGTTATCACGGCCCGGAAAGAGATGGTGTCGATGCCCGGTTAATCCCTGTAGTGTTCTGAGCATGTTGACAGCCTGGGAGGGAAGGGGAATAACGTGTTCTCTGCGAGCTTTCATTCGCGTTGACGGAATCGTCCACAGTGCGTTATCGAGATCGAATTCTGTCCATTCTGCCTCAGTTACTTCGGCTGGTCGCGCCAGCGTCCACCACATAAGCCACATGCAATAGTTAACCTGGTATGAGCCACGACTATTGTCAAAACAGCTTAATAACTTTCCAATTTGCTGAGGATTCAGTGCTTGTTTGTGCTGTGTCTTATTGGCCGGAAGAGCTTTGCGCACGGGCCAGACAGGATCACTATCAGCTCTAAGTGTCGCTACTGCCAACTCGAAAACTGATGAAATGGTTCGACGGGCTTCAGCGGCAACGGTCGGAGCGCCGCGCTTAGCCGTTTCCTGAAGAATTTTAAGAATGTGGTGCGGAGTGATCTCCCTGATAGGAAGTTTGCCGATGGCGGGGAAAACTACACGCTCAAGCATATCCAGTCGCCGCGTTTTGGTGATTTCGGCCCAGTCTTTCAGCTGCAACCACTCTTTGGCAATCAGCTCAAAGGTGTTAGATGCGTCATTGACCTTACGGATCTTATCTAACTGATGAGCCTGTGTCGGGCTAATTCCATCTGCGACTTGCTTACGCGCTTGCTCGCATTTCTCGCGAGCTTCGGCAAGTTTGACCGTCGGGTACTCACCCAGCGCAAACATGCTGGATTTACCGTTGAGTTTAAACCGATAGCGCCATGCCTTTTTACCATTGGGTTTCACTTCGAGGTAGAGACCATTGAAATCATTAAGTCGATAGAGTTTTTCTTTCGGCTTGGCAGTGCGGCATTCGTATCAGTGAACCTAACGGGGCCTTGTTTGTTTATTATACCGTTATCGTACCCACTAAAAATGAAGATGGCAGAATGTTGTACTCATCCGTGTACTCATTTTTGACTGCATTGTTATGAGATGACTTGAGACGTTATGAAATAAAAAATCCACGCAATTGCGTGGATTTTATGGGGTTTTATATTTTTTATGCGATTCACTGAGATCGCGTGAGACAACAGAAACGAATTTAGACGTTGAACAGGAAGTTCATCACATCGCCATCTTTAACGATGTAATCTTTACCTTCTGCACGCATCTTACCGGCTTCTTTCGCGCCTTGTTCACCTTTATAGGTGATGAAATCTTCAAACGCGATGGTTTGTGCGCGGATAAAGCCTTTCTCGAAGTCAGTATGAATTTTACCCGCCGCCTGCGGAGCCGTTGCGCCAACAGGAATGGTCCATGCACGAACTTCTTTCACGCCAGCGGTGAAGTAGGTCTGCAGGTTCAGCAGTTCGTAACCAGCGCGGATTACGCGGTTCAGACCTGGCTCTTCCAGACCCATTTCAGCCATGAATTCTTCACGGTCAGCATCATCGAGTTCTGCGATGTCAGCTTCAACGGCAGCGCAAACTGCAACCACCACGGAGCCTTCAGCTGCGGCGATTTCACGCACTTTATCGAGGTATGGGTTGTTTTCAAAACCGTCTTCGTTGACGTTGGCGATATACATGGTTGGCTTCAGCGTCAGGAAGCTCAGGTATTTGATAGCCGCTTTGTCTTCATCAGTCAGCGTTTTCAACGCACGCAGCATGCCAGCGTTTTCCAGTTGTGGCAGGCATTTTTCCAGTGCAGCCAGTTCCGCTTTAGCGTCTTTATCGCCGCCTTTAGCCTTCTTCTGTACGCGATGGATAGCGCGCTCACAGGTATCCAGGTCAGACAGCGCCAGTTCGGTATTGATAACCTCAATGTCGTCAGCCGGATCCACTTTGTTATTAACGTGGATGATGTTGTCGTTTTCAAAGCAGCGAACCACGTGGCCGATAGCTTCGGTTTCACGGATGTTCGTCAGGAACTGGTTACCCAGACCTTCGCCTTTGGACGCGCCTTTTACCAGACCGGCGATGTCGACGAATTCCATCGTTGTTGGCAGGATACGCTGCGGTTTGACGATTTCGGCCAACTGATCCAGACGCGGATCGGGCATCGGGACAACACCTGTGTTCGGCTCGATAGTACAGAACGGGAAGTTTGCCGCTTCAATACCCGCTTTTGTGAGCGCGTTGAACAGGGTGGATTTGCCTACGTTTGGCAAACCGACGATACCGCATTTGAATCCCATGTTTAAATCACCTTAATCTTTTGATATTCAACCTGTTATGGAAAACAGATTGTAGAAAAGTAAATAACTCTGCCTATTATACACAGCACGCGAGAAAAATGCCGCACATCGCTGCTTATTGCGCTTTAAAGGTGTGTAACCGGCTCGTTGCCTTGGTCAGGCCATCTTTGAATAAAATCTCGGTACAACGTGCCGCTTCGTCAATTGCTTCATCAATTAACTTCTGTTCTGAAACAGGCGGTTTGCCTAAAACAAATCCGACAACTTTGTTTTTATCACCCGGATGACCAATTCCCACGCGTAAACGATGAAAGTTGGGGTTATTGCCCAACTTGCTGATGATGTCTTTCAGGCCATTATGTCCGCCATGACCGCCACCGAGCTTAAATTTTGCCACGCCAGGCGGCAGGTCTAATTCGTCGTGCGCGACCAAAATTTCATCGGGGTTGATACGATAAAAACTGGCCATCGCACCCACGGCCTTGCCGCTGAGATTCATAAATGTGGTCGGTACCAGCAAACGGACATCTTCCCCTTCGAGCGTTACTCTGGAGGTGTAGCCGAAGAATTTCGGCTCATCACGCAGGGGCGCGCGTAATCTCTCTGCCAGTAAATCGACATACCATGCGCCTGCGTTGTGTCGCGTTGCCGCATACTCTGCGCCGGGGTTCGCCAGGCCGACAATCAATTTAATCGTCACGTGTTTTGTCCTGAGTGTTTCCATAAACGACGTGTAGTTTACTGTCTGATGCTGCTCTTGACAAAAAACTGCGTTCTAATCGCCAAAAACTGAATAATTGCACAAATGGACTATTAGAAATTGAGTATGTTCAGTAGCTTATTTGTAAAGTTTTGTTGCGCGAGTGTTTGTAATTGTGATCGCTCCCGCACTTGCGAACGGCAGTGTTGTCTATACTTTACACATAAGGATTAGGGGTATTCCCTGTAGCAACCCAAAGTTCCGGAGGTGACACATGAAACGCAAAAACGCTTCGTTACTCGGTAACGTGCTCATGGCTTTAGGGTTGGTGGTGATGGTGGGGGGTGTTGGTTACTCTATTTTAAACCAATTGCCGCAATTTAATCTGCCACAGTTTTTCGCACATGGTGCCGTGCTCAGTATTTTTGTAGGTGGTGTTCTGTGGTTGGCGGGAGCCAGAGTGGGCGGGCACGAGCAAATCAGTGACCGTTACTGGTGGGTACGCCATTATGACAAACGCTGTCGTCGCGGTGATACCACTCATCGTCATAACTAAATCGTTTCCCGGCAGAGAGGGCTGCGGTTTGAATACAAAGTCCTGGTTGAAAAACCAGGACTCTGCTTAATTATCCTTGCATAGAACGCACTTTTATATTCGCTACGGAATATAAGAAACGTTATTCGAATAACCGATAATGTAACGTTTTAACCGCGCTATCCGCGTCTTCAGCGGGCAACAGGAAACACAGGTTGTCATTTGACGCGCCGTGGCAAATCATTCGCACCGTTTGCCCTTCAAGCCAGGCAAAAACGTCTTTGCAAACCCCCGCCGCCTGAGTCAGCCGATTCCCCACCAAAGTCACCAATGCCAATCCGGTTTCCACTTCCACACGACAGTGGGAGGATAATGCGGTAAACAATGCGCTGGTCAGTATATGATCTTCACCTGAGGTTGCGTGAGTCGCGTCCAGCGCCAGTGCAATACTGTTCTCTGAGGTTGTAACCAAATCCACCGTGACCGCGTGGCGAGCTAAAATGGCGAAGGACTGCGCCAGGAAAGAACCGGACGGTTGTGTCTCCAGACTATGTAATCGCAACAGCGTCTGTTTACGGCGCACGGCAAGCGCACGATAGCGAGGTGGGTTGTCGGTGGTGTTATGCACCAGCGTACCACCGGCAGCCGTATCCTTACTTGAGCCAACAAAGACCGGAATGCTTTTGCGCATTGCCGGAAGCAGCGTAGCCGGGTGGAGGACCTTCGCACCGAAGGCGGCCATATCGCTGGCCTCGGAAAATGAGATGTGGTCAATCCGTTTGGCCCGCGGCGCAATGCGCGGATCGGTGGTGTAGATCCCTGCGACATCGGTCCAGATGTCCACGCGTGCGGCGTGAAGCGCCTCACCGAGAAGCGTCGCCGTGTAATCACTACCACCGCGTCCCAGCGTAGTGGTATGCCCTGCGGCATCCCGGCCGATAAACCCCTGGGTCACCATAATCGCTTGCTCAAGACGAGGGCGCAGGTGAGTCTCCACCAGGTGGTGCAGGGTACTGAGTTCGGGTTCGGCGCAGCCGAAACTCGAGTTGGTACGCATCACGCTGCGGGCGTCAAACCACCCGGCCTCGGCATGCCGTTCACGTAAGACTTCAGTAAACAGTAAAGAGGACATCAGCTCGCCGTGACTGACCAATTCATCGCTTAGCGCATCAGACGGTGAAACGGTCGCCGTTTGTGCAAGATGGCGGATGTTGTTGAGAAGATTATCGATTTCCGTGCTGATAACGGACGGCTGCTTCAGGCGGGAAATAATGTTGTATTGGATGGCGCGTAAGGTCTCAAGCTTATCTAATTGTTGATGCGTTTCCAGACCTTCAGAAAGCTCGACCAGTAAGTTTGTAACGCCTGCAGAAGCAGACAGTACGACTAAACGGACATCTTGATCAGCAAGGACAATGCTGGCGCTTCGGTTCATCGCATCAAAATCAGCGACGCTGGTGCCGCCAAATTTGGCAACGACGGATGGTGGATAAATGCGAGTCATAACAATCTCATATCAGGGCGCCATAAAAGTATGGCTAGAAAATTTTCATTCTCGGCATAAGGGGAAACGGTGTTCGCCTTACGAAATGTCCGCCCGCGAACATTTCTGCTGACAACCCAGGGAATACCTGTTGTCGAAAACGCGTGTCGCCTGTACGCGTTACCGGGTGCTGCGCATTAATTTTATTTACATAGCCTGCAAATAAGCGCGCCATACTAAGTGATTTATATTTAGGGATCGACTTTTTTATTCGATTTATCGACAAATAAGTGAAAAATCATGTCGTAACAAGAAAACGCGTACATTATTAATGGTAAAAACGTGTAAAAAAATAATAAAAACATGAAAATTACATGGTTTTTATAACATCGTATGCGTTGCAATTGGCTACGGTAATTGTTAATTAAATAGATATATTTCTTTAGGATTTCGTAATGAAGGGTGGCTATTACACTTTGAATTATAAAGAAAAAACACCCGCTAAATGTGTTGAAAAATAAATGATTGAGTCCAGGGCTAAAACAACATATATTAGCCGCGCTTTTTTACAGGTAACCCTTATAACCATTTATTCAATCAGGCGTTAATCTACACCTGGTTGTAGGAGTGATATGATGACGGATAAAGTCCGTATTGATACTTTAAGTGCTAATTCATTACCACAGAGCAATGATACCTTTTTAGCAAGACAGGCTGAGTTTGAATCTAATGTCCGCAGCTATCCACGTAAACTGCCATTAGCGATTGCTAAAGCGCAGGGCGTCTGGATTACTGACGTAGAAAATAATCAATATCTTGATTGCCTGGCAGGTGCCGGAACCCTGTCGCTTGGTCATAATCATCCTGAAGTGCTGCAGAGCATTCAAAGTGTCATCACAAGCGGCTTACCGTTACATACGCTTGACCTTACCACACCGTTAAAAGATGAATTCTCATCGTATTTACTTTCTTTATTACCGGGCCAGGGCAAAGAGTATTGCCTGCAGTTCACCGGGCCGTCCGGTGCCGATGCCGTTGAAGCGGCGCTGAAGCTGGCGAAGAAAGTTACCGGCCGTTCCAGCATCATCAGCTTCTCCGGCGGCTACCACGGGATGACCCACGGCGCGCTGTCCGTGACCGGCAACCTGTCGCCGAAAGAAGCCGTTAGCAACATGATGGCGGAAGTGCAGTTTATGCCGTATCCGCATCAGTACCGTTGCCCGCTGGGTATTGGCGGCGACGCTGGCGTCAAAGCATTGACCTACTACTTCGAAAACCTGATCAACGACGTTGAGAGCGGTGTGCGTAAACCGGCTGCCGTGATCCTCGAAGCGGTGCAGGGCGAAGGCGGGGTAAACCCGGCTCCGATCGAGTGGCTGCAGCGTATTCGTAAAGTGACCCAGGAACACGGCATTCTGCTGATTATCGATGAAGTTCAGGCAGGCTTCGCGCGCACGGGTAAACTGTTCGCTTTCGAACACGCCGGTATTGAGCCGGATATCATCGTGATGTCCAAAGCGGTTGGCGGCGGTCTGCCGCTGGCGGTACTGGGCATTAAAAAGCAGTTCGATGCGTGGGCTCCGGGCCACCACACTGGCACCTTCCGCGGCAACCAACTGGCGATGGCGACCGGTCTGACAACGCTGAAAATCCTCAAAGACGACAAGATTGCCGATAAAGTTGCTGCGCAGGGCGAGTGGCTGAAAGGCAAACTGACTGACCTGCAGAAACGTTACCCGGTTATCGGCCAGGTACGTGGTCTGGGCCTGATGATTGGTCTGGAAATCGTTAAGCCGAACGAAGCGCAGGATCACATGGGCTGCTACCCGGCCGATGGCGAGCTTTCCGCGCTGCTGCAGAAAAAATGTTTCGAAAACGGCCTGATTCTTGAGCGTGGCGGCCGTAACGGTTGCGTACTGCGTCTGCTGCCGTCTCTGTTGATCACCAACGCAGAGCTGGAGATTTTCCTCGATAAATTCGAAAATGCCCTGCTGGGCGCTGGCGTGAAGCCGGTTTAAACGGAGTTGGATCGAATGTCAGACGTAAACCCGATTCTGTCCGGCTCGGCACAAAGCATTGCTGCCTACCAGGACGCTATCGAGCAGAGTACGCAAGCGGTCGTTGAATGGTTGAAGCAACCTGAGATGTATCAGGGCAAAACCGTTGAGCAACTGCGCGAACGTATCAACCTGAATTTTACGTCTCAGGGCCTGGGCAACCAGGCCGCTATTGAGCGTGCGGTTGAATACTTTCTGAAAGACAGCTTGTTGGTTCACCATGCGCAGTGCGTGGCGCACCTGCACTGCCCGAGCCTGGTGATTAGCCAGGCGGCAGAAGTGCTGATCAACGCCACCAACCAGAGTATGGACTCCTGGGATCAGAGCCCATCGGCGACCATCATTGAGATCAAACTGATCGAATGGTTGCGTGAGCAGGTGGGCTATGCGGCAGGCGACGCGGGCGTGTTCACCAGCGGTGGCACCCAGAGCAACCTGATGGGCCTGATGCTGGCGCGCGACGCCTTCTTTGCCCGCCAGGGGCATTCCATTCAGCAGAATGGTCTGACCGGCGACCTGAGCAAAATCAAAGTATTTTGCTCTGAAAGCGCACACTTCTCCGTACAGAAGAACATGGCGCTGATGGGGCTGGGTTACCGTTCCGTCACCCAGGTGAAGACCGATGCGTTCTCACGCATGGATCTGGCTGACCTGAAAGACAAGCTGGCCCAGGCGAAAGCCAACGGCGAACAGGTGATGGCGATTGTCGCCACTGCTGGTACTACCGATGCGGGCGCAATCGACCCGTTAGCGGACATTGCGGCGCTGGCGGCAGAACACCAGATCTGGATGCATGTGGATGCGGCATGGGGCGGGGCGTTACTGCTTTCTGAGCAGTATCGTCACTTCCTGAACGGCCTTGAACTGGCGGATTCCGTGACGCTGGACTTCCACAAACAGTTCTTCCAGACCATCAGTTGCGGCGCGTTCCTGCTGAAAGACGCGCGTCATTACGAGCTGATGCGTTACCAGGCGGCGTACCTGAACTCTGATTTTGATGAAGAGGCGGGCGTACCGAATCTGGTGTCGAAATCGCTGCAGACCACGCGCCGTTTTGACGCGCTGAAGCTGTGGATGGGTCTCGAAGCGCTGGGCAAAAAGCAGTATGCCGAAATTATTGATAACGGCGTAACGCTGGCTCGTGATGTGGCTGCGTTTGTGAAAACTCAGCCACACCTGGAACTGGTGATGGAGCCGCAACTGGCAAGCGTGCTGTTCCGTTTCCGTCCGCACAGTGACGACATGGCGTTCGTTGGGCTGTTGAACCAGCGTATTGGCGACGTTCTGCTGGCTTCTGGTAGCGCCAACGTTGGCGTGACCGAAGCGGATGGCGTAACCTGCCTGAAGCTGACGCTGCTGAACCCAACGGTGTGTCTGGAGGATGTCAAAGTCCTGCTGGCAAGCGTGAAAGCGACAGCTGAGCAACTGCTGAACGCGTAAGCAATAAGCTGATTATAAAAATGGCTCCCACACACGGGAGCCATTTTTTTGCCTGTCATTTGTAGTCCGGCGGCGCTTCGCCTGGCCGGGCTACACGTCAGCTGATATCTGCCAGCGCGGCGTCTTTATTCGGGAAGAACGTCAGGCGTCCGGCAATCGGCTGAATGCCCGCGCGCGCCATGGTACGTAACGGCTGGAATTCCAGATTACTGATCCGCAGTTCACACCCTTCCGGGAGGCGTTTTACAAAACGCTGGAAAGCGTCCAGACCACCGGCATCCAGTACCGGGACCGCGTCCCACTTCAAGACCACAATACGTTTACCTGCAATACGCGATTCGAGATCGGTAAATAATCCCTCCGCAGCGGCAAAGAAAAGTGGGCCAATAACGCGCAGTACCAGCACATCGTCAGGTACGTCTACGTTGACCGGCGCCAGACGCGTCATGCGCGCGATACGACGCATAAACAGCAGGGAGGCGAGAACGATACCGACGCTGATGGCGATCACCATGTCGAATAGCACCGTCAGCGACATACACATAAGCATGACAATGATGTCGTCTTTTGGCGCATGACGCAGCAGATCCACCACTTTATGCGCTTCACTCATGTTCCATGCCACCATCAGCAGCAGGGCGGCCATGGCGGAAAGCGGTAACCAGGAAAGCAGCGGCGCAAGCACCAGCAGGGCGAGGATCACCAGAATCGCGTGGATGACCGCTGAAATTGGTGAGGTCGCCCCGGCGCGGACGTTTGCCGCAGAACGGGCAATTGCCGCCGTGGCGGTGATACCACCGAAGAACGGTGCCACGATGTTGCCCAGGCCCTGGCCAATCAGCTCACTGTTGGCTTTATGCTTGGTGCCGGTCATCCCATCAAGTACGACGGCGCACAGTAGAGATTCAATCGCCCCGAGCATCGCCATGGAGAAGGCGGCCGGTAACAGCGCCTGTAACGAGCTCCAGCTCAGGGTAAAGTTTGACTCCGGCATGTCCCAAGGTAATACCAGTTGCGGGAGCAACTGCGGGATACCGTTACCCTGCGAGCCATCAGCCAGAATGTAGTGGAACTGAGAACCGATGGTGGCGACATGGCCACCGGTCAGGTTCACAATCCCCATTACCGCACAGCCTGCCAGCAGCGCAGGAAGGTGGCCCGGTAGTCGGATCCCCAGACGAGGCCAGAAAATCAGGATCCCCAGCGTCACCACGCCAATTGCGGCATCGCCAACGTTGAGGGTTGGCAGGGCCATAAACAGCGCGCCGACCTTTTGCAGGTAGTGCTCCGGGACATGGGCCATTTGCAGACCGAGAAAATCTTTAATCTGCATGGTACCGATGGTGATACCAATACCCGATGTAAAACCTAATGTAACGGATACCGGAATATATTCGATCAGGCGACCAAAACGGGCGAGGCCGAAAAGGATCAGGAATATCCCGGACATTAGCGTTGCGACCAGCAGGCCTGCCAGCCCAAACTGTTGCGACACCGGATACAGAATCACCACGAAAGCGGCGGTTGGTCCAGATACGCTAAAACGTGAACCCCCAGTAAGGGCGATAACAATCCCAGCCACGGCTGAGGTATACAAGCCGTACTGCGGCGCAACGCCACTGCCTATTGCCAGGGCCATCGCCAGCGGAATGGCAATGATCCCAACGGTTATCCCGGCGATCAGGTCGCGGGTAAAGCGAGAAGCGGTATATTTTTCTTTCCAACAAGCGTCGATGAGGGCGCGGAAAGGCATCACATGTGAGGAAAATAATCTGTTCACAATAATGTTTCATCCATGAGCGCATCATCTGTCAACTAAATGGCAGGTGAAGGAGGCATAAGTCATACAAATAGATGTTGCAGATAAAAAAACCCGCCGCAGCGGGTTTTTGAGCCGGGCTCGATTAATGCTCGAACATAGCAGAGATGGATTCTTCGTTGCTGATACGACGAATCGCTTCGGCCAGCATACCCGACAGGGTCAATGTACGCACGTTTGGCAGTGCTTTGATTTCGTCAGTCAGTGGAATAGTGTCACAGACAACGACTTCATCAATCACTGAATTGCGCAGGTTGTTTGCCGCATTACCTGAGAAGATCGGGTGGGTAGCGTAAGCAAATACGCGTTTTGCACCACGTTCTTTCAGTGCTTCTGCTGCTTTACACAGCGTACCGCCAGTATCGATCATATCATCAACCAGCACGCAGTCACGACCTGCAACGTCACCAATAATGTGCATCACCTGAGAAACGTTCGCGCGCGGGCGTCGTTTGTCGATGATAGCCATGTCGGTATCGTTCAGCAGTTTAGCGATAGCGCGGGCACGCACGACGCCACCGATGTCCGGAGAAACCACAATCGGATTGTCCAGATTCAGCTGCAGCATGTCTTCTAACAGGATCGGGCTACCGAATACGTTATCAACCGGTACGTCAAAGAAGCCCTGGATCTGTTCAGCATGCAGGTCAACGGTGAGGACGCGGTCAACGCCAACGCTGGACAGGAAATCAGCGACGACTTTAGCAGTAATCGGTACACGAGCGGAACGTACGCGACGATCCTGACGTGCATAGCCGAAGTAAGGAATAACGGCGGTGATACGGCCTGCGGAAGCACGGCGCAGCGCATCAACCATAACGACCAATTCCATCAGGTTGTCGTTAGTAGGGGCACAAGTGGACTGGATGATGAAAATATCACCACCGCGTACATTTTCATTAATTTGTACGCTGACTTCGCCGTCGCTAAAGCGACCTACAGCGGCGTCGCCGAGTGAAGTGTACAGGCGGTTGGCAATACGTTGTGCTAGTTCCGGGGTGGCGTTACCAGCAAAAAGCTTCATATCAGGCACGAGAAGAACCTCAGGCATGCGTCCATTGGTGGAAAGAATCTGCCGAAAACTGTGCGGGCCAGGCAGTATCCTCTCCATGCGGTGTATTAAAGAGCGCGATGCAACGTCTGGAACAGGGTGACGTTGTCACCGCAACTCAGCTTGCCCGGCTTACTCGTCATCTTTCACGTTTCATGTGTGCTGGCATATTTCGCCATCTTCCTGAAACCCGAATGATTTAGAGTAACGCTCTGTGCAATGGGGAGAGGTTGACACCTTTCGCCACAAAGCCTTTGAGCCATTCCGGGGCTTGCTCAAGCACCTGGCGAGCACGAGACTCAGTGTCAAATTCAGCAAAGACACAAGCCCCTGTACCAGTCAGGCGCGACGGCGCGTATTCTAACAGCCAGGAAAGCGCCGCATCAACCTCGCGAAAACGTTTTCTTGCGATAACCTCGCAATCATTGCTGAATTCACATTTTAGTAACGTTTTTATTGACCTTTTTGGCGTGTTGCGCGGGAGGTTGGGATCTTTAAAAATCACTGGCGTCGGAATACTGACTCCTGGGTGGGCGACCAGATACCATTTTTCCTCTGGCTCGACCGGCGTCAGAATTTCACCTACGCCTTCAGCAAAGGCCGCATGGCCGCGCACGAATACGGGAACGTCCGCCCCCAGCGTTAAGCCGAGTCCTGCCAGTTCATCAACCGAAAGTCCGCACTGCCAAAGGTGATTCAGCGCCACCAGGACGGTAGCCGCATTCGACGAACCTCCGCCAAGACCGCCGCCCATCGGCAGGCGTTTTTCGATACTGATGTCGGCGCCGCTCCCTTTGGGAAGGCGATCGCTTTCAGACGCTGCCTTCATCAGCAAGCGCGCCGCACGGACAATGAGATTGTCTTCATGTGCAACGCCTTCCACCGGCGTTAACAGGTGGATTTCGCCGTCGCCACGCAGCGCAATACCTATCGTGTCGCCATAATCAAGAAACTGGAATAGCGTCTGCAAGGTGTGATAACCGTCCGCACGCTGCCCGGTGATGTATAAAAACAGATTCAGTTTTGCCGGAGAGGGCCAGTGGGTCATCATTTCACAATCCAGTTATCCATTTTCAGCTTAATACGCTGATCGCCGTCGGACAGTTCCATGTTTGCCGGCATCGCAGGCTTAATTTTGCTGTCGTAGGCGCTATAGACCACTTTCCAGTTTTTACCGTCTTTGCTGTAGTTCACTTCACTCAGACGATACTGGTCGTCGAGTTTGTAATCGCTGGCGTCTCCCGGCAGGCCAAGGATCCACTGGCGCAGGCTGTTCAATGGAATAGGCATGCCGGTCAGCTTACCAATCATCTCTTCGGCGTCGTCAGCGGTGTAGTGCTTGCCTTTGTTATCGACAAGTTCGACGTTGCCCGGCTGGGCATTGAGTTCCAGTTCAGTGCTGCCCAGGGGATTGGTCAGCAGGAGACGGTAGCGATCTTGTCCGGTTTGTTGCCAGAAAAAGCGGGCATAGACTTTCTGTTGATCGGAAATATACGCAAACGCACCGCGCGTCTGATATTGGTTCAGGGCGCGTACTTCCTGCTGGTGCTGGCGCCACTGTGGAGAGTCAGGGCTTTTGCCGGGACCTTTCGGCGCGTTGAGCGTACAGGCGGTAAGAGCCAGGGCCGCCAACGGCAGCAGGCGAATCAGGCGAAAATCAGGCAGGGTCATAATGATGACAAATCCTTGAGATACGTTGCAGTTATAACTCTTAATGCTAGCGCCGCCATCATACATCGTCTACGTTCAAGTTATCTTAAATCGCTCAAATTTGTGCACTAAGCTATTACTCCAAAAGGGGGCAGTCTCTTTTATTGACCGCACGCATCCTGTATGATGCACCCAGTCTAACCTTATCAACGCTGGTACTATTCCCGCACACATGACCCTTTTAGCGCTTGGTATTAACCATAAAACGGCACCTGTATCGCTGCGAGAACGCGTAACGTTTTCGCCGGATACGCTCGATCAGGCGCTGGACAGCCTGCTTGCGCAGCCAATGGTGCAGGGCGGGGTGGTGTTGTCGACGTGTAACCGTACGGAACTGTATCTCAGCGTTGAAGAGCAGGATAACCTGCAAGAAGCGCTGGTTCGCTGGCTGTGCGATTACCATAATCTTAATGAAGAAGACTTGCGCAATAGCCTGTACTGGCACCAGGACAACGACGCCGTCAGTCATTTGATGCGTGTTGCCAGCGGTCTGGATTCGCTGGTGCTTGGTGAACCGCAGATTCTGGGGCAGGTGAAAAAAGCTTTTGCGGATTCGCAAAAAGGTCACCTGAACGCCAGTGCGCTGGAACGCATGTTCCAGAAATCATTCTCTGTCGCTAAACGTGTACGAACAGAAACAGACATCGGTGCCAGCGCCGTGTCCGTGGCTTTTGCCGCCTGTACGCTGGCGCGGCAAATATTTGAATCGCTCTCCACGGTGACCGTGCTGTTAGTGGGCGCAGGCGAAACCATTGAGCTGGTGGCGCGACACCTGCGTGAGCATCAAGTGAAGAAGATGATCATCGCCAACCGTACCCGCGAGCGGGCGCAAGTGCTGGCGGATGAAGTCGGCGCCGAAGTGATTTCGCTGAGTGATATCGACGCGCGTTTACAGGATGCCGATATTATTATCAGTTCTACCGCCAGCCCGCTGCCGATTATCGGCAAAGGAATGGTGGAGCGCGCGCTTAAAAATCGCCGTAATCAACCTATGCTGCTGGTGGATATCGCCGTACCGCGCGATGTCGAGCCGGAAGTGGGTAAGTTGTCCAACGCCTATCTGTACAGCGTTGACGACCTGCAAAGCATCATTTCGCATAACCTGGCCCAGCGCAAAGCGGCGGCCGTGGAAGCCGAAACCATTGTGGCGCAGGAAACCAGCGAATTTATGGCCTGGCTACGCGCTCAGGGCGCAAGTGAAACTATCCGCGAGTATCGCAGTCAGTCAGAACAGATTCGTGATGAACTGACTGCCAAAGCGTTGGCCGCTCTTCAACAGGGTGGTGATGCGCAAGCCATTATGCAGGATCTGGCCTGGAAACTGACCAACCGCTTGATCCATGCACCAACCAAATCACTTCAACAGGCCGCCCGTGACGGGGATAGTGAACGCCTGAATATTCTGCGCGACAGCCTCGGGCTGGAGTAGCAGCACACCAATCTTATTTTTTACAGGGTGCATTTACGCCTATGAAGCCTTCTATCGTTGCCAAACTGGAAGCCCTGCATGAACGCCATGAAGAAGTTCAGGCGCTGCTCGGGGATGCGGGTACTATCGCAGACCAGGAACGCTTTCGTGCACTGTCGCGCGAATATGCGCAATTAAGCGATGTATCTCGCTGTTTTACGGACTGGCAACAGGTTCAGGAAGATATCGAGACGGCTCAGATGATGCTCGACGATCCTGAAATGCGTGAAATGGCGCAGGATGAACTGCGTGAAGCAAAAGATAAATGCGAACAGCTGGAGCAACATCTGCAGGTTCTGCTGTTGCCTAAAGATCCTGATGACGAACGTAACGCCTTCCTCGAAGTGCGTGCGGGAACCGGTGGTGATGAGGCCGCGCTGTTTGCCGGCGATCTGTTCCGCATGTACAGCCGTTACGCTGAATCGCGTCGCTGGCGGGTAGAGATCATGAGCGCCAGCGAAGGCGAACATGGCGGGTTTAAAGAAGTCATTGCCAAAATTAGCGGCGAAGGCGTGTACGGTCGACTGAAATTTGAGTCCGGTGGGCATCGTGTGCAGCGCGTACCTGCGACGGAGTCACAGGGCCGTATTCACACTTCTGCCTGTACGGTCGCGGTCATGCCGGAACTACCAGATGCCGAACTGCCGGACATCAACCCGGCCGATCTGCGTATTGATACCTTCCGCTCATCAGGCGCAGGGGGTCAGCACGTTAACACCACCGACTCCGCAATCCGTATTACCCACTTGCCGACTGGTATCGTAGTGGAATGCCAGGACGAACGTTCGCAGCATAAAAACAAAGCGAAAGCGATGTCGGTGCTGGGGGCGCGAATTCGTGCCGCCGAAGTGGCAAGACGTCAACAGGCAGAAGCCTCTGAGCGTCGCAATCTGTTGGGCAGTGGCGATCGCAGCGATCGCAACCGTACCTATAACTTCCCGCAGGGTCGCGTGACCGATCACCGCATTAACCTGACGCTCTACCGTCTGGATGAAGCGATGGAAGGCAAACTGGATATGCTCATTGAGCCGATTGTCCAGGAATACCAGGCCGACCAACTGGCGGCGTTGTCCGAGCAGGATTAATGGATTATCAGCACTGGCTGCGTGAAGCGATAAGCCAATTACAGGCAAGTGAAAGCCCGCGCCGTGACGCCGAGATTTTGCTCGAGTTTGTTACCGGTAAGGGACGCACCTTTATTTTGGCTTTTGGTGAAACGGTGTTAACCGAGGCGCAGCGTCAACAGCTCGACACATTACTGGAGCGCCGTCAGCGGGGTGAGCCGGTGGCGCATTTAACCGGCGTGCGGGAGTTCTGGTCGTTGCCGCTGTTTGTGTCTCCGGCTACGCTTATCCCTCGTCCGGATACTGAATGTCTGGTGGAACAGGCGCTGGCTCGCCTGCCGGCCTCAGCATGCCGCATTCTCGATTTGGGAACCGGCACGGGCGCCATTGCGCTGGCACTGGCAACCGAACGTCCGGATTGCGCAGTAACGGCGGTTGACCGCATGCCGGATGCCGTTGCGCTGGCCACTCGCAACAAACAGCATCTGGGCATCGACAATGTTTGCGTGCTGCAAAGCAACTGGTTCAGCGCTTTGCAGGGACAGCAGTTTGATATGATTGTCAGCAATCCGCCGTATATCGACGAACAGGATCCGCACCTGGCACAAGGCGATGTACGCTTTGAACCTCTGTCGGCACTGGTGGCGGGCGATCGGGGACTGGCGGATATCGTGCATATCATTGACCAGTCTCAGCGCGTGTTAACGCCCGGCGGCTATCTGTTGCTGGAACATGGCTGGCAGCAGGGGCAGGCCGTCCGGGACGTCTTTACTCGTGCGGGTTACCAGGCGGTTGAAACCTGCCGTGATTATGGCGGCAACGAGCGAATTACGCTTGGACGCATCCCATCATGAGTACCTTCAGTGTGTTACTCAACATTCATCTCATCAGTATTGCGCTTTCCGTTGGCTTGCTGACGCTGCGTTTTTGGTGGCGTTACACCGACTCGCGTCTTGCCTGCGCACGCTGGACGCGCATTGTGCCACCGGTTGTGGATACCGTTTTATTACTCAGCGGCGTGGCGCTAATGGTTAAAGCGCACATCCTGCCATTCACTGAGCACGGGACATGGCTGACTGAAAAGCTGTTTGGGGTTATCATTTACATCGTTTTGGGTTTTATTGCGCTCGATTATCGTCGGGCGCGCAGTCAGCAGGCGCGATTAGTCGCATTTCCGCTGGCGCTGGTGGTGCTGTACATCATCATTAAACTCGCCACCACAAAAATACCGTTACTGGGGTAAGCATGAGGTCGTTAGCTGATTTCGAATTTAATAAAGCGCCATTGTGTGATGGGATGATCCTGGCGTCGGAGTCTATCCGTCTGGATTTTCCAACACAAACTGTCTACGACGAACTGGAACGTCTGGTCAGTCTGGCGCAAGAAGAAATTAGCCAGCTCCTGTCTCAGGATGAGCAACTGGAAAAACTGCTGGCACTTTTTTACGGCGAATGGGGATTTACGGATACCCACGGCGTCTATCGTCTTTCTGATGCACTCTGGCTTGACCAGGTACTGAAAAATCGGCAGGGCAGCGCCGTGTCTCTGGGGGCGATCTTATTGTGGATTGCCAACAGACTGGAACTGCCGCTGGTACCGGTGATTTTCCCGACGCAACTGATCCTTCGTATTGAGTCGCTCGATGGTGAAATGTGGCTAATCAATCCATTCAATGGCGAAACGTTAAATGAGCACACGCTGGAAGTGTGGTTGAAGGGGAACATCAGCCCGGTCGCGGAGCTGTTTAACGAAGACCTGGATGAGGCGGATAACGCGGAAGTGATCCGCAAACTGCTCGACACGCTGAAATCATCACTGATGGAAGAGCGGCAAATGGAGCTGGCGCTGCGTGCCAGTGAAGCACTATTGCAGTTTAATCCTGAAGATCCGTATGAAATTCGCGATCGTGGTTTAATATACGCGCAACTCGAGTGCGAACATGTTGCGCTGACAGATTTAAGTTATTTCGTTGAACAGTGTCCGGAAGACCCGATCAGCGAAATGATTCGTGCGCAAATTAATACTATTTCGCACAAACAAATTGTATTGCATTGATTAATCACACTTTACCTACCGTTTAAGGCGATCCTATGAAACAAAAAGTGGTTAGCATTGGCGACATCAACGTGGCAAATGACCTGCCGTTCGTGCTGTTTGGCGGAATGAACGTGCTGGAATCCCGCGATCTGGCGATGCGCATTTGTGAGCACTACGTAACCGTTACTCAAAAGCTGGGTATCCCTTACGTGTTTAAAGCCTCCTTTGATAAAGCCAACCGTTCTTCCATCCACTCTTACCGTGGACCGGGCCTTGAAGAAGGGATGAAAATCTTCCAGGAACTGAAACAGACTTTTGGCGTAAAAGTGATCACCGACGTTCACGAAGCCAGCCAGGCACAGCCTGTTGCTGATGTGGTGGATGTGATTCAGCTTCCGGCATTCCTCGCTCGTCAGACCGATCTGGTGGAAGCGATGGCGAAAACCGGTGCTGTAATCAACGTTAAGAAACCGCAGTTCATCAGCCCGGCTCAGATGGGCAACATCGTGGATAAATTCCATGAAGGCGGCAACGATAAGGTTATTCTGTGCGACCGTGGTGCGAACTTTGGTTATGACAATCTGGTTGTGGACATGCTGGGCTTCAGCGTTATGAAGAAAGTCTCCGGCAACTCACCGGTGATTTTTGACGTTACCCATGCGCTGCAGTGCCGCGATCCGTTTGGCGCAGCAAGCGGCGGTCGTCGTGCGCAGGTTACCGAACTGGCGCGTGCCGGTATGGCGGTTGGTCTGGCAGGTCTGTTTATTGAAGCGCATCCGGATCCAGCCAATGCGAAATGCGATGGTCCATCCGCGCTGCCGCTGGCGAAGCTGGAACAGTTCCTGACGCAGATTAAAGCGATTGATGACCTGGTGAAAAGCTTCGACGAGCTGGATACCGAGAACTAAGAGAGTGTGACAGGCCGGAATTTCCCTCCGGCCTGCTATTTGAAAAGGGTATAAAGGTCGCCGTCAGGCACCAGACGCGCCATCGATTGTGTTATATCGGCAGAAAAGAAAACGGCCCTGAAGAGGACCGTGCGGTACGTCTAAAATAATAATCAGGCAAATATTGTCATCAGATAGGCGATAAACAGTGCCAGATGCGCTGCACCGTTAAGCACATTGGTGCGTCCGGTGGAGAAAGAGATCTGACACAGAACCAGTGATGAAACCATCACAATCATCTCTGGCGCCCCCAGCGCAAACATCAAATCATTCCCGGTTGCCCATGCAATCAGCGTCACCACCGGTACGGTCAGCGAAATTGTGGCTAACACCGAACCGAAGAATAAATTCATTGCCCGCTGTACCTGATTGCTCAGAACCGCTTTCAGTGCGCCCAGTCCTTCAGGCGAGAGGATCAGTAACGCGACCAGGAAACCCGTAAATGCGACTGGCGCATTCAGTTCAGTCAGCAAGGTCTCAAGCGGGCTGGCGTTCATCTTGGTCACGGCGATAACAGCGATCAGATGAATGATAAGCCAGGCGGCGTGCCACAGATTGCTGTGCGCTGACGGCTTACCGTGATGCGGGTCGTCGTCGTCACCCTCGTCTTCATGCTCGTAAATGAACAGACTTTGGTGCGTTTTAGTTTGAATCAGCAAAAATACGCCGTACATCGCCGCAGAAATTAACGCCACCAACAGCGCCTGCGCGGTAGTGAAATTTGCCCCCGGCAACGCCATCGGGAATACCAGTACAATAATGGCCAGTGGGAACAGGGCGATTAAATACTGCTTAATACCAAATAGGTTCATATACTGAGTGGCAAATTTACGGCCACCTAATAGTAATGAAAAACCGACCAGCCCCCCGGTTACGATCATAATGATTGAATACAGCGTATCGCGCATGAGTGTAGGTGCGGCATCGCCGGTTGCCATTAATGCGGAGATTAAGCTGACTTCAAGAATAACAACGGACAAACTGAGGATCAGCGACCCGTAGGGTTCGCCAAGTCGATGCGCTAATACGTCCGCATGACGGACAACGCTGAATGCGCTGCTTAATATACCAATAAGGGCCAGCGCATTAATACCGATGACCACTGGTAGTGACTGACTGCTCCCCCAGAAGAACAGTACTACCAGCGCCAAAATCGGGAAGACGAGAGAGGTCTCCTTGTGGCGGGTTTTTACCGCCTCATGTGCTTGTGTCATTGCATTAATTCTCCATCTCTGCAGGTATTTATAATTATAAAAAGTATTAAAGAATGTAAAAAATAACAGAAAACGTGGTTTTGTAGGTGACATTTTACGAAATTTTACTACATCACCTGTTTTCCCTCTCAAAGCGGCCAAAAACCAATTTCTTGTTTATAGACTGTTTAATTAACAGAAGGTTAGGTAAAGAAAATTTTTAAAAATGTCCATTATTGGCGTCTCGCCGCATTGTTAACCACACTTAAGGTTTAGCCTAAAAAGAGGAGTTCACAATGCCCTATAAATCTAAAAGCGATCTGCCTGACAGCGTGCAGCACGTTCTGCCAGCCCATGCTCAGGACATTTATAAAGAAGCTTTCAACAGCGCCTGGGAACAGTATAAAGACAAATCTGACCGACGTGACGATGCCACCCGAGAAGAGACTGCACATAAGGTGGCGTGGGCCGCGGTTAAAAATGATTACCAAAAAGGTGATGATGGTAAATGGCATAAAAAGACGTAACAGTATCAATTATAATGCCTTTATAAACTCGCTTGCATCAGGCGTTAGCGAATCGTGCTACGCCGCGCGGTTACTGGCTTGCAAGCGAGCGGTGAATTGCCTATTGTCCAGCTATTGGTTTCAAAATGAGCAGTAAAAAAGCCCGGAAGGCGTCAAAAAAGTTGTCGCAAGGAAGCAGCAGTGGCGGAGGTGTAAGGTGTTAACGCGTGATTTTTTATTGAATGCCGACTGTAAGACGGCATTTGGTGCTATTGAAGAATCACTACTCTGGTCAGCGGAACAACGTGCAGCCTCACTGGCCGCCACGCTCGCTTGTCGACCAGATGATGGACCGGTGTGGATCTTCGGTTATGGATCGTTGATGTGGAACCCGGCCTTAGAGTTTGAAGAGTCCTGTACCGGGACATTAGTCGGCTGGCACCGTGCATTTTGTCTGCGCCTGACGGCGGGGCGAGGAACGGCGTGTCAGCCAGGACGTATGCTGGCCCTGAAAGAGGGCGGACGTACCACCGGTGTGGCCTACCGTTTGCCGGACGCGTCGCTGGAACAAGAGCTTTCTTTGTTGTGGAAGCGAGAAATGATCACCGGATGCTATCTGCCGACCTGGTGCCAGTTGGCGCTTGATGACGGCCGTACGGTGAACGCGCTGGTGTTTATTATGGATCCGCGCCATCCGCTGTTTGAGTCAGACACGCGCGCGCAGGTGATCGCGCCGCTTATTGCCGCGGCCAGCGGACCTTTAGGCACTAATGCCCAGTATCTGTTCTCGCTGGAACAAGAGCTGGTCAAGCTAGGGATGCAGGATGATTGCCTTAATGATCTGGTGATCACGGTCAAACGATTGTTGGGAGAGAACCTGCCGGAAGGCGTTATGCGGCCAGGGTTTGCCTGAACCCGGCGTGGAATTGTATGCCCGAAAGCAAGGTGCTTTTCGGGCATGTCACGCTTAGGCTGCAATATAACTTATCGAATGCTCAAGCGACTGACTGTGGCTGTCGATCAGCACGTTCCAGACGCCGGTATAGGGCACGGTCAACCATGCGTTATCACGATCCTGCACGCTTAAGATGTCGGACTGCGTGTCTTTGACGTGATTTTTTTCGCTCATCAGGTGGATGTGACAGCGCTCGGAACAGCGCACAACCACCGTATCGCCACCAAATAACTTTAAACTTGCCTTCACTAATGCCATTTTTCACCCCGTTCTTGAAAACAACGTACTTTCTGTCGAAAGTGCTGCGTGATGTTGTTCACATTTCACTCATTGCATAACACCAAAGGGGGAGCAACAGAATGCTGATTTTGATCAAAAAATGGCATAACGATTAAACAAAAGTGACAAAACACCTAAAAAGGGTTGAACGGGCGTGCTAACGTTCAACGAAACCGCGCCCATCAAATATTAAATCCGGAAATTATCGACACTTTCAGTGCGCTTGCCTGAAAACGGTATATCAGAAGGTCAACACTTTATCTGCAGCCAGCGTCCATTGAGCCAGTTCTACCAGCGTGCCGACGGCCACCCCATCAATTAACGGCAGCGCCGTGATCCCACGACCATCGGTGCAGGTTTTGCACAGTTTTACCGGAACATTTTGCGCAGTCAGGATCTCCAGCATTTGCTGAATATTGTAGCCCTCCGCGGGTTTCTGACCACGTAATCCTGCGGTTACGGCATCAGACATTAAAAACAGACGCAGGTCGAGAGCGGCTTCCTGTTCGCGCAGGGCGATAGCCAGACGCAGGCTGTTAAATAACGATTCGCTTCCATAAGCCGCTCCGTTTGCGACGATCACTATCTTTTGCATTTTTACTCCTGTTACTGCATGTGAGCGTTAATAACCGACACGTATGTTACACCTATTTCTCAATGCCAGGATAATGCCGAAAAAAGGGGGAGGGGCTGAAAATCAACGCTGAAAACGTTATGGTTTAAGATAAGTATGCCACTGTGGCTAATTGATGTAAGAAACCACTAACGATTTGAGCCGTATTATCTGTTCTTCTCTTGCTGTATTCGCACTCTTGCCGCTGGCAGGCGGTACTGCTAACGCGCAGTCGTCCTTTGTGCACCAGGCTGAAAACCCTTTCGATAACAATAGTGATGGCTTGCCCGATCTTGGTATGGCCCCGGAGTCGCGGGCAGGCGAAAAGCATTTTGCCGAAATGGTCAAAGCGTTTGGTGAAGCCAGCATGACTGATAACGGGCTTGATACCGGTGAACAGGCGAAGCAGTTCGCGTTTGGCCAGGTGCGAGATACGGTCAGCGAACAGGTGAATCAGCAACTGGAATCCTGGCTTTCTCCCTGGGGAAACGCCAGCATCGGGTTGCAGGTTGATAACGAAGGCAGTTTTACCGGGAGTCGGGGAAGCTGGTTTGTGCCGTGGCAGGACAATCAACGTTATCTTACCTGGAGCCAGCTAGGAGTGACGCAACAGGACGACGGCTTAGTCAGTAATGCGGGGATTGGGCAACGTTGGGTACGCGACGGTTGGTTACTGGGTTACAACACCTTTTATGACAACTTACTGGATGAAAATCTGCCCCGCGGAGGCCTCGGCGCAGAGGCGTGGGGCGAATATTTGCGCTTATCCGCTAACTATTATCAACCGTTGTCTTCCTGGCAGGATCGTTTTGCAACCCAGCAACAACGGATGGCCCGCGGCTACGATCTGACCGCGCAAATGCGGATGCCGTTCTATCAACACCTCAATACCAGCGTCAGCGTGGAACAGTATTTTGGCGACCGGGTGGATCTATTTCATTCGGGAACCGGGTATCACAATCCGGTGGCGGTGAACCTCGGGCTGAGCTATACACCGGTGCCGCTAATCACGGTGACAGCGCAGCATAAGCAGGGGGAAAGCGGCATTAGCCAGAATAACCTCGGCTTAACCCTTAGTTACCGTTTTGGCGTGCCGTTAAAAAAACAGTTGATGGTCAGTGAGGTGGCGAACAGCCGTTCACTGCGCGGCAGTCGTTATGATGATCCGCAGCGTAACAATTTGCCGACGCTGGAGTATCGCCAGCGTAAAACGCTGTCGGTATTTTTGGCCACGCCGCCCTGGGATCTCAAACCGGGAGAGACGGTGGCGCTGAAGCTGCAGGTGCGTAGTTTGCATGGGATCCGCCATCTGACGTGGCAGGGCGATACTCAGGCGTTGAGCTTAACGGCTGGCAGCAATAACCGAAGCGCGCAGGGCTGGACGATTATTATGCCGAAGTGGGACAGCAGAGAAGGTGCGACGAACCGCTGGCGGTTGTCTGTGGTGGTAGAAGATGAGCAGGGCCAGCGTGTCTCTTCCAATGAGATCACGCTATCACTGACCGAACCGTTTACTACCGTTTCGGAAAATGATCCTCGTTAACAATGACGCATGCGCGCGTTATCAGAAAATACGTTCCTGGTGCACCCATACCGCGGCTTCAACACGTGATTTGAGCTTCATTTTCTTCAGCATATGCTTCACGTGAACTTTTACCGTGCTTTCGGTGATGTCCAGGCGGCGGGCGATCATCTTGTTAGGCAGACCCTGGGCGATGAGCTTAAGAATATCGCGTTCGCGCGGCGTCAGTTGGGTAACATCACGGTCGGACGTTGCGCGATTGGCGCGTAGGCTGGCGGCCAGAACCGGCGTTAAGGCTTCGCTCAGCACCATTTCACCGGCAGCAGCTTGCTGCAATGCTTTCAGCAAATCTTCCGGCTCCATATCTTTCAGCAGATAACCGTCGGCACCGCGCTTCAGTGCAGTAACCACGTCTTCTTCATGATTGGATACGCTAAACACGACGATACGGCCTGACAGTGATTTCTCACGCAGCTTGTCGAGTGTTTCCAGACCGTTCATGCCGGGCATGTTGAGATCAAGAAGGATCAGATCGGGATCAAGGGATTCTGCCAGCTCGATACCCTGCTCACCATTGCTGGCTTCGCCGACAACGGTGATATCGGGCGCCATGCTGACAAGCTGTTTTACACCGGTTCGCAGCATCGGATGATCGTCGATCAACAGGATGGTTGCCGGTTCCAGATTACTCATGGGTATCTCCTTGGACTTCTGTGAAGTTTGTTTCGGGAATAAAAGTGACAGCAACTTCAGTACCGCCTGTCTCGCGACGGCGTACACGGCAATCGCCGCGCAAGCTCTGCGCACGGTCGCGCATGATTATCATGCCGTAGTGGTTACTGCGTTCGGCGTTTTCCGGTACGCCGCAGCCGTTATCTTGCACTGTAAGTTTGACCTGCTTACCATTTTGCACCACCGTCACGACTACTTCATCGGCCTGAGAGTGTTTGAGGGCGTTGCTCAGGGCTTCGCGCGCAATTTGTAGCAGGTGAATCGCCTGATGCGAAGGGACCAGACGCGGTGGCAACTGATAATCCAGCTTAACCGTAAAACCAAAACGCGCGCTGTATTCCTGACAGCTGGCTTCCAGCGCCGGTCTTAATCCAGGTTCCGTCAGCTGTAAACGGAATGTCGTTAACAGCTCGCGCAGTTGCGCCCAGGAGGCGTTCAACTCGTTACGAATCTGACTGAGCAGCTCGCGGCAGTTATCTGAAAGCGCATCGCCCTGCATCTGCAAACAGCTCACCTGCATCTTCATACAGGAGAGCGATTGTGCAATAGAATCATGAAGTTCGCGCGCAATGGTGGCACGCTCTTCCATCACGATCAACTGCTGCTGACGCTCCTGATGCCTGTCGAGTGCAAGCGTTGCGGTCAGTTGCTCAACCAGGGTATCAACCAGTTGCTGCTGATCGTGGCTGAGATGGCGTCCGTACGGCAAAGTCGCGAGCAGGATACCATACTGGGTATGGGCGTCGGTTAGCCGCCATTTCAGCGTGATACCGCCGTCAATGGCGGGTAGCGTACCGCGCGGACACAAATGGCAGCCTTTCTCATCACAGCTGACATTGGACTGGCAGGTAAATTCCTGATGATTATCTTCATCTTCCAGGTCATAGACCCGCAGTTCAATATCATGCAGCAGGGTCAAATTTTGCAGGCCGTTCAGTACCGGAGAGAGGCGTTCGCACAACGGCACCTGAGAGTGCAGACGGCGGTTGGCTTGCCACAGGAAAGAGAGGATCTGATTTTTGTGCTCCAGACCCGCCGTTTTCTCCTGTACCCGCTGTTCCAGCACCGCGTAACTTTCGGCCAGTTCTTCCGACATATTATTCAGCGCCGAGCCCAGCGCTGCCATCTCATTACGCCCACTGATATGTGCGCGTTGGGTAAAATCACGTTGACTGACGGCTCGCGCCATCGCCAGCAGTTGTTTCCACGGCTGTAACAGGCGCACGCGCAGCCAGATAATGGTGAAGACCAGCAGCAATGCCATAAATACGGCCATCAGGCGATGCAGCAAGACGACGCGTTCAATGCGTAACTCGGTGGTATGGTCAAAGGCGGTGACCAGCTTATCCAGTCCGCCCACAAAGCGCCTGACATCCTGCGCTACCGCATCAGGCGTTTGCGCATGCGCAAGCCCCGGTGCCAGTTTGGTGTGCCAGTAATCCTGTAAGGCTTTTAACTGCGCCTGTTGTCCGTCACGCTGCGCGGCACGCGTCAATTCCGGGCTAAACGCCGTTTGCTCCATTTCATCCAGCAGTGGTTGATCGTTGGCGTCCAGCGGTATGGCTGCCAGCAGGCGATAGCTTTGCATGCGTAGCGATCCCGCTTTGTTGATTGCATGCGCGCTACCCTGAACGCCCTGAACCAGCCAGCCAGAGACTGCCATACCCGCCACGCCGATGGCAGTAGACAATAAAACAATCAGCGCCACCTGGTTGACCAGCGTAAGCGGGGAAAGACAACGTTTAAACATGGTGACTTGTTCCTTCGGGTTTTCGTAAAACCGAAAACCTTATTGAATGACGATTCTGCTGCAGGCAGTGGCGTTATTCTCGGCGATACACTGGAGTATACCCATACCTCAAACGGGCTACCCCTTAATTGCCGCCAGAGGGAGAGATCCTAAACGAGGGGGAGTAGGGGACGACAGAAGCGTGAAAAACCACATCTTTTTTACCGAAGTTATGTACTCATTTAGGATGATGATAAATTTCAGGCATCAATAATGACACCTTTTCCTTTGATTTATATCAACTTACCTCCAGCTGTAAACCCTAATGTGGCAGGCATCGAAACAAGTATCAGAGGTGTCTATGAGTCACTCATCTGCCCCGGAAAGGGCATCTGGAGCTGTAATTACTGAATGGCGGCCGGAAGATCCCGCCTTCTGGCAGCAGCGTGGTCATCGAATCGCCAGCCGTAACCTGTGGATTTCCGTCCCTTGCTTGCTGCTGGCGTTTTGCGTGTGGATGTTATTTAGCGCCGTGGCGGTGAACTTACCGAAAGTCGGATTTGATTTCACCACTGAACAACTGTTCATGCTGACGGCATTACCTTCGGTGTCCGGTGCGCTGCTGCGTGTACCGTACTCCTTTATGGTCCCCCTGTTTGGTGGACGTCGCTGGACGGCGTTCAGCACCGGTATCCTGATCATTCCTTGCGTATGGTTAGGTTTTGCGGTGCAGGATACCTCCACACCATTTAGTACCTTTATCATTATCTCGCTGTTGTGCGGTTTTGCCGGTGCGAACTTTGCCTCCAGTATGGCAAACATCAGCTTCTTCTTTCCAAAACAGAAGCAGGGCGGCGCGCTGGGTCTGAACGGTGGTCTGGGTAACATGGGCGTCAGCGTGATGCAGTTGGTCGCTCCGCTGGTGGTTTCACTGTCAATCTTTGCCGCATTTGGCAGCCAGGGTGTTGAACAACCGGATGGTACGCAGCTGTATCTGGCAAACGCTGCATGGATTTGGGTCCCGTTCCTGGCTGTTTTAACGCTGGCCGCATGGTTTGGTATGAATGAACTGGCAACCTCAAAAGCTTCGCTGAAAGAGCAATTGCCGGTGCTGAAACGCGGGCACCTGTGGATTATGAGCCTGCTGTATCTGGCAACCTTCGGTTCATTTATCGGTTTCTCTGCCGGTTTCGCGATGCTGTCAAAAACGCAGTTTCCTGAAGTACAGATCCTGCATTACGCCTTCTTTGGACCGTTGATTGGTGCCCTGGCTCGTTCAGCAGGCGGCGCAATCTCTGACCGACTGGGGGGGACCCGCGTAACGCTGGTGAACTTCGTGCTGATGGCTATTTTCAGTGCCTTACTGTTCCTGACGTTGCCATCAAACGGTGTCGGTGGCAACTTTATCGCCTTCTTTGCGGTGTTCCTGGCGCTGTTCCTGACGGCTGGTCTGGGGAGTGGTTCAACCTTCCAGATGATCTCCGTTATCTTTCGCAAGCTGACGATGGACAGAGTGAAAGCTGAAGGCGGTTCAGAAGAGAAAGCGATGCGCGAGGCGGCGACCGACACCGCGGCGGCGCTGGGCTTTATCTCAGCTATTGGTGCGATCGGCGGCTTCTTTATCCCGAAAGCATTCGGTACGTCCCTGGCATTAACCGGCTCTCCGGTCGATGCGATGAAAGTATTCCTGATCTTCTATGTCGCCTGTGTGGTTATCACCTGGGCGGTGTACGGACGTCATTCTAAAAAGTAAAAAAAGTAGTAACTGTTGATTATCCATTGCGCGGTGTTAGACCGCGCTTTTTTTTGCCCGCCATTAGTTACAACATACTTTTATATTGTGACGCGACAACAGCCTGTTAGAACGGTGCTCGTAATATGCTAAACAGGGGGGATACCCCTTAATACCCACTTATAAAGAATTTAACATTTGTATGATAAGTGAGTTTAAAAAACTCAATAAAATTCAATATGTTGATTGATTTATCGATATCCCACTAAGGGGGTATGTGAAAATCGACCCTTAATTTTCATCCCTGCCTGCCTTGATCGTTATCAATTCTCACGCCCTTTCAGAGCGTTACCTTCGCTCTCAATCAAGCAATGTCGATTTATCAGAGAGCCGTCAGGCTCCTACAGGAGAAAACCGATGAGTAAATTCCTGGACCGGTTTCGCTACTTCAAGCAGAAGGGCGAAACCTTTGCCGATGGGCATGGCCAGCTTCTCAATACCAACAGGGACTGGGAGGATGGATACCGCCAGCGTTGGCAGCATGACAAAATCGTGCGTTCAACCCACGGTGTAAACTGCACCGGCTCATGCAGCTGGAAAATCTATGTGAAAAATGGTCTGGTGACCTGGGAAACCCAGCAAACTGACTACCCACGCACTCGTCCAGATATGCCCAACCACGAGCCTCGCGGCTGCCCGCGTGGTGCAAGCTATTCATGGTATCTCTACAGCGCTAACCGTCTGAAATACCCGCTGATGCGCAAACGTCTGATGAAGATGTGGCGTGAAGCAAAAAGACTGCACAGCGATCCGGTAGATGCATGGGCATCCATTATCGAAGACGCCGATAAAGCAAAAAGCTTCAAACAAGCGCGTGGTCGTGGTGGATTCGTTCGTTCTTCCTGGCAGGAAGTGAATGAGCTGATTGCCGCATCTAACGTTTACACCATCAAAACCTATGGTCCTGACCGCGTCGCAGGCTTCTCGCCGATCCCGGCGATGTCGATGGTTTCTTATGCGTCCGGCGCACGTTATATGTCGCTGATTGGCGGGACCTGCCTGAGCTTCTATGACTGGTACTGTGACCTGCCGCCAGCTTCCCCGCAGACCTGGGGCGAGCAGACCGACGTACCGGAATCTGCCGACTGGTATAACTCCAGCTACATTCTGGCATGGGGCTCTAACGTACCGCAGACCCGTACTCCGGATGCGCACTTCTTTACTGAAGTTCGTTACAAAGGCACCAAAACAGTAGCAATCACCCCGGACTACGCAGAAATCGCCAAACTGTGCGACCTGTGGCTGGCTCCGAAGCAGGGAACCGATGCGGCGATGGCAATGGCGATGGGTCATGTCATGCTGCGCGAGTTCCACCTCGATAACCCGAGCCAATATTTCACCGACTACGTACGTCGTTATACCGACATGCCAATGCTGGTGATGCTCGAGGAGCGCGACGGCTACTATGCTGCTGGTCGTATGCTGCGTGCTGCGGATCTGGTTGACTCTCTGGGCCAGGAAAATAACCCGGAATGGAAAACTGTCGCTATCAACAGCAACGGCGAAATGGTTGCGCCAAACGGTTCAATTGGTTTCCGTTGGGGCGAAAAAGGCAAATGGAACCTTGAGCAGCGCGATGGCACGTCCGGTGATGAAACTGAACTGCAGCTCAGCCTGCTGGGTAGCCAGGATGATATCGCTGAAGTGGGCTTCCCGTACTTTGGTGGCGAAGGCACCGAGCACTTCAGTAAAGTCGAACTGGAAAACATTCTGCTGCATAAATTGCCCGTTAAACGCCTGCAACTGGCCGATGGCTCTACGGCGCTGGTGACCACCGTTTACGATTTGACTATGGCCAACTACGGCCTGGAACGTGGTCTGAACGATGAAAACTGCGCGACCAGCTACGATGACGTGAAAGCGTACACGCCAGCGTGGGCAGAAAAAATTACAGGCGTATCACGTTCTCAGATTGTACGCATCGCCCGTGAATTTGCGGATAACGCAGATAAAACGCACGGTCGTTCGATGATTATCGTCGGCGCCGGTTTGAACCACTGGTACCACCTCGATATGAACTATCGTGGCCTGATCAATATGCTGGTGTTCTGTGGCTGTATCGGCCAGAGCGGCGGCGGCTGGGCCCACTACGTAGGGCAGGAAAAACTGCGTCCGCAAACTGGCTGGCAGCCGCTGGCGTTTGCTCTTGACTGGCAGCGTCCGCCTCGTCATATGAACAGTACCTCCTACTTCTATAACCACTCCAGCCAATGGCGCTATGAGACGGTGACTGCACAGGAACTGCTGTCCCCGATGGCAGACAAATCCCGCTATAGCGGTCATTTGATTGACTTTAACGTTCGCGCTGAACGTATGGGCTGGTTACCGTCTGCGCCGCAGTTAGGGACTAACCCGCTGTATATCGCGAAAGAAGCGCAGAAAGCAGGTATGACGCCGGTGGACTACACCGTTAAATCCCTGAAAGAAGGTTCTATTCGCTTTGCGGCAGAGCAGCCGGAAAACGGTAAAAACCATCCGCGTAACCTGTTTATCTGGCGTTCAAACCTGCTCGGTTCTTCCGGTAAAGGCCACGAGTACATGCTCAAGTATCTGCTGGGTACTGAACATGGTATTCAGGGCAAAGATCTCGGCCAGCAGAGCGGCGTGAAGCCAGAAGAAGTGGAATGGCAGGATAACGGACTGGACGGCAAACTGGATCTGGTCGTTACGCTGGACTTCCGCCTGTCGAGCACCTGTCTGTATTCCGATATCGTGCTGCCGACCGCTACCTGGTATGAAAAAGACGACATGAATACCTCGGATATGCATCCGTTTATTCATCCTCTGTCTGCGGCCGTTGACCCGGCCTGGGAATCGAAGAGCGACTGGGAAATCTATAAAGCCATCGCCAAGAAATTCTCTGAAGTTTGTGTGGGCCACCTCGGTAAAGAAACCGACGTCGTTACGCTGCCGATTCAGCACGACTCCGCCGCTGAACTGGCGCAGCCGCTGGACGTGAAGGACTGGAAAAAAGGGGAATGCGACCTGATTCCAGGTGTTACGGCACCGCACATCATGACCGTTGAGCGTGATTATCCGGCAACCTACGAGCGTTTTACCTCCATCGGTCCGCTGATGGAAAAAATTGGTAACGGCGGTAAAGGGATTGCCTGGAACACCCAAAGCGAAATGGATCTGCTGCGTAAGCTCAACTACACCAAGGCTGACGGTCCGGCGAAAGGCCAACCGATGCTGGATACCGCAATTGATGCTGCTGAGATGATCCTGACGCTGGCTCCGGAAACTAACGGTCAGGTTGCCGTTAAAGCCTGGGCGGCGCTGAGTGAATTTACCGGTCGTGACCATACGCATCTGGCGCTGAATAAAGAAGACGAAAAAATTCGTTTCCGCGACATCCAGGCGCAGCCGCGCAAAATTATCTCCAGTCCGACCTGGTCAGGTCTGGAAGATGAACATGTGTCTTATAACGCCGGTTATACCAACGTTCATGAGCTGATCCCATGGCGTACGCTATCTGGTCGCCAGCAGTTGTATCAGGATCACCAGTGGATGCGTGACTTCGGTGAGAGCCTGCTGGTGTATCGTCCGCCAATCGACACCCGTTCGGTGAAAGCGGTGATCGGCGAGAAATCTAACGGTAACCCGGAAAAAGCGCTCAACTTCCTGACGCCGCACCAGAAATGGGGTATCCACTCCACCTACAGCGACAACCTGCTGATGCTGACGCTGTCTCGCGGTGGTCCGATTGTGTGGATGAGTGAAGTTGATGCGAAGGATCTGGGTATCGAAGATAACGACTGGATCGAAGTCTTCAACAGCAACGGGGCGCTGACGGCGCGTGCAGTTGTCAGCCAGCGTGTGCCGGCCGGGATGACCATGATGTACCACGCGCAGGAACGTATCGTTAACCTGCCGGGTTCTGAAATCACCCAGCAGCGCGGCGGGATCCACAACTCGGTAACCCGTATTACGCCGAAACCAACTCACATGATCGGTGGTTATGCGCAACTGGCATACGGCTTTAACTACTACGGTACCGTCGGTTCAAACCGCGATGAGTTCGTAGTTGTACGTAAGATGAAGAACATTAACTGGTTGGATGGCGAAGGCAATGACCAGGTACAGGAGAGCGTAAAATGAAAATTCGTTCACAAGTCGGCATGGTGCTGAATCTCGATAAGTGCATCGGCTGCCACACCTGTTCAGTGACCTGCAAAAACGTCTGGACCAGCCGTGAAGGTATGGAGTACGCCTGGTTCAATAACGTCGAAAGTAAGCCTGGCGTTGGCTTCCCGAACGACTGGGAAAACCAGGAAAAATGGAAGGGCGGTTGGATCCGTAAAATCAATGGCAAGCTGCAGCCGCGCATGGGTAACAAAGCACTGCTGCTGGGTAAAATCTTTGCTAACCCGCATCTGCCGGGCATGGATGATTACTATGAGCCGTTTGATTTTGACTACCAAACGTTGCACAACGCCCCAGCAGACAGTAAGGCGCAGCCGATTGCCCGTCCGCGTTCGCTGATCACCGGTCAGCGGATGGATAAAATCACCAGCGGTCCGAACTGGGAAGAAATTTTGGGGGGCGAGTTCGAAAAACGCGCCAAAGACCAGAACTTCGAAAACATGCAGAAGGCGATGTACGGTCAGTTCGAAAATACCTTCATGATGTATCTGCCGCGTTTGTGTGAGCATTGCCTTAACCCGGCGTGCGTGGCGACCTGCCCAAGCGGCGCTATCTACAAGCGTGAAGAAGATGGCATCGTGCTGATCGACCAGGACAAATGCCGCGGCTGGCGTATGTGTATCACTGGCTGCCCGTATAAGAAGATCTACTTCAACTGGAAGAGCGGGAAATCTGAGAAGTGCATTTTCTGCTACCCGCGTATCGAAGCCGGTCAGCCGACCGTTTGCTCCGAAACCTGCGTAGGCCGTATTCGTTACCTCGGCGTACTGCTGTATGACGCAGATGCGATCGAAAGTGCGGCAAGCACGGAGCACGAGAAAGATCTGTACCAGCGTCAACTGGACGTGTTCCTCGATCCGAACGATCCGGCTGTTATTGAACAAGCGCTGAAAGATGGTATTCCGCTGAGCGTCATTGATGCCGCACAGCAGTCGCCGGTTTACAAAATGGCGATGGACTGGAAGCTGGCGCTGCCGCTGCATCCGGAATACCGCACGCTACCGATGGTCTGGTATGTGCCGCCTTTGTCACCGATCCAGTCTGCCGCCGATGCGGGTGAGCTGGGCAGCAACGGTATTCTGCCGGACGTTGACAGTCTGCGTATCCCGGTTCAGTACCTGGCGAACCTGCTGACCGCAGGCGACACTCAGCCGGTACTGTTGGCGCTGAAACGTATGCTGGCGATGCGTCACTACAAACGTGCGGAAACCGTTGACGGTAAAGTTGATACCCGTGCGCTGGAAGAGGTGGGCTTAAGCGAAGCGCAGGCACAGGAAATGTATCGTTATCTGGCGATTGCTAACTACGAAGATCGTTTCGTGGTACCGAGCAGCCATCGTGAACTGGCGCGTGACGCGTTCCCGGAGAAAAGCGGTTGTGGCTTTACCTTCGGTGACGGTTGCCACGGTTCTGATACTAAATTCAATCTGTTCAACAGCCGCCGCATCGAAGCTGTCGATGTGACCAGCAAAACGGAGCCGCACCAATGATTGAACTTGTCATTGTTTCGCGTCTGCTCGAGTACCCTGATGCTGCCTTGTGGCAGCATCAGCAGGAACTTTTCGATGCACTCGCGTCATCTGAGAACCTGGATAAAGAGGATGCCCAGACTCTGGGCATTTTCCTGCGCGATCTCACCGCGCAGGACATGCTGGATGTGCAGGCAAGCTATAGCGAACTGTTTGACCGTGGCCGCGCCACCTCGTTGCTGCTGTTTGAACATGTACACGGCGAGTCCCGCGATCGTGGTCAGGCTATGGTTGACCTGATGGCGCAGTATGAACAGCACGGTCTGCAGCTCGACAGCCGCGAACTTCCCGATCATCTGCCGCTGTATCTGGAATACCTTGCGCAGTTGCCGAAAAGCGAAGCATTAGGGGGGGTACAGGATATCGCGCCGATTCTGGCGCTGCTCAGCGCTCGCTTGCAACAGCGTGAAAGCCGTTATGCGGTGCTGTTCGATCTGCTGTTAAAACTGGCGAATACCGTTATCGACAGCGATAAAGTGGCTGAAAAAATTGCAGATGAAGCGCGTGACGATACCCCACAAGCGCTGGATGCGGTCTGGGAAGAAGAGCAGGTGAAATTCTTCGCCGATCAGGGGTGTGGTGAGTCGGAAATTTCCGCTCACCAGCGTCGTTTTGCCGGGGCCGTTGCGCCGCAGTATCTGAATATCACCACCGGAGGACAGCAATAATGCACTTCCTGAATACGTTCTTCTTTGACATCTATCCGTACATCGCGGGTTCTGTCTTTCTGATTGGCAGTTGGCTGCGTTATGACTATGGGCAGTATACCTGGCGCGCGGCTTCCAGTCAGATGCTGGATCGCAAAGGGATGAACCTGGCGTCAAACCTGTTCCACATCGGGATCCTGGGGATTTTTGCCGGGCACTTCCTTGGCATGCTGACACCACACTGGATGTATGAAGCGTGGCTGCCGCTTGAAGTGAAACAAAAGATGGCGATGTTCGCGGGTGGTGCCAGTGGTGTGATGTGTTTGATTGGTGGCGTCCTGCTGCTGAAACGCCGCCTGTTCAGCCCACGTGTGCGGGCGACCACTACCGGAGCGGACATTCTGATCCTCTCCCTGCTGGTGATCCAGTGTGCGCTGGGCCTGCTGACCATTCCGTTCTCCGCCCAGCATATGGACGGCAGCGAGATGATGAAGCTGGTGAACTGGGCGCAGACAGTGGTGACCTTCCAGGGGGGTGCGTCTCAATATCTGGATGGCGTTGCGTTCATTTTCCGTATGCACCTGGTGCTGGGTATGACGCTGTTCCTGTTGTTCCCGTTCTCGCGTCTGGTGCACATCTGGAGCGTTCCGGTCGAATATCTGACGCGCAAATACCAGATTGTTCGTGCGCGTCATTAATCGGTTATCTGTGTAAGACAAAACCCCGCTCCGGCGGGGTTTTTTTACGACTAATTGGCGGATAAGCATTGTGCATCAGGCAAATTGCCGACCCGAATTGAGGCTTGATCGAGGGCAAGGTATGGGGCATTACAGATGGATTGGATGCTGGTGCGTTATGAAGTGATGGTGGTGGGGGAAGGATTACTCAGCGCGGTGCGCTTCGCCCTTCGGGTCGTTGCCTGCGGCAACGCTTTCTCGCTAACGCTCGAATCGAACCTGAGTCGAAGCTTCTCATCCTTCCCGTCTGGGCAGAATATGAAGCATAACAGATGGATTTGATACAGGTGCTTTATGAGGTGATGGTGGTGGGGGAAGGATTACTCAGCGCGGTGCGCTTCGCCCTTCGGGTCGTTGCCTGCGGCAACGCTTTCTCGCTAACGCTCGAATCGAACCTTAGTCGAAGCTTCTCATCCTTCCCGTCCGGGCAGAATATGAGGCATAACAGATGGATTTGATACAGGTGCTTTATGAAGTGATGGTGGTGGGGGAAGGATTACTCAGCGCGGTGCGCTTCGCCCTTCGGGTCGTTGCCTGCGGCAACGCTTTCTCGCTAACGCTCGAATCGAACCTTAGTCGAAGCTTCTCATCCTTCCCGTCTGGGCAGAATATGAGGCATAACAGATGGATTTGATACAGGTGCTTTATGAAGTGATGGTGGTGGGGGAAGGATTCGAACCTTCGAAGTCGATGACGGCAGATTTACAGTCTGCTCCCTTTGGCCGCTCGGGAACCCCACCAGGGGTATACTAATTTTATGAATCTATCGGAATGAATGGTGGTGGGGGAAGGATTCGAACCTTCGAAGTCGATGACGGCAGATTTACAGTCTGCTCCCTTTGGCCGCTCGGGAACCCCACCACGGGGTAATGCTAGTTACTGGCCTGCTTCCGTTGGAAGCGGGGCGCATCATATCAAATGATGCGCCCCTGTAAAGTATTCCGTTGATAAAAAAGAACTGGTTGCCTGATTTTTACGCGTAAAGATGTAAAGGTAACCAATTCAATTATCAATCGATTACAGAATAATCGTTCGGTTACCGTAAACAAAGACGCGTTGAGCCAGAACCTGATACAGCGCGCGGCTTAATACATTTTTCTCAACGTCGCGACCCGCACGCATCATATCTTCTGCGGTGTAGGTGTGATCCACATGAATTACGTCCTGCATAATGATTGGGCCTTCATCGAGGTTATCATTCACGTAGTGGGCTGTTGCACCGATGATCTTCACACCGCGCTCATAAGCCTGATGGTAAGGGCGAGCGCCAATAAACGCTGGCAGGAATGAATGGTGAATATTGATAATCTTATTCGGGAAGCGTGAAACAAATGTTGGTGTCAGAACGCGCATGTATTTTGCCAGCACGACATAGTCAGGTTGGTGCGCGTCGATAGCGTCGGCCATTTTCAGGTCATGTTCGTCACGCGTTAAACCTTCGTGGCTGACCAGCTCAAATGGGATATCAAACCGTTCAACCAAAGGTCGCAGCGTCTCGTGGTTGCCGATCACAGCGGCGATTTCAACATCCAGCCCGCCATAATTGGCCTTCATTAACAGGTCACCCAGACAATGTGCTTCCTTGGTGACCAAAATGACGATACGGCGGCGTCCTGCTGGTGTTAATTCACGAATGGAGCCATCTGGTAGGGCACTATCCAGATCGGCAAGCAGCGTGACGTCGTTAAAAATACCCTCCAGTTCGGTACGCATAAAAAAGCGCCCGGTACGGTGGTCCACGAACTCATTGTTCTGCACGATGTTCAGTTCATGCTTGTAACAGATATTCGTAATGCGCGCGATCAGACCTTTTTGGTCCGGGCAAATAGTACGCAGCACTTTTCGTTGTAATGAATGCATTTGCAGCGGTGATCCTGTTGAGAATGTTTGCAAAATTGATACTGTCGGGCGTTGATTAGCCGCAGCACTTTTTAAATTTTTTACCGGAGCCACAAGGGCAGGTATCGTTTCGTCCAATTTGAGGGCGTGTACCGTCTATATAGTACCACTGACCGTTTTCTTTTAAAAAACGAGAGCGCTCGATAATTGCACCTGTTTTACCTTGTTCAGAAAATCGCGCAACAAAGCTGACATAGCCGATATTTTCTGTGTCTGCCGTTTGTTGTTCAAAAACGGTCAGCCCGAGCCATTCGGTGTGGCTAAATCCTGCGATAATGTCGTCGCGAAACGCGGCTGCATGACAGTCCGGATGCCAGGTCTTGATAAGGTAATCTGCGTCTTTCATCACAAAAGCACAGTAACGAGAACGCATGAGATGTGACGGTGTAGGTGCTACTTGCGCGCCGGACACATAACGGTAGCAACATAGGCTATACTCGACAGCGCTACCACAGGGACAAAGCTGAGACACAAAGTACTCCCTGGAATAAAAAAACGGCGTAAAAACGCCAGGGTAGCACTATGTTAACTGAGCGGTAGCGATGTTGCTACGTCTGCAAGCCAGGGGAAGTTTGTACGTACAATGAGAAAAATAAAAATTGGGCTGGCGCTAGGTTCCGGCGCGGCGCGAGGTTGGTCGCATATTGGCGTTATTAAAGCCCTAAAGCATATGGGCATTGATGTTGATATTGTGGCAGGGTGCTCCATTGGTTCGCTGGTTGGTGCAGCCTACGCATGCAATAAGTTACCTGCTCTCGAACAATGGGTTTGTTCTTTCAGCTATTGGGATGTCTTACGTCTGATGGATCTCTCGTGGCGCAGGGGCGGTTTACTGCGTGGTGAACGAGTATTCAATCAGTACCGTAATGTCATGCCGGTAGAAGCAATTGAGCAATGCACTCGCCGTTTCGCTACTGTGGCTACTAATCTGAGTACGGGTCGGGAGCTCTGGTTCACGGAAGGTGATTTGCACCTGGCTGTTCGGGCCTCCTGCAGCATTCCTGGTCTGATGTCCCCTGTAGCGCATAATGGTTACTGGCTGGTCGATGGCGCGGTGGTGAATCCCGTTCCTGTATCCTTAACTCGCGCGCTGGGCGCTGACATCGTTATTGCCGTCGATCTGCAACACGATGCGCATCTTATGCAGCAAGATTTACTCTCCTTCAACGTCAGCAGTGATGCCGAAACGGGTGATGATGTTGACGCGCTTTCATGGCGTGCCCGACTGAAAGAGCGCTTGAGCAACATAACGGCCAGGCGTGCGGTAACCGCGCCGACGGCGATGGAGATCATGACGACTTCTATTCAGGTTCTGGAAAACCGTCTGAAACGTAACCGCATGGCCGGTGACCCGCCAGATATCCTGATCCAGCCGTTTTGTCCGCAAATATCCACGCTGGATTTTCACCGAGCCAGCGCAGCCATTGCTGCTGGGCAACTGGCGGTCGAGAAGAAAATGGATGAGCTTCTACCCCTGGTGAAAACCAACATCTAACGCATTTTTTATCAACACTTAAGCAAATTCTGACAGGCGTGAGTAGCAATAGCATGCCACTATTTACTAAAGCCAGTCAGGGGGGAGAATATGACGCAGCCATTGGTCGGAAAACAGATTCTTATCGTTGAGGATGAGCCGGTATTTCGCTCACTCATGGACTCATGGTTTTCCTCTTTGGGAGCGACAACGGCGGTAGCTGGCGATGGACTTGAAGCACTTGAATTACTCGGGCACTTTAACCCCGACCTGATTATCTGCGACCTGGCTATGCCACGAATGAACGGCCTTAAGCTAGTAGAGTATCTGCGTAATCGTGGCGATCAGACCCCAATCCTGGTGATATCAGCGACGGAAAACATGTCTGATATAGCCAAAGCACTGCGATTGGGTGTGGATGATGTGCTGCTAAAGCCGGTAAAAGACCTGAACCGCCTGCGCGAAACCGTCTTTGCGTGTCTGTATCCGAATATGTTTAATTCACGCGTGGAAGAAGAAGAGCGGCTGTTTCGCGACTGGGATGCGATGGTCGGGGATCCCGCCGCTGCAGCGAAGCTGTTACAAGAATTACAGCCTCCTGTGTCGCAAGTTATTTCACGATGTCGGATCAACTATCGTCAATTGGTAGCCGCCGATCAGCCGGGGCTGGTACTGGATATTGCACCGCTATCGGACCATGACCTTGCGTTTTATTGTCTGGATGTGACGCGGGCAGGGGATAATGGCGTTCTGGCAGCATTGTTACTGCGGGCGCTATTTAACGGTTTGCTGCAGGAACAGCTCGCGCATCAAAATCAACGATTGCCGGAGCTCGGTGCGTTATTGAAACAGGTTAACCATTTATTGCGCCAGGCTAATTTGCCCGGACAATTCCCTCTGCTGGTGGGTTATTACCACAGTGGATTAAAAAACCTGATTCTGGTATCAGCAGGGCTGAATGCGACATTAAATACAGGTTCACACAATGTACAAATCAGCAATGGCGTTCCGTTGGGAACCTTAGGGAATGCGTATCTTAATCAACTGAGCCAACGTTGCGAATCCTGGCAATGCCAAATTTGGGGGGCCGGTGGTCGGCTGCGCCTGATGTTGTCTGCAGAATGAACAACCGAGTGGAGTGAGAATGAAATTGGCTCACCCCCCCCATGCTGTGAGTGCTACTATCAGCGCCAGATTTATTCGTATTTATCTTAATTATACCGACGCGCGTCCTTTTCAGACCAGAAGCTTGTCGCGGTACTGATATACTTGGATGCGATACAGATTGATGAACACGTTCAATACATGAACAGTCCAGGAGAGTTTTAAATGGCTGCCCTTAATTCAAAAGTCAAAAAGGCCGTTATCCCGGTTGCGGGATTAGGAACCAGGATGTTACCGGCTACGAAAGCAATCCCGAAAGAGATGCTACCGTTGGTTGATAAGCCATTAATTCAGTACGTCGTAAACGAATGTATTGCTGCGGGCATCACTGAAATTGTACTTGTAACTCACTCGTCTAAAAATTCGATTGAAAACCACTTCGATACCAGCTTTGAACTTGAAGCTATGCTGGAAAAACGTGTAAAACGCCAGCTACTGGAAGAAGTGCAATCTATTTGTCCGCCACATGTCACTATTATGCAGGTGCGTCAGGGACTGGCCAAAGGTCTGGGCCACGCGGTATTGTGCGCGCACCCGGTGGTTGGCGATGAGCCCGTTGCGGTTATCTTGCCGGACGTCATTCTTGACGAATACGAATCTGATTTATCACGCGACAACCTTGCCGAAATGATTCATCGTTTCGATGAAACAGGCAGCAGCCAGATTATGGTTGAGCCGGTAGAAGATGTTACCGCTTATGGTGTTGTTGATTGTAAAGGCGTTGAATTAGCGCCGGGCGAAAGCGTACCGATGGTTGGCGTTGTTGAAAAGCCGAAAGCGAATGTGGCGCCATCTAATCTGGCCGTCGTGGGGCGTTACGTCCTTAGTGCGGATATCTGGCCTCTGCTGGCAAAAACGCCTCCGGGAGCCGGTGACGAAATTCAGCTGACTGATGCTATCGATATGCTGATTGAAAAAGAAACGGTTGAAGCTTATCACATGAAGGGCAAAAGCCATGACTGTGGTAATAAGCTGGGCTATATGCAGGCGTTCGTTGAATATGGTATTCGCCATAATACTCTCGGCGCTGAATTTAAAGCCTGGCTGGAAGATGAGATGGGTATTAAGAAGTAACCTGCTGGTATTATCAGGTCTGAACGGTGCTGTTAATCCAGCACCGTTTTTTTATACCTGAACTGGGTAGGGACTGTGCGAAGTTCAGGTAAAAAAAATCCCGCCAGTGGCGGGATTTTAAGCAAACTATTTCTGAATTATTCCTTGATTAAGAAATCGTCCAGTTGTTTACCTTGTTCTTCCATCGCTTTTTTGATCACTGCCGGTGTACGACCCTGACCAGTCCAGGTTTTAGTTTCACCGTTTTCGTCAACATAGCTATATTTAGCCGGACGTGCAGCGCGTTTAGCTTTGGTGCCAGATTTAACAGCAGCCATGCTATTCAGCAGTTCGTTCGGGTCAATGCCGTCAGCGATCAGCATTTCACGATATTGTTGCAGTTTACGAGTACGTTCTTCAACTTCAGCAGCTGCAGCGCTTTCTTCTTCACGGCGCTCGCTAACAACAACTTCTAATTTTTCCAGCATTTCTTCAAGCGTTTCCAGAGTACATTCTCTTGCCTGCGCACGAAGAGTACGGATGTTGTTCAGAATTTTAAGTGCTTCGCTCATTGTAGTAATCTCAAACTTATATTGGGGGTGGTTTGTTGAGCTAATAATAGAGCGATAAATTCAGTTGTGCAATAGCCAGGAATGTAAGGAATTCAAAATTGCGCTTTATTTAGTATCAGAATTAATTCATCTGTCTTAAATTCACCGCGACGTTGGGCATAAAAAAGGCTTATTGGTGAGGGGGCTTCTCAGCGGCTGAGAGTAAAAATTCAAGATTCAGGTCACATTTTATGGTGTACAAATAGTATCTCTTTGCAGTGATTTCAACCTTTTGTATTAGTTTTGCTTACATGAATTCGCTAATACATGGCGACAGTGGGTAGATTCAATAACAATAAGGGAAGGGTTTCTTTATTGCCGTAAGAAGATAAGAGGTATGGATAAATTTCATGAGCACTATTTGTGAAAGAGTGTGTATATACCCGTCCAGTTTCAGGCTGCCTGGGCTATGACTGGAGTGTACTAGCGCTCCCATGTCACTTAAAGGATCGGTTATTTAGGCGACACTGAGCGAGTCTGAACGCCTATTTATACGCCTATGCAGGCAACGCTACACCGACACGTTCGTGAAATATGCTACAATCCTGCCCATATTTATTTCCCCGGGTGAGGGCCTACGGTCAATGGCACAGCTATATTTTTACTATTCTGCAATGAATGCCGGTAAGTCGACTGCATTGCTGCAATCTTCGTACAATTATCAGGAACGTGGGATGCGTGCCGTGGTATATACAGCGGAAATTGATGACCGCTTTGGTGCTGGAAAAGTAAGTTCACGTATAGGTCTGTCGTCACCTGCAAAATTGTTTAACCAAAATTCATCATTGTTCGAAGAGATTCGGGCTGAGAATGAGCAGCAAAGAATTCACTGTGTACTGGTTGATGAGTCGCAGTTTCTGACTCGACAGCAGGTTTATGAATTATCTGAAGTTGTCGATCAGCTGGATATTCCCGTGTTGTGCTACGGCTTGCGTACCGATTTTCGTGGTGAGTTATTTGGCGGCAGCGAATACCTGTTGGCGTGGTCAGATAAACTGGTTGAATTAAAAACCATTTGTTTCTGTGGGCGTAAGGCCAGCATGGTGTTGCGTCTTGATCAGGCAGGACGACCTTATAACGAGGGCGAACAGGTGGTGATTGGCGGGAACGAACGCTATGTATCGGTATGCCGTAAGCATTATAAGCAAGCACAGTCTGAGGGCTCTCTGACGGCGATACAAGAACGACACAACCACGATTAACTCTACGCGCTTCTGGGCGCTTATTAGCACAGGGTAGGCTGAGACATTCGCTAATGTTCGCTACCCTGTCAGACACTCTCCTGACGCTATTCTCGCATCCTCCTAAGCATCCTTTTACAGGTCCATCCTTTACACGTCGCTGAATTGGTCATGTATCGATTCTGATAACGAAAGATGTAAAAAAAAACGGCCCCAATTTGGGACCGTTTATGGTGAAACTAAAACTTATCTGGATGAATTAAGCGGATTTCTTCGCTTTTTTCTCAGCTTTCGGCGCTGCTACTGCTTCAGTCTTAACGGCGGTTTGATCTTCGCTGTATTCACGACCGTAGTAGGTATCCATCAGGATCTGTTTCAGTTCAGAAATCAGCGGGTAACGCGGGTTAGCACCAGTACACTGGTCATCAAACGCATCTTCAGACAGTTTGTCCACGTGTGCCAGGAAGTCAGCTTCCTGAACGCCAGCTTCACGGATAGACTTAGGAATACCCAGTTCAGCTTTGATTTCGTCAAGCCAGCCCAGCAGTTTCTGGATTTTTGCAGCAGTACGGTCGCCCGGTGCGCTCAGACCCAGATGGTCTGCGATTTCAGCGTAGCGACGACGAGCCTGCGGACGGTCGTACTGGCTGAATGCAGTCTGTTTAGTCGGGTTGTCGTTCGCGTTATAACGAATAACGTTGCTGATCAGCAGGGCGTTCGCCAGACCGTGAGGAATGTGGAACTGAGAACCCAGCTTGTGCGCCATTGAGTGACATACACCCAGGAAGGCGTTAGCAAATGCAATACCGGCGATGGTTGCTGCACTGTGTACACGCTCACGCGCTACCGGGTTCTTAGAACCTTCGTGGTAGGACGCTGGCAGGTTTTCTTTCAGCAGTTTCAGCGCTTGCAGAGCCTGACCGTCGGAGAACTCAGAAGCCAGCACGGATACGTAAGCTTCCAGGGCGTGAGTAACGGCATCCAGACCACCGAACGCACACAGGGACTTAGGCATATCCATCACCAGGTTGGCGTCAACAATCGCCATATCCGGAGTCAGCGCATAGTCTGCCAGCGGGTATTTCTGACCAGTTGCATCGTCAGTAACAACCGCAAACGGAGTAACTTCAGAACCGGTACCGGAAGTGGTGGTGACGGCAACCATCTTCGCTTTTACGCCCATTTTCGGGAACTTGTAGATACGTTTACGGATGTCCATAAAGCGCAGTGCCAGTTCTTCGAAGTGGGTTTCTGGGTGTTCGTACATAACCCACATGATTTTCGCGGCGTCCATCGGGGAACCGCCACCCAGTGCGATGATCACGTCTGGTTTAAAGGAGTTAGCCAGCTCAGCACCTTTGCGTACAACGGTCAGAGTTGGGTCAGCTTCAACTTCAAAGAACACTTCGGTTTCAACGCCAGCAGCTTTCAGCACGGAGGTGATCTGGTCAGCATAGCCATTGTTAAACAGGAAGCGGTCGGTCACGATCAGCGCACGTTTGTGACCATCGGTAATCACTTCATCCAGTGCGATTGGCAGAGAGCCACGACGGAAGTAGATAGATTTCGGAAGTTTGTGCCACAACATGTTTTCAGCTCGCTTAGCAACGGTTTTCTTGTTGATCAGGTGCTTAGGACCAACGTTTTCAGAGATGGAGTTACCACCCCAGGAACCACAACCCAGAGTCAGGGAAGGCGCGAGTTTAAAGTTGTACAGGTCACCGATACCACCCTGAGAAGCTGGGGTGTTAATCAGGATACGTGCGGTTTTCATCATCTGACCGAAGTAAGCAACACGTTCTGGCTGGTTGTCCTGGTCGGTGTACAGGCAAGAGGTATGACCGATACCGCCCATCGCAACCAGTTTTTCAGCTTTAATAACGGCGTCTTCGAAGTCTTTCGCGCGGTACATTGCCAGCGTCGGAGACAATTTTTCGTGAGCGAACGGTTCGCTTTCGTCAACAACTGTCACTTCACCGATCAGAATCTTAGTGGTTTCTGGTACGGAGAAGCCTGCCAGTTCAGCAATTTTGTATGCCGGCTGACCAACGATAGCCGCGTTCAGCGCGCCATTTTTCAGGATAACGTCCTGAACGGCTTTCAGCTCTTTGCCTTGCAGCATGTAGCCGCCGTGAGTCGCGAAACGCTCACGTACTGCGTCGTATACAGAGTCAACGACAACAACGGACTGTTCAGAAGCACAAATTACGCCGTTATCGAAGGTTTTAGACATCAGAACAGATGCAACAGCACGCTTGATATCAGCGGTTTCATCGATAACCACAGGGGTGTTACCTGCGCCTACACCGATTGCCGGTTTACCGGAGCTGTATGCTGCTTTAACCATGCCTGGACCACCGGTCGCAAGGATCAGGTTGATGTCCGGGTGGTGCATCAGCGCGTTTGACAGTTCTACGGAAGGTTGATCGATCCAGCCGATCAGATCTTTCGGTGCGCCAGCAGCAATTGCTGCCTGCAGAACGATATCAGCAGCTTTGTTAGTGGCATCTTTAGCACGCGGATGCGGAGAGAAGATGATGGCGTTACGCGTCTTCAGGCTGATCAGTGATTTGAAGATTGCAGTAGAAGTCGGGTTAGTGGTTGGAACGATACCGCAGATGATACCAATCGGTTCAGCGATGGTAATGGTACCGAAAGTGTGGTCTTCAGCCAGCACACCACAGGTTTTTTCGTCTTTATATGCGTTATAAATGTATTCGGAAGCAAAGTGGTTTTTAATCACTTTATCTTCGACGATGCCCATGCCAGATTCGGCAACGGCCATTTTCGCGAGAGGGATTCGAGCGTCTGCGGCAGCCAGAGCGGCGGCACGGAAGATTTTGTCAACCTGTTCTTGAGTGAAACTGGCATATTCACGCTGGGCTTTTTTTACGCGCTCTACAAGTGCGTTAAGTTCAGCGACATTAGTAACAGCCATAATGCTCTCCTGATAATGTTAAACTTTTTTAGTAAATCATCTGCTCGATACGAGAGTATAGACAGATCGACGAAAATTTGTGTAACGTTTTGAAAATCAAACGGTTAATTAACGTCCACTTTACCTTGATTTACTAAAAGAGCTTATACGCTAGCGCCACTTAATTCTAACGCGCTACCTCCAGGTGGCGTAAGCAAGATTACTCACTTCTGAGTAGTAATTGCGTGATCTGGATCAAAATTTCGCAAAGCTGACACCTTTCAGCAGGCCCTTTTAGCGTTTATCGGTAAGTGTTAATGAATTGATGGGGTGAATGCTATTAACATTAGCATATTTAATACATATTAATAACACCAAGTATTGGAAGTGTATTTACGTAGATATACACAGATAGAAGGTGAAGTATGCTGACAAAAGGCGTATCTTCAGCGCGGATTTTATCAATTTTTATGACTCATTTTATCCGGCTAACGCTTCGGAGCTAACCGTGATCCAAACGCTATTTGATTTTCCTGTCTATTTTAAATTTTTCATTGGGTTATTCGCATTGGTTAACCCGGTCGGGATCATCCCAGTCTTTATCAGTATGACCAGCTATCAAACCGCTGCTGCGCGAAATAAAACCAACCTTACGGCAAACCTGTCGGTTGCCATCATCCTGTGGACCTCGCTGTTCCTTGGTGACGGTATTCTGCAGCTCTTCGGTATCTCGATAGATTCGTTCAGGATTGCCGGCGGCATTCTGGTGGTGACTATCGCAATGTCGATGATTAGCGGAAAACTGGGCGAAGATAAGCAAAACAAACAGGAAAAATCAGAAACAGCAATCCGCGAAAGTATCGGCGTAGTGCCGCTGGCATTGCCGTTAATGGCGGGGCCGGGGGCGATAAGCTCAACTATTGTTTGGGGTACGCGCTATCACAGTGCGATTAACCTGTTTGGTTTTTTTGTGGCGATTGCGTTGTTTGCCCTGTGCTGTTGGGGACTGTTCCGCATGGCACCGTGGCTGGTAAGGCTGCTGGGCCAAACCGGTATCAACGTCATTACGCGTATTATGGGGTTGTTGTTAATGGCCTTAGGGATCGAATTCATTGTGACTGGAATCAAGTCCATTTTCCCCGGTTTACTTGCCTGATATTCCTCTTCGGCATCAACGGAGCCTCTTTCGGCTCCGTTTCCTTTCGTTATTAGTAAAACTTCTCACTAAAGTTGAAAATCAGCATAGAAATATAAAAAACTCTGATGGCCATTCATTAATTTATTCATTGATTTTATAGATATAACGCTCAGTAGGCCACCAGAGGGATCCCGACGTCACTGTTATTTTATTAACATCATACTCTGGGGCTTGCTGAAGGATTATCGAAATGTTATTAGTTATTTCAGCGTTTTTTTTAGATGAATGTGCTAATTAATAACCAATTGTTAAATTTATGTGCATTTTGGCGTGGTGTTGACACAGGACTGGGGGTTAACACTGCGTGTGATGCAATATATTGATTTTTATCGTTTTATTGTCACAATCTTTCATTCGTAAGACTTTTTTAGTGAGATTTATTTCCAATAAAAGAGAATTGGTTAACAAATTTGTAAAATGTATTGGCGGTTAAGAAACGCATTTGATACTTTCCGGCCAGGTATTATGCAGAAGAATTCACGTTGATGAGAATCATTTTCAATTAGTTTCTCTCAACAGGGTAATAACGTGTTTCCGGCAGGGGAGGCACGTAGACAATCGACGCAAGGCGGTCATACGAATCGCCAGAAATAAATAAAGTCGGTGATAGCAAGCAGTAAAACAAGAAACTACCTGACGGCAGAAAATCTCCGGTGCCGTACAGGGATCCTGACAGGATTAACAGTCTGGTTAAAAAACCAGCCATAATAATGAGGGAGTACAAACACAATGACTAACATCACTAAAAAAAGTTTAGTAGCTGCGGGGATCCTAACTGCGCTAATCGCTGGGAATGTTGCTACGGCGGCAGTTGTACCAGCCGGTGTGCAGCTTGCTGAAAAGCAGACTCTGGTGCGTAATAACGGTTCGGAAGTTCAGTCACTCGATCCACATAAAATCGAAGGTGTACCTGAATCCAATATCAACCGTGACCTGTTTGAAGGTTTATTAATCAGCGATGTCGATGGCAAACCATCGCCTGGCGTGGCTGAAAAGTGGGAAAATAAAGACTTTAAGGTGTGGACATTCCATCTGCGTAAAGACGCTAAATGGTCTGACGGCACGCCTGTTACCGCGCAAGATTTCGTGTATAGCTGGCAACGCCTGGCTAATCCAAATACCGCGTCACCGTACGCCAGTTATTTACAGTACGGTCACATTGTCAATATTGACGATATTATCGCCGGCAAAAAGCCGATCACCGATCTCGGTGTCAAAGCTCTCGACGATCATACATTTGAAGTCACCCTGAGCGAGCCTGTTCCTTATTTCTACAAATTGCTTGTGCACTCATCCGTTTCTCCGGTTCCTAAAGCAGCGGTTGAAAAATACGGTGAGAAATGGACCCAGCCCGCTAACATCGTTACCAACGGCGCCTATAAGCTGAAAGACTGGGTGGTCAACGAGCGCATTGTACTTGAGCGTAACACCAACTACTGGGACAACGCCAAAACGGTTATTAACCAGGTTACCTACCTGCCAATTTCTTCTGAAGTGACTGACGTTAACCGCTATCGCAGCGGCGAAATCGACATGACCTATAACAACATGCCGATCGAGTTATTCCAGAAACTGAAAAAAGAGATCCCGAACGAAGTTCACGTTGACCCGTATCTGTGCACCTATTATTACGAAATCAACAACCAGAAAGCACCGTTCAACGATGTTCGTGTTCGTACCGCCCTGAAACTGGCGTTGGATCGTGACATTATCGTCAACAAAGTTAAAAACCAGGGGGACCTGCCGGCGTATAGCTTTACCCCTCCTTACACCGATGGCGCGAAACTGGTTGAACCTGAGTGGTTCAAATGGTCTCAGGAAAAACGTAATGAAGAAGCGAAAAAACTGCTGGCTGAAGCCGGGTATACCGCTGAAAAACCGTTGACCTTTGACCTGCTGTATAACACCTCAGATCTGCATAAAAAGCTGGCCATCGCTGCGGCATCTATCTGGAAGAAAAATCTGGGCGCCAACGTGAAGCTGGAAAACCAGGAATGGAAAACGTTCCTCGATACGCGCCATCAGGGTAACTATGATGTTTCGCGTGCGGGCTGGTGTGCGGATTACAACGAACCAACATCCTTCCTGAATATGGTGCTGTCTGACAGCTCCAACAACACCGTCCACTATAAGAGTCCGGCGTTTGATAAGCTGATTGCGGATACGCTGAAAGTGACTGATGAAGCGCAGCGCAGCGAACTGTATTCGAAAGCTGAACAGCAGCTGGATAAAGATTCTGCGATTGTACCGGTTTATTACTATGTTAACGCCCGCCTGGTAAAACCATGGGTTGGCGGATACTCCGGTAAAGACCCGATGGATAATATCCACGTTAAAGACTTGTATATTATCAAGCATTAATGGCAAGACGTGGGGCAATCATTTTGCCCCACAGTGTCTTTTTTCTTCGAACTATTAACACCGCTTTACCTGAACGTCGGGGTAGAAGAGGTGTAAAGGCACACGCCAGAAGGTACGGGCAATGTTAAAATTTATATTACGTCGCTGTCTGGAAGCGATTCCGACGCTGTTTATACTTATTACGATTTCATTCTTTATGATGCGCCTTGCGCCGGGAAGCCCATTCACCGGGGAACGCGCGTTACCGCCAGAGGTACTGGCTAATATCGAAGCGAAATATCATCTTAACGATCCTATCTCGACGCAGTACTTCAGCTACCTCAAGCAGCTGGCGCATGGCGATTTTGGGCCATCTTTTAAATATAAAGACTATACGGTAAACGACCTTGTGGCATCGAGCTTTCCGGTTTCTGCGAAGCTGGGAGCTGCGGCCTTTATTCTTGCGGTCCTCGTTGGCGTTAGCGCTGGGGTAATAGCCGCACTGAAACAAAATACGCGCTGGGACTACACGGTGATGGGGGTGGCAATGACCGGGGTGGTTATCCCCAGTTTCGTGGTCGCTCCCTTATTGGTCATGATATTTGCCATAACCTTGAAATGGCTGCCCGGAGGCGGCTGGAACGGCGGGGCGTTGAAATTTATGATCCTGCCGATGGTGGCCTTGTCACTGGCTTATATCGCCAGTATCGCCCGTATTACCCGCGGTTCGATGATTGAAGTGCTGCACTCTAACTTTATTCGTACCGCGCGCGCTAAAGGGTTGCCGATGCGGCGGATTATTTTCCGCCATGCGTTAAAACCTGCGCTGTTGCCTGTGCTGTCCTATATGGGACCAGCATTTGTCGGCATTATTACCGGTTCGATGGTTATTGAAACCATCTATGGTTTGCCGGGCATTGGCCAGCTGTTCGTCAATGGCGCGTTAAACCGCGACTATTCGCTGGTCCTGAGCCTCACCATACTGGTAGGCACGCTGACCATCGTGTTTAACGCGATTGTCGACGTGCTGTATGCCGTTATCGACCCGAAAATTCGTTACTGATACTGGAGCTCGCTATGATGTTAAGTAAGAAAAACAGCGAAGCGCTGGAGAATTTCAGTGAAAAGCTGGAGGTCGAGGGCCGCAGTCTGTGGCAGGACGCGCGTCGACGCTTTATGCATAACCGCGCGGCGGTAGCAAGCCTGGTCGTGCTGGTGATTATTGCGCTGTTTGTGACGCTGGCGCCGATGCTGTCGCAGTTTACCTACTTCGATACCGACTGGGGCATGATGTCCAGCGCGCCGGATACAGAATCTGGACACTATTTCGGCACCGACTCGTCAGGTCGAGACCTGCTGGTTCGTGTGGCGATTGGCGGTCGCATCTCGTTGATGGTCGGCATTGCCGCGGCGTTGGTCGCGGTAGTTGTCGGCACGCTATACGGTTCTCTGTCGGGCTACCTCGGCGGTAAAATCGACTCGGTGATGATGCGTCTGCTGGAAATCCTCAACTCCTTCCCGTTCATGTTCTTCGTGATTCTGCTGGTCACCTTCTTTGGGCAAAATATCCTGCTGATTTTTGTCGCTATTGGGATGGTATCCTGGCTGGATATGGCGCGTATCGTGCGTGGGCAAACGCTGAGTCTTAAGCGCAAAGAGTTTATTGAAGCAGCGCAAGTGGGTGGGGTATCTACCGTGCGCATCGTAATCCGTCATATTGTGCCGAACGTGCTGGGCGTGGTGGTGGTGTACGCTTCGTTGCTGGTGCCCAGCATGATCCTGTTTGAATCCTTCCTGAGCTTTTTGGGATTAGGGACGCAGGAGCCGTTAAGTAGCTGGGGGGCGTTGCTGAGTGATGGTGCCAACTCGATGGAAGTCTCACCATGGCTGCTGCTGTTCCCGGCAGGATTCCTGGTGGTCACTTTGTTCTGTTTTAACTTTATTGGCGATGGCCTGCGTGATGCCCTCGACCCGAAAGACCGTTAAGGAGTGCAGCCATGAGCGTAATTGAAACCTCAACCGCGCCGCTCGCGCAACAACAGGCTAACGCACTGCTGAACGTTAAAGATCTGCGCGTGACGTTTGCCACCCCCGACGGCGATGTGACTGCGGTAAACGATTTAAACTTTTCTCTGCGAGCTGGAGAAACGCTGGGTATTGTTGGGGAATCCGGTTCAGGGAAATCGCAAACGGCCTTTGCCCTGATGGGCCTGCTGGCGGCAAATGGCCGTATCGGAGGTTCCGCAACCTTCAACGGACGTGAAATTCTGAATTTACCGGAACGAGAGTTGAACAAACTGCGCGCCGAGCAAATCTCGATGATTTTCCAGGACCCGATGACCTCTCTCAATCCGTACATGCGAGTCGGCGAGCAGTTGATGGAAGTTCTCATGCTGCATAAAGGCATGAGCAAAGCGGAAGCCTTTGAAGAATCTGTAAGAATGCTGGATGCGGTGAAAATGCCGGAAGCGCGTAAGCGTATGAAAATGTATCCGCATGAATTCTCCGGCGGGATGCGTCAGCGTGTAATGATCGCCATGGCACTGTTGTGCAGGCCTAAATTACTGATAGCCGATGAGCCGACTACTGCGCTCGATGTTACGGTACAGGCGCAAATCATGACCCTGCTGAATGAACTGAAAAGCGAATTCAACACTGCGATTATCATGATCACCCACGATCTGGGAGTAGTTGCCGGTATTTGCGATAAAGTTTTGGTGATGTACGCCGGACGTACCATGGAATATGGCAGCGCGCGGGATGTCTTTTATAAGCCCGTTCATCCGTATTCGATTGGTTTGCTGAATGCCGTACCTCGTCTGGATGCCGAAGGGGAAGAGATGCTGACTATTCCGGGCAACCCGCCGAACCTGTTGCGTCTACCAAAAGGCTGTCCATTCCAGCCGCGTTGCCCGCATGCGATGGAAATCTGTAGCAGTGCTCCGCCACTGGAAGAGTTTAGTCCGGGCCGCCTGCGCGCCTGCTTTAAACCGGTGGAGGAACTGGTATGAATGCGGTCACCGAACAACGAAAAGTGCTCCTTGAAATTGCCGATCTTAAAGTTCATTTCGACATTAAAGACGGCAAGCAGTGGTTCTGGCAGCCGTCTAAAACCCTGAAAGCGGTTGATGGCGTGACTCTGCGACTGTATGAAGGTGAAACCCTGGGCGTGGTCGGCGAATCAGGCTGTGGAAAATCGACTTTTGCCCGTGCGATTATTGGCCTGGTGAAAGCCACCGATGGAAAAGTCGCCTGGCTGGGTAAAGATTTGCTGGGCATGAAACCCGATGAGTGGCGGGAAGTGCGTAGCGATATTCAGATGATTTTCCAGGATCCGCTGGCATCACTGAACCCGCGCATGACCATCGGTGAAATCATTGCCGAACCGCTGCGGACTTATCATCCGAACCTGTCTGGTCAGGAAGTCCGCGACCGTGTGAAGGCGATGATGATGAAGGTGGGGTTGCTGCCAAATCTGATTAACCGCTACCCGCATGAGTTTTCCGGCGGTCAGTGTCAGCGTATTGGTATTGCCCGGGCGCTGATCCTCGAGCCGAAGCTGATTATTTGCGATGAACCGGTTTCGGCACTGGACGTATCCATTCAAGCCCAGGTGGTGAACCTGTTACAACAGCTCCAGCGTGAAATGGGATTATCGTTAATCTTCATTGCTCACGACCTGGCGGTGGTGAAACATATCTCCGATCGTGTGCTGGTCATGTATCTCGGACACGCGGTGGAATTAGGGACTTATGATGAGGTGTACCATAATCCGCTGCACCCTTATACCAAAGCGTTGATGTCTGCAGTGCCGATACCCGACCCGGATCAGGAAAGGAACAAGGTTATCCAGTTGCTGGAAGGCGAATTGCCGTCGCCGATTAACCCTCCTTCCGGCTGCGTGTTCCGTACGCGCTGCCCGATTGCCGGACCGGAATGCGCAAAAACCCGCCCGGTTCTCGAAGGAAGTTTCCGTCACGCAGTTTCCTGCCTGAAAGTAGACCCGCTATAATCCTGAGGGCTGACAAAGGTCAGCCCTTCTTTTTGGTGAGGTATATGTGTCAGGTTTAGTCTCTTCTGTCCGCCGCGCGCTCTATCGCAAATTATTCGATTTAAACACCCGTTCAGGGCGTCGCTTTGAAGGTATGTGTGCGCTGTTCGCCTTGCTCAGCGTTATTGTTATCTTCATTGAGTCCGGGGTCGGGACGCAATACCATTTAACCTTTGAGGAATGGCGCATTTTTGTCTGGCTGGAGATCTTTATTACTCTGGTCTTTACCCTCGAATATTTTCTTCGCTTGTGCAGTTGGGCCAATCCCGCAAAATATGTGTTTAGCTTCTGGGGGATTATCGATCTGGCCACCATTTTACCGCTGTATGTGATGTGGCTATGGCCTGAAATCAGTCTGAGCTATGTCTTCGCCTGGCGAGCGATGCGTGTCCTGCGCGTCTTGCGTATTCTCAAGCTGCTGCGTTTTATGCCTTCTCTGCGAGTGTTCTGGAATGCGTTAAAAAGCGCCCGTCATCAACTGATGTTGTTCTATTCCTTTATTGCCATTCTGATGGTTGTTTTCGGCGCGATGATGTATCTGATAGAAGGGCCCAAATATGGCTTTACTACGCTGAATGCGTCTGTGTATTGGGCAATTGTTACGGTCACCACCGTCGGCTACGGTGACATTACACCGCACACGCCGTTGGGACGCATGGTGGCGTCAGTGCTTATCCTGATTGGATACTCTGTGATTGCGATACCGACCGGATTGATAACCACACACATGAGCAGTGCGTTCCAACAGCGAGGATATCAGCGTAGATGCCCACAGTGTCAGCAGGCGCAGCATGAACATAGTGCGCAGTTTTGTAACCGCTGCGGAAGTAAACTGCCTGGATAAAAATGAAAAAAGCTGCGAGAGCAGCTTTTTTGTTTGTTACTCGCGCCAAAGAATATGGCAGAGTTTGTGATCTTTTTCGCGACATAATAAAACGCGCGCAAAAATATCGTTAATCTCGCCGTCTTCTGTATCTGCCAGACCAATCACCACTTCGGCAAAGAAGTCAGGGTTCAGGTCAAAATCAACATGCTCCTGCCAGTCTTCTGCCGGGTCGAATAACTCGGCACCACCGCGCTCTTCAAACTGTAAATTGAACAGAATGATGTCGGCTGGATCCAGGTTGTCCGCAGCCAGTTCGAGAAAAATATCGTAAGCCTGCTCAAGCGTTTCGTCTTCAGTCAGGCGATTGTTCAAATCCATATCCATAATGACTACCTGTTTACTGTCTGATGGGCACGTTTTACAGCAACGGACTAAAGAAGTAAAACAGTCGCTCAGCGATCCGCTGCCAGAGTGGTCGTTTTACCCACAAACGGGCATCAAGCAGACGGGAACGCGAAATATAATCATCCTGTACTGCCGCGAGATCGCCACCGAATCCGGCATCATCAATGACCAGCGTGATTTCAAAATTGAGCCACAGACTGCGCATATCCAGGTTAACGGTACCGACCAGGCTCAGCTCGCCATCGACCAGTACGCTCTTGGTGTGCAGTAAGCCACCTTCGAACTGATAGATTTTAACGCCAGCCGCCAGCAACTCAGTGAAAAAGGCCCGGCTTGCCCAGCCAACCAGCAGGGAATCATTCTTGCGTGGAAGAATAATACTGACGTCGACCCCGCGCTGCGCCGCTGTACAGATCGCGTGCAGCAGATCGTCGCTGGGAACGAAGTAGGGCGTGGTCATAATTAAATATTCACGCGCCGAATAAGCTGCGGTTAACAGCGCCTGATGAATCAAATCTTCAGGGAAACCAGGTCCCGAAGCGATTGTGTGAATGGTGTGGCCGCTGGCCTGCTCAAACGGCATGATATTGACGTCTGGCGGCGGGGGCAGAATGCGCTTGCCGGTCTCAATTTCCCAGTCGCAGGAATAGACAATGCCCATAGCGGTGGCTACCGGGCCTTCCATTCTCGCCATCAAATCCACCCATTGCCCGACGCCTGCATCTTGTTTGAAGAAACGGGGATCGACCATGTTCATGCTGCCGGTATAAGCAATATAGTTATCGATCATGATCATTTTGCGGTGCTGACGCAGGTCCATACGGCGTAAAAATACACGCATCAGGTTTACTTTCAGCGCTTCAACAACCTCGATACCCGCGTTACGCATCATCGCCGCCCATGGGCTGCGAAAGAACGCCACGCTACCCGCGGAGTCCAGCATCAGGCGGCAGTGAATTCCACGCCTTGCGGCAGCCATTAATGACTCGGCGACCTGATCGGCCATACCGCCTGGTTGCCAGATGTAGAACACCATCTCGATGTTGTGACGCGCCAGTTGAATATCACGGATCAATGCCTGCATCACGTCCTCTGAACTGGTGAGCAACTGCAGTTGATTCCCTTTAACGCCAGCGATTCCCTGACGACGCTCGCACAGCTTAAATAAGGATGACGCGACGCTGCTGTTTTCCTGCGCAAAAATATGCTCACAGGCTTTTAGATCGTTCAGCCACTTGGCCGTTGACGGCCACATTGCCCGGGCGCGTTCGGCGCGACGTTTACCAAGGTGGAGCTCACCGAAGGACAGATAAGCAATGATCCCTACCAATGGCAGAATATAGATGATCAAAAGCCAGGCCATTGCGGAGGGCACTGCGCGTCGTTTCATTAGAATGCGTAATGTTACGCCAGCAATGAGTACCCAGTAACCCAGAATGACCAGCCAACTCACCACGGTGTAGAAGGTTGTCATAAATTTAAAAATCCTTTTGAAAGCGTATTGTTAAGAGTTTACGCATCAGGATTAATCTGGCAAATAAAAACACGGGAAAACCACTGGTCTGCATTCGGTGTGGCGTTATAATGGCCGCTCAGTGACTGAAAGAGTAGTAAACATGAAGCGTAGTAGAACGGAAGTGGGACGCTGGCGGATGCTGCGTCAGGCTAGCCGCCGTAAAGCACGTTGGCTTGAAGGACAATCGCGCCGTAATATGCGTATCCATACCATCAGAAAGTGTATTCTCAACCATCAACGTAACTCGTTGCTGTTTGCGATCCACAACATCTGATCTCAAAAGGGCACCGCTGGCGGTGCCCAATGTCTGCTTTTCGTTTTGTTTTTAAAATACTTTTTTGTACGGTTTTACTGAAACCTGCGCGTAAACACCTGCCGCCACGTAGGGATCGGCTTCCGCCCACGCCTGCGCGGCTTCTAAAGATTCAAATTCTGCAATCACCGTTGAGCCAGTAAAGCCTGCGGCGCCCGGATCGTTACTGTCAACCGCTGGCATGGGGCCAGCCGTGAGCAAACGGCCTTCGTCATGAAGGAGTTGCAGACGAGCCAGATGAGCAGGGCGTACGGAAAGACGTTTTTCGAGAGAGTCTGCGATATCTTGAGCGTAAATAACGTACAGCACGGGTAGAGCTCCTTGAACGGTAAAAGGTCATATTTACGTTATTGGAAAGGCCTGGTAACTGCAACGGAAAGATAACTAATATGTTAAGGCCATACTTTGAAAATGGTTTTTTATCATAAAATCGCGTTTTAAATGCCAGTTAGCTTCACGGTCTTATTGAATATGATTGCTATTTGCATTTAAAATCAGGGCCTGGTTTTTTTACTGAAACGATTATGACTTCAATGACCCTTGATTTACCTCGTCGCTTTCCCTGGCCTACGTTACTTTCTGTCGGCATTCATGGTGCTGTAGTGGCAGGTTTGCTGTATACCTCGGTACATCAGGTTATTGAACTGTCTGCGCCAGCGCAGCCGATCTCCGTTACGATGGTTGCGCCTGCCGATCTTGAACCGCCTCAGGCCGTTCAGCCGCCGCCGGAACCTGTCGTCGAGCCTGAACCGGAGCCAGAACCGATCCCCGAACCGCCAAAAGAAGCGCCGGTAGTGATTGAGAAACCGAAGCCCAAGCCTAAACCGAAGCCAAAACCGGTGAAAAAGGTGGAAAAGCAGCCGAAGCGTGATGTTAAACCAGCAGAGCCTCGTCCGGCATCCCCGTTTGAAAATACGGCGCCTGCGCGTCCAACAACCAGTACCGCTCCGGCAACCACTAAACCGGCGGTGAGCGTACCATCGGGTCCGCGAGCCTTAAGTCGTAATCAGCCTCAATATCCGGCACGTGCACAGGCGTTGCGCATTGAAGGCCGTGTGAAGGTCAAATTTGACGTGACCTCGGATGGCCGGGTTGAAAATGTGGAAGTTCTGTCCGCACAGCCTGCGAATATGTTTGAGCGTGAAGTGAAAAATGCGATGCGCAGATGGCGTTATGAAGCCGGTAAGCCTGGTTCCGGGCTGGTGGTGAATATTGTTTTCCGCCTGAACGGCACAACACAGATCGAGTAAGCATCAGGCCGGATTTGGCGTTACGCCGCCAAATCCGGCAGAATGATTGCCGGATGGCGATGCTTGCGCGTGCTATCAGGCCAGGGAGGGAATCGGCCGCGGTTTACCGTCTTTATCAACGGCAACGTAGATAAACAGGGCTTCGGTAGCTTTATAACGCTGACCGATAGGTTCTGAAGCGACTTTCTTCACCCAGACTTCAATATTAATGCTGATCGAGGTCGTCCCGCGTTTCACGCAGCGTGCATAGCAACAAACCACATCGCCCACGGCAACCGGGCGCAAAAAGCTCATTCCTTCAACCCGCACCGTTACCACGCGACCATGTGCGATCTCTTTGGCCTGAATAGCGCCACCTATATCCATTTGTGACATCAGCCAGCCACCAAAAATATCACCGTTCGCGTTGGTATCGGCAGGCATAGCCAGAGTGCGTAAAACCAGTTCGCCCTGGGGAGTGTTATTCGTTGTTGTCATTGTAGAACCGACTATAGAGAAAGATTACAGGCGCGATGCTACTAGAATTTACGCGCTGAGAACAGAGGGGATGCGGCCTGCGAGGCGGAAGTAAGCCAGGTTGATGGCAACAAGGAACGCGAAGGGATAAAAATTCGCCAGATCCGGAGATCTGGCGAGTATTTATTACGATTTATCTTCCTGCGGAAGGTGGCGGTAAATATAGACTCCGCTCAGTAACGTAAATAGTAAAGTCAGGGCGGTCAGGCCGAACACTTTAAAGTTGACCCAAATATTCTGCGGTAGCCAAAACGCGATATAGATATTCGCCAGACCGCACAGGATAAAGAAGACGGCCCAGGCGAAGTTAAGTTTTGTCCAAACCGGCTGTGGCAAGCTCAGCTCTTTACCTAACATGCGCTGAATCAGCGGCTTTTTCATTACCCATTGGCTAACCAGCAGCGCACCGGCAAACAGCCCGTAAATCACCGTTACTTTCCACTTAATGAATTCATCATTGTGGAAGAAGATGGTCAGGCCACCGAACACGGCTACCAGAACAAAAGTGATCAATGCCATCTTCTCGACCTTGCGATAGCGGACCCAGCTGTAAATCAAAACCACAGCCGTCGCAACAATCAGCGCCGAGGTCGCCGCGTAGATGTCATAGAGCTTATAAAAAGCAAAAAAGACAACCAGCGGTAAAAAATCAAGAAACTGCTTCATTCTTCGATTCCGTCATCAAAAGCACCGGGTACAAGCCCGGAATGCGTTCAGGGTTTATTGGCGAATTAGCATGTACAGGCGGAACAAATAGATCAGCAATACGGCGGAGATCATATTGCTCAGCGTATTCGCCAATACCGCGCCTACATTTGGCGTAAGTACCGCAAAACTTGGCGCAAAAAGCAACAACAACGTTTTTGCCAACAGCCAACCGATCACTGCTGGTGCAACCAGGCGCATATTCGACCACGCCAGACGCATACTGTTGCGCATCGCGGCAAAGACACCCATTTTGTCCTGTACTAACATCACCGGTGCAAGTGCCAGCAGGATAGCCAGCAGAATACCGGGTACCACCACCAGCATAATACCGATTTGCACCAGCAGAGTAGTCAGAAAAATCAGAATAAACAGCTTCGGCAAAACCGGCGCGCTGGCACCGATGGCGCGTAATGCGCTGACCCGATGACCGGCTGAAATCAGTTGAATCATCAGGATAATACCCCCGGCGAGGATGGCATTACCAATCAGACCGGAAAACGTCGACGCCGCGGAAGCGCGTAGCAAAATTTGCTGTTGCTCCGGGGTCATGTTTTGCACCAGATCGAACAATCCCACGCTGCTGGTTAACTGATCGCCTTCACTAAGTTGCGCAATTTGTGCGTCGGTGGGAGAAAAGGCATGCCCTAACACCACTGTGATAAACGCGCACAACAACGATACCAGCAAGATGGTAATGAATTGATTACGGAAAAAGTTTCCCGTGTCACGGTAAACGGATTTCGCCGTGATAGACATGCACTCTCCTTGAGTTTTGCAGGTGTTCATTTGTGGGCAATTGTACCCTGGATAACTCTACAGTGGCAGCATCGCGCGGTGTATGGAAAGGCATATCTTTGTAAAGCCCCGGTAATTTTTGACTATGACTTCAGCGTCATGCAAGAACGTTGGTTGTTCTCTGCGCATCACGAACAAATAACCATCGCTATTCTGCAACGGAGGTCAGGTACTTGCGTGGCGAAAATATATCAAAATTGATCTGAATTAGGTTAACCAGGATTTTGAATGCAAGTTCTAACTTAATCTGGATCAATAAATGTTAAATTATCAAAGTCAATGTGATCCAGGTTAGATCACTTATTACTCCAATGTGGGTATATTCGTTCCGCTTTTATAACCATAACGATGGAGCGGACATGAAAAAATTAACAGTTGCAGCAGTGGCTTTAACAACTCTTCTCTCTGGTAACGTATTTGCGCATGAGGCCGGAGAATTCTTTATTCGTGCAGGTTCTGCCACCGTCAGACCGACGGAAGGCGCGGGTGGTACGCTGGGAAGCCTGGGTGGCTTTGATGTCAGCAATAACACGCAGTTGGGTCTGACATTTACCTACATGGCAACCGACAATATCGGTGTTGAATTACTGGCAGCCACGCCGTTCCGCCATAAAATTGGCACTGCCACAACAGGTGATATTGCGACCGTTCACCATTTACCGCCGACCTTAATGGCGCAGTGGTATTTCGGCGATTCCAGCAGCAAACTGCGTCCGTACGTTGGTGTCGGTGTGAACTACACCACCTTCTTTGACGAAGGCTTTAACAATAACGGCAAAGAAACCGGTTTATCTGACCTGAGCCTGAAAGACTCCTGGGGTGCAGCAGGGCAAGTGGGTATGGACTATCTGATTAACCGCGACTGGCTGATTAACATGTCGGTCTGGTACATGGATATCGACACCACCGCGAGCTACAAACTGGCTGGCGCGCAGCAGCATGACAGCGTCCGCCTCGATCCGTGGGTGTTTATGTTCTCCGCGGGTTATCGCTTCTAAGTCCGTGATTAAAATACTGAAAAGCTGATCGTTCCACGGTCAGCTTTTTTATTACCAGTTTATTTCTTCCTGCCTTTCTCCCCGTCGATGTAATGCTACTCTTTAAGCAAACTGGCTTTGAGGGCATTGACGATGATGTTGACTCGACTCCTGCTACAACAAAAAATCACACTTTTGGAACCATTCACCGGAGATGAAACGGCAGAGTTCGCCGTGAGTGCCGCGCGTGACTTATTGAATTTTATGGATAAAATTGAAGTACTGGAGAAACGCATTGCGACTCCGGTTAAACTACCTTATTGCAGCGCCAGTCCTGTTTGTGAGATTGAAGCGGGCTATGCCGCAGGCGTGAGCGATTGTCGTGAGGCCATTCGTCGGGCGGGGTTTCCGATTGAGGGTGATGATTAGTTTGCATTTATGTTAACAAAAATGTGCTTTTATTGTATAAGTCTGTAACTTTAGCGCACACAACGGCGGGCTTCTAAGGCATCTGCTTAGGGACGGTTAACATTCTCAATCAACATACAGCGCAGTTATGCAACGACATAAACGGGTAACCGGTTTGGCAATATGTTAACTATCAGGGTGAACTCGTGAAGATTGTGCAGGACAAGCTCAGAAACAGGCAGGCACTGCTGGTATTAGGGCTCATTACGTTGATATTTACGTCGTTGTTTCTGTTTATAATTTATGAGCAGCGGATGGCTGCAGTCAGTGACGGTGTTAACCGCATGCAAGCGCGCATGATGGACATTTTTAACGATAATGAGCTGATCGCCGATGCGATTGGTGAGCGCTATCACCATATTAAATCGGGTGAGCAATGTGGCGATATTTCACAATTTGTTCCCCGCAATGAGATTGAATGGGGAATTAACGCCGACCCAAAGCGTCTGCATTCGTTAACGGGGACAATTATTGCCCAGCAAGCCAGCCACAACGCGCTGTGTATGTATACGGCGGCGGAGTTTATTCGCGGTATGGTTAATGAGCTAAATCCGGGCAGCTTCGATGCACATCGTTATATTATCGCCAAAAATTCAGATTATTTTTACTGGTTTATGGCTTCCGATTCGCGCAACTTCAGTTTCTCAAATTCTGAAATGGCGCGGGATCTCACCAACTTTTTCTATCCGCCGGTCGATTTCTATACCCGACTGTTGCAAAAAAACGTCAAAAACAAAGCCCTTAGTTCAACGAACTTCTATACCGATAAAATTACCGGTGAAAAAGCTTACAGCGTGGTGAGCTATATCTACGATCTGTCTGGCAAAGAGATATCAGACCAAATCGTGGCCTATCTGGTTTATGACCATTCAAAGCCCGAATTGCAGGAAGCGTTGGCTCAAGCATTTGACTACCAGCTCCCACCTGAGCTGAATGTGGAATTGGTAAATTTGACCAACAATGAAAGTCTCTGTTTATCCGGTAAATGTACAGGTCAATCCCGTTTTTTAGTGCGCAATTTTTCGGAGAAATATGCGCTGCACTATTCGCTTTCATTAGGCCGTTTTATGACGCGCGATACCCATGCCGGGATCGTGATCCTGCTGGCGCCGTTCTTTTTCATCATGATTAGTTTCTCGCTAAAATCATGGCTGAACGAAAGCGACCTGAAGGTTTATATAGACACCCTGACCGGTTGCTTTAATCGCCGAATACTCGACATCATCAAGCGCCGTGATTTATCCCACTGTTCGGTGGTGCTACTGGACTGCAATAAGTTCAAGGCCGTCAATGATACCTGGGGTCACGCGGCAGGCGATCGTGCGCTGCAAATTATCGCCAACAGGATGTTATCAAACACCCGCACCAGTCACGATATTGTGATTCGTACCGGCGGGGATGAATTTATGATCCTGCTGTTTCGCTCGCAGGCTACTGATGCCATCGCAATCGCTCAACGTATCAGCGGGCAGGTGACCAGCCATGTGTTTGTAGTGGACGGTCATACTGTGCCATTGTCAGTATCGTGGGGGATTGCAGAGGTGAACGGTGAACTGGATGTGGCTATTCAGAATGCAGATAGCGCCATGTATAAAATGAAGCACACGAAAGAAGCGTAAAACCGCCAGAAGTCTCTGGCGGTTGATTTAGCTTACTGCCGGGTGGCGGCTTTCATCGCGCTGACAAAAGCTTTCAGCTCAGCCAGCATCTGTTCCGGTGCCGCAACATTTTTCTCAATGATTTTCACAATTGCCGAGCCGGAAATAGCGCCAGCAGCGCCAGCGTCAATCGCGCCGGTTACCTGTTCAGGCGCAGAGATACCAAACCCCTGTAAAGAAGGCGGAGCATCATATGCTTTCAACTTTTCGACCAGGTGATGCAGCGGTAACGCCGCACGATTTTCAGCACCGGTCACGCCCGCACGCGAAAGCAAATAGGTATAGCCGCGGCCATGAGAGGCTATCTGGCGCAGCAGTTCTTCATCAGCGTTCGGTGGGCAGATAAAAATTGGCGCAATGTTGTGGCGGAGCGCCGCAGCTCTGAATGGCGCGGACTCTTCAACGGGAACATCGGCTACTAACACGGAATCCACGCCCACTTTTTCACACTGGGCGTAAAACTCGTCAATGCCCTTGCTAAACACCAGGTTGGCATACATCAGCAAGCCAATGGGAATCGTAGGGTGCTTCTGGCGAATCAGCGCCAGCATTTCAAAGCATTGCGACGGCGTGACGCCGGCGGCAAACGCACGCAAGGTGGCTTCCTGAATGGTTGGACCGTCAGCCAGCGGATCGGAGAACGGAATACCGAGCTCAAGGGCATCGGCACCGGCTTCAATCAGCGTATCAATGATTTTCAGTGACTGCTCAACAGACGGATCGCCCAAGGTTACGAAGGGGACAAAAGCACCTTCTTTGCGGTCCTTCAGCTGTGCAAACAGGTTTTCGTAACGTTCCATCAGATTTCCCCTCGCGCTTTCAGAATATCGTGTACGGTGAAAATGTCTTTGTCGCCGCGACCGGAGAGATTAACCACCAGTAACTGCTCTTTTTCCGGGTTTTCACGCATCATTTTCAATGCGTGTGCCAGGGCATGGGAGGACTCCAGCGCCGGAATAATCCCCTCGTGCAGACACAGCGTTTTGAAGGCCTCAAGCGCTTCGTCGTCGGTGATCGAAACATAATCGGCGCGACCAATGCTGTTCAGATACGCATGCTGCGGCCCGACAGACGGGAAATCCAGCCCCGCGGAAATAGAGTAAGACTCTTCAATCTGTCCTTCTTCGGTCTGCATCATCGGGGACTTCATGCCGAAGTAAATCCCGACACGACCATGCTTCAACGGTGCGCCATGTTCCCCTGATTCAATCCCATGGCCGCCAGGCTCGACGCCAATCAGACCGACGCTGGTTTCATTAATAAAGTCCGCGAACATACCGATGGCGTTAGAACCGCCACCCACGCAGGCGATAACCGCGTCCGGCAGGCGACCTTCTTTTTCAAGGATCTGCGCTTTAGTTTCCTCGCCGATCATGCGCTGAAATTCACGAACAATGGTCGGGAAGGGATGTGGACCTGCCGCCGTACCGAGCATATAGTGCGCGGTATCGTAGCTGCCAGACCAGTCGCGCAGCGCTTCGTTACAGGCATCTTTCAGCGTTGCAGAACCGCTGTGAACCGGGATAACTTCAGCCCCCATCAGACGCATACGGAAAACGTTTGGCGACTGGCGTTCAACGTCTTTTGCACCCATATAAATACGGCATTTCAGCCCCAGCAGTGCGCTGGCGAGAGCTGATGCAACACCGTGCTGGCCCGCGCCGGTTTCGGCGATGATCTCCGTTTTCCCCATACGTTTCGCCAGCAATGCCTGGCCCAGCACCTGGTTGGTTTTGTGCGCGCCGCCGTGCAGCAAATCTTCACGTTTGAGATACAGCGTAGTGTGGGTGCCTTGAGTAATGTTCTGGCATTTGGTCAGTGCAGTTGGACGACCAGCATAGTTTTTCAGCAGGTCTGTAAACTGCGCCTGAAATTCAGGATCCTTTTGCGCGCTGACAAAAGCTTCTTCCAGCTGGCGCAGGGCAGGCATCAGAATCTGTGGCACATACATACCGCCAAATTCACCAAAATACGGATTGAGTAATGTTGTCATGTCCTTTTCCTTAATATGCGCGCAGCGTCTGAAAGACCGAAGCCAAAAGACGTGCATCCTTGATGCCCGGCTGTGACTCTACGCCAGAATTGAAATCGAGACCGGCACAGCCGGTTTTTGCCGCGTCAACGCAGTTATCAGCGCCGAGTCCGCCAGCCAGTAAAACGTTATCCAGCGATTGTCCGCCTAAAAGTGACCAGTCGAAGCGTTGACCGCTGCCGCCCTGACCATTGTCGAATATGTATTTATCGACGTGCTGATAATCACGGGCTGGCAACGTTTCACTGACGCTTAACGCCTTCCAGATTTGCACCTGTTCGGGGAGCGCGTCGCGCAGGGCGTCAACATAGGCCTGGTCTTCGCTACCATGCAATTGCACGGCTGTTAGCCCCAGAGCCACCGCTGTTTCGCGCACGTCGGTGATCTCTGCGTTGCGAAACACCCCGACATATTGCAGCGGTGCGCCGGTCATGACCTCGCGTGCGCGTTCAACGCTGACCGCGCGTGGCGATGTGGACACAAAAATCAACCCGCCGTAAATGGCACCCGCTTCGTATGCCGCGTTTGCATCCTGAGCCCGGGTTAAACCGCAGACTTTATTTTCGCCGAGCAGAACGCGACGCACGGCAGCATGCAGATCATCATGCGACATCAACGCAGAGCCAATCAGAAAACCGTTGGCGAAGTGGCTGAGTTCTCGCACTTGACCATAGGTATTGATACCGGACTCGCTGATGACGGTTACGCCATGACCCAGTCGCGGCGCAAGTTGGCGGGTGCGATTCAGATCAATCGACAGGTCGCGTAAGTCACGGTTGTTGATACCGACCACTTTGGCACCCAGTGCGATAGCACGCTCCAGCTCTTCATCGTTACTGACTTCGGTCAGTACGCCCATTTTCAAACTGTGGGCGACGGCGGCGAGTTGACGATATTGCTCATCATCAAGCACCGACAGCATCAGCAGACAGGCGTCCGCCTGATAGAAGCGCGCCAGGTAAATCTGGTAAGGATCGATAATAAAGTCCTTACACAGAATCGGTTGCGGTGCGATGCGGCTGACGATGGGCAGGAAATCAAAGCTCCCCTGAAAATATTTCTCATCGGTCAGTACGGAAATCGCAGAAGCATATTGTTTATATACGCCCGCAATCTGTGCCGGGTCGAAGTCATCACGGATCACGCCTTTTGACGGAGACGCTTTTTTGCACTCCAGAATAAAGGCGGTGCGTGCACCTTGCAGCGCATCGTAGAAATCACGAGAGCTGGGTTGAACATCATTCTGAAAGCTGGCCAGCGGTTGTTGCTGTTTGCGGGCTTCTACCCAAATCGCCTTGTCTGCGACAATTTTCGCTAAAACGGTTTGCATCATTTACCCTCTTGCTGCCAGTGCAGTGACACGGTCATAGGCCGCGCCGCTGCGCAGTACATTAATCACGGTTTGCGCATTGGCTTTTAAATCTTCTTCACCGTGCAGGCGCATTAACATGGCGACATTCGCGGCAACAGCAGCTTCATGAGCGGCTTCACCTTTACCTTGTAACAAGCGACTAAGAATGTCACGGTTTTCTTCCGGCGTGCCGCCAGCCAGCTGTTCCTGGTGGTAAGGCGTCAGGCCAAAGTCTTCCGCCGTCAGTTGATAGCTCTTGATTTCGCCATCATGCAGCTCTGCCACAATGGTCGGCGCATGCAGCGAAACTTCATCCATGCCGCCGCTGTGCACCACGGCTGCCCGCTGATACCCCAACACGCGCAGCGTTTCGGCAATTGGCAGCACCAGTTCCGGACTGTAAACGCCGATCAGCGCCAGCGGCGGATGTGCCGGGTTAATCAACGGGCCGAGGACGTTAAACAGCGTACGGGTTTTCAACTGTTGGCGTACCGGCATAGCATGGCGAAAACCGGTGTGGTATTTCGGCGCAAACAAGAAACACACACCGAGGTCGTCAAGTGCCTGACGGGATTTATCGGCGTTCATATCCAGATTGATGCCAAAAGCCGCTAACAGATCCGAAGAGCCCGACTTGCTGGAGACGCTGCGGTTGCCGTGTTTGGCGACTTTCAGTCCGCAAGCGGCCGCCACAAAGGCGCTGGCGGTGGAAATATTGATACTGTTGCTGCCGTCACCACCGGTACCGACAATATCGGCAAACAGATAATCAGGTCGCGGGAACGGGGCGGCGTTTTCCAGCAGCGCGGTTGCCGCACCGGCAATTTCATTCGGGTGCTCGCCGCGAATTTTCATGCTCACCAGCGCCGCAGCCAGTTGTTCCGGCTTCAGTTCACCGCGTACCACGGCGGAGAACAGCTGGTGGCTTTCCTGCTGAGACAGCGTCTGGGCCTGATACAGTTTCTCCAGAATAGGTTGCAGGGTATTGGTCTGTTCGAGTTTCTGTTGCGCCCAGGCCAGCGTTTGCTCCAGCAGACGTGCGCCCTGGGTGGTCAGAATGGATTCTGGATGGAACTGGAAGCCACATACGCGATCGATATCGTGACGTACCGCCATCACCATGCCGTTAAAGTGGGCGTTGATGGTCAATCCGGCCGGAACGTTGCTGCCAACCAGCGAGTGATAGCGCGCCACCGGCAGCGGATTTGCCAGACCGGCGAACATTGCCTGACCGTCGTGTTCAATGCTGGACGCTTTGCCGTGCAGGATTTCCCCCGCCTGTCCCACGTATCCACCATAGGCCTCGACAATGGCCTGATGCCCCAGACAAATGCCGATGATTGGCAGCTTGCCGCGCAGGCGGGTTAACAGCTCCGGCATGCAGCCCGCTTCGCTTGGCGCACCTGGACCTGGGGAGAGCATCAGCACCGGATTTTTCATGGTCGCTAAGCGGTCTATTAATGTCTGGGCAGGAATATGGTTGCGGTAAATCACCACGTTATGACCGTTAGTACGCAGCTGATCTGCCAGGTTATAGGTAAAAGAGTCGATATTATCGAGCAGCAGAATGTCAGCCATTAGAAGGTCTCCTGTGCGTGGTGTGCGGTGGCGATAGCACGCAGAACCGCACGCGCTTTATTACGGGTTTCATCGGCTTCTGACTGCCCAACGGAATCCAGAACAATTCCGGCGCCAGCCTGTACGGTGGCAATACCGTCTTCCACGAGGGCGGAACGAATCACAATACAGGTATCCAGATCGCCATGGGCCGTGAAGTAACCTACTGCACCGCCATAGCTGCCGCGACGACGGCCTTCGGCCTCGGCGATAAGCTGCATGGCGCGAACTTTCGGCGCTCCGCTTAGCGTACCCATGTTCATACAGGCGCGGTAAGCATGCAGCACATCCAGATCGCTACGCAGCTCGCCGACTACGCGGGAAACCAGGTGCATAACGAAGGAATAACGATCCACTTTGGTGAGGTCAGCAACGTAGCGGCTGCCGGGCGTGCAGATGCGCGCCAGGTCGTTACGCGCCAGGTCTACCAGCATCAGGTGCTCGGAAAGCTCTTTATGATCGGTACGCATCTCCAGCTCAATACGGCTGTCGAGATCGCGGTCCAGTGAACCGTCCGCACGACGACCGCGTGGGCGGGTCCCGGCAATCGGGTAGATTTCAATCTGTCGGCTGGTGGCATCGTATTTCAGCGAGCTTTCCGGAGAGGCGCCGAACAGTGTGAAATCGTTGTCCTGCATAAAAAACATGTACGGGCTGGGGTTACTTTTCTTCAGCACATAGTAGGCCGCCAGCGGTGACGGGCAGGGCAGCGAGAAACGACGGGATGGAACCACCTGGAAAATTTCGCCAGCGCGAATGGCTTTTTGCATACCACGAACCACGGCGGCAAACTCTTCATCGCTCTGATTGCATTCGCAGCGCATGTGCGGAACTTCAGTGACGGGCAGCGGCGGCGCAGGTTCGGTAAGCTGCTGGCTTAGTTGCGCCAGACGGGCATTAAGACGCTGTTTTTCTGCATCGCTGGGGGTAAATATGCTGGCCTGAATGCGGGTGCTTTTCTTCTGATGGTCGATGACCATGAGCGTTTCTGCCAGATAGAAGCAGTAGTCAGGGCAACGGTTGCCCGCTTCAAGCTGAGGTAAATCTTCAAAACCGGCAACCAGGTCGTAGGAAAACAGACCGCCGAAGAACATTGCTTCACGTTCTTGCGCAGGAACATTAACCAGCTCCTGCAATAAACGGAAGGCATCAAATACGGACAGGGAACATAAGCGGGCATCTTCATCCAGCAGCGGGCTAACGGCAGGGAATCGCAGATGGCGACCATTCGGTTGTTGTTTGTTCTCAACACCCGCTGGCAGGGCAGCATCCAGCAGCGGCAGCAGCGATGCGCCGTTAGCGGATAATGCCTGAATGGTGACAGTGTCACCGATGGCGGTAATGCGTAATGCGCTGTCGACCAGCAGCAGGCTCTTCAGATCGTCTTTGCTGTCGATATCGGCAGATTCCAGCAGCAGCGTTGCCGGACGTGCGCCACACACCTGATGAAACAGCGCCGTCGGATTTTCACGGTAGGCGGCATCGCAGGCAAGCAGCTCGAGTGTCGGTTTTTGTGTTTGCATCGTTATTCTCATTAATTTTGTTCAAAAAAAAGCCCGCTCATTTGGCGGGCCGGGTATCTGGTTGCATATTGCAGACGTAAGACACTGCCCGAAATCAGGAAGTGCGCCACCAACCGTGCAGAACAAATGTTGCTTTCATCTCAGATACCTTCTTCATGTGAACTTGCGTACTAGTTAACTAGTTCGATGGAATAAAGTCAACACCTGATTTCAGTATATTTGTCTAAACCGCTATGATGGGCGGGTTAAGACATTTAGTGAAACGGGAGCCGCATTGAGCGACACGAATTACGCAGTGATTTATGACCTGCACAGCCATACTACAGCCTCCGATGGGCGATTAACGCCAGAAGCCTTAGTACACCGTGCGGTAGAGATGCGAGTCGGTACACTGGCGATCACCGATCATGACACCACGGCGGGTATTGCGGCGGCAAGAGAAGAAATTTCACGTGCGGGTTTAGCGTTAAATTTGATCCCTGGCGTCGAGATATCAACAGTCTGGGAAAACCATGAGATCCATATCGTGGGTCTGAACATTGATATCGCCCATCCAATGATGTGCGAATTTCTGGCGCAGCAAACGGAACGTCGTCAGCAGCGCGCGCGCCTGATTGCTGAACGACTCGACAAAGCGCATATTCCCGGCGCGTGGGAAGGGGCATTACGCCTGGCTGATGGCGGGGCGATCACTCGGGGGCATTTCGCGCGTTTCCTGGTGGAGTGCGGAAAAGCCACAACCATGGCGGATGTCTTTAAAAAATATCTTGCTCGTGGGAAAACCGGTTACGTTCCGCCACAGTGGTGTACAATAGAACAAGCTATTGATGTCATTCATCATTCTGGCGGTAAGGCAGTTCTGGCTCATCCTGGGCGGTACGATCTTAGCGCTAAGTGGCTGAAAAGACTGGTTGCGCATTTTGCTGAACATCACGGCGACGCGATGGAAGTGGCACAGTGCCAGCAGTCTCCCAATGAACGCACCCATCTGGCGACGCTTGCGCGTCAGCATCAACTGTGGGCATCGCAAGGGTCTGATTTTCATCTACCCTGCCCATGGATTGAGCTGGGTCGTAAACTCTGGTTGCCCGCAGGTGTAGAAGGCGTCTGGCAACTTTGGGAACAGCCCGAGACCACAGAGAGGAAAGTATGAGCCAGTTTTTTTATATTCATCCCGAAAACCCACAGCAGCGCCTGATCAATCAGGCCGTTGAAATCGTGCGTAAAGGAGGGGTGATCGTCTATCCAACTGATTCCGGCTATGCGTTGGGTTGCAAAATTGAAGATAAAGGCGCAATGGAGCGCATTTGTCGCATCCGTCACCTGCCGGACGGGCACAACTTTACGCTGATGTGTCGTGACCTGTCCGAACTGTCGACCTATTCGTTTGTCGACAACGTGGCTTTCCGTTTAATTAAAAACAACACGCCGGGTAACTACACGTTCATCCTGAAGGGGACGAAAGAAGTACCGCGCCGACTGTTGCAGGAAAAACGTAAGACCATTGGTTTGCGTGTACCCTCGAATCCGATTGCGCTGGCGCTGCTGGAAGCGCTGGGCGAGCCTATGCTCTCTACATCACTGATGCTGCCGGGCAGCGAATTTACCGAGTCAGATCCGGAAGAAATCAAAGATCGTCTGGAGAAAGTGGTGGATTTGATTATCCACGGTGGATATCTCGGCCAGCAGCCAACCACGGTCATCGATTTAACCGATGATTCCCCGGTGGTATTGCGCGAAGGCGTCGGCGACGTTAAACCTTTCTTATAAGGGCGCGAACCGCTATACTACGCGGCCTTAAAATGGCGCTGACTGGCGCCGTTGATTCTCCTGTTCGACGCCTGTGAAGGCGACATCTAAAGGAAGCTCTATGAGCGAAAAGTTACAAAAAGTGCTGGCGCGCGCTGGCCACGGTTCTCGCCGTGAAATTGAATCCATAATTGCCGCGGGTCGCGTGAGCGTTGATGGCAAAATTGCCACGCTCGGCGATCGCGTTGAAGTTACGCCGGGTCTGAAAATCCGTATCGACGGTCATCTGATTTCGGTGAAAGAATCTGCGGAGCAAATCTGCCGTGTTCTGGCTTATTACAAGCCAGAAGGTGAACTGTGTACCCGTAACGACCCGGAAGGTCGTCCGACCGTGTTTGATCGTCTGCCAAAACTGCGCGATGCGCGCTGGATTGCCGTGGGACGTCTGGACGTGAATACCTGTGGTTTAATGCTGTTTACCACCGATGGCGAACTCGCGAACCGTCTGATGCACCCAAGCCGCGAAGTTGAACGTGAATATGCGGTGCGTGTGTTTGGTCAGGTTGATGACGCAAAACTGCGCGATCTGAGTCGTGGCGTGCAGCTGGAAGATGGTCCGGCCGCATTTAAAACGATCAAGTTCAGCGGCGGTGAAGGGATCAACCAGTGGTATAACGTCACGTTGACCGAAGGGCGTAACCGTGAAGTCCGTCGCCTGTGGGAAGCCGTGGGCGTGCAGGTAAGTCGTCTTATCCGTGTACGTTACGGTGATATTCCGCTGCCGAAGGGCCTGCCGCGTGGCGGCTGGACGGAACTTGACCTCGCGCAGACCAACTATTTGCGTGAACTGGTGGAACTGAAGCCGGAAACCACCTCTAAAGTTGCCGTCGAGAAAGATCGTCGCCGTATGAAGGCAAACCAGATCCGCCGTGCGGTGAAGCGCCACTCTCAGGTTGGCAGCAGCCGTCGTCCGGGCGGTCGCAGCAACAACGGTTAATCATGAGTAGGCCTGATAAGCAACGCGCCATCAGGCGTTAGCGTGGAGCCGGATGCGGCGTAAACGCCTTATCCGGCCTACTGTCAGTAATCGATCCCCATCTGGGCTTTCACGCCCGCTTCAAAGGCGTGCTTAACCGGCCGCAGTTCGCTGACCGTATCCGCTAACTCCAGAATATCGCGATGACATCCACGACCGGTGATAATGACCGTTTGATGGGCAGGGCGCGCGTTTAGGGCATTGATGACCTCGTCGAGCGGCAGATAGTCGTATGCAACCATGTAGGTCAGCTCGTCCAGTATCACCATATCCAGCTCTGCGTCGGCCAGCATCCGCTTGCCGTGTTCCCATACGGCCATGCAGGCTGCGGTGTCGGACTCGCGGTTCTGCGTTTCCCAGGTAAATCCTGTCGCCATGACCTGAAACTCAACGCCGTGGGGTTCGAGTAAGTTACGTTCACCGTTTGGCCACGTCCCCTTAATAAATTGCACTACGCCGACTTTTTTACCGTGGCCTACTGCGCGCGTGGCGGTACCGAACGCGGCGGTGGTTTTACCCTTACCATTTCCGGTGAACACAATAATAATCCCGCGCTCGTCTATGGCGGCGGCAACACGGGCGTCAACCCGGTCTTTTACGCGCTGCTGGCGCTGCTGATAGCGTTCTTCACTCATTGGGCGATTCCTGGTTTACGGCCCGGCTGGGCATCGAAAGTCATACCGGTTTTACGGCGGCTGTCATCGCCCATCAGCCACAGGTACAGCGGCATAATATCGGCGGGGGTTTTCAATTTTTGCGGATCTTCCGTCGGGAACGCGCTGGCTCGCATGCCGGTACGCGTTCCACCTGGATTGATACAGTTTACGCGCAGGTGGCGGTTCTGATATTCATCAGCCAGAACCTGCATCATTCCTTCGGTAGCAAATTTGGAGGTGGCGTATGCCCCCCAGTTGGCGCGCCCCTGGCGACCGACGCTGGAGGAGGTAAAGACCAGCGATCCGGCATCGGATTTGAGCAACAACGGCAGCAATGCCTGAGTCAGCATAAAGGTGGCGTTCACGTTTACCTGCATCACGTCCTGCCATACCTGCGGGTTTTGCTCGCTCATCGGGCAAATGTCACCGAGCAATCCGGCATTATGCAGTACGCCATCCAGACGCGGGAAATGCGCGGCAATGCGCTGTGCGAGCTGGTGGCATTCGTCAGACGTACAGGTGAGCAGATCCAGCGTGAACCAGTGTGGTTGCGTACCTTTTTCTTCGGCGATGGAGCGGGCAACCTGACGCAGTTTTTCTTCGTTACGCCCTAACAGAATCACGGTCGCGCCGTAACGCGCGTAGGTCTGTGCGGCTTCACGCCCGATACCATCGCTGGCACCGGTGACCAGAATAATGCGGTCCTGTAGAAGATCTTGTTTCGGTTGATAATGCACGGCTACTCCTCGGCGACGTCCTGGCCATCTCGTTCGCGATAACTTTTGGGCTTTATGCCTTAAACCCTGTTCTTTTTCAATCAGCCAAAGGCAATAACACCGCAAAATGAACGCGTTGTCATGCTTTTTACTGAATGGATGAAGCAAGACGGGTTAACAAGGCTGTTGTACACTGAGCGAAAGTAGCGTTGTTTAACCAAGGTGGGTCACGTGGAATTGTTGTCTGAATATGGGTTGTTTTTGGCAAAAATTGTCACTGTCGTGGTGGCTATTGCGGTGGTAGTTATGCTGATCGTAAACGCGACACAACGCAAACGTCAGCGTGGGGAATTGCGGGTCATTAATCTCAGCGATCAATATAAAGAGATGAAAGAAGACCTGTCGCTGGCCTTATTGGATGGACATCAGCAAAAATTCTGGCATAAGGCGCAGAAAAAGAAACACAAGCTTGAGGCGAAGGCCGCTAAGGCAAAAGCGAAACTGGGAGACAGTACGTCATCTGATAAACCACGGGTATGGGTACTTGATTTTAAAGGCAGTATGGATGCCCATGAGGTGAGCGCATTACGCGAAGAGGTGACGGCAGTGCTGGCGGTCGTTAAACCCCAGGATCAGGTCGTGGTTCGTCTGGAAAGTCCGGGCGGTGTAGTACACGGCTATGGCCTGGCCGCGTCCCAGTTACAACGTCTGCGCGATAAGCAGATCCCGCTGACCGTTACGGTAGATAAAGTCGCTGCGAGCGGCGGATATATGATGGCTTGCGTGGCGGATAAAATTGTCTCGGCGCCGTTTGCTATTGTCGGCTCTATTGGCGTTGTGGCACAGATCCCGAACTTTCACCGCTTCCTGAAAGGGAAAGATATTGATATCGAACTGCACACCGCCGGACAGTACAAGCGTACGCTGACCTTACTTGGTGAAAACACGGAAGAAGGGCGGCAGAAATTCCGCGAAGACCTGAACGAAACCCATCATCTGTTTAAAGATTTTGTACAGCGCATGCGTCCGACTCTGGACATTGAGCAGGTTGCCACGGGTGAACACTGGTTTGGTCAACAGGCGCTGGCCAACGGGCTGGTGGATGAGATCAATACCAGTGATGAGGTGATCCTCGGACTGATGGACGGTCGTGACGTATTAAACGTACGTTATCTGCAGCGTAAAAAACTGATGGACCGTTTTACCGGCAGTGCCGCCGAGAGCGCCGATCGTTTACTGATGCGCTGGTGGCAGCGGGGGCAAAAACCGCTGATGTAAAATTGTAATTGCCGGATGAGGCGCAGCCGTCATCCGGCAAATCATTTCTCGTGTTAATCGATCAAGTGATACTTTTCAGAAAGTACGTGCGCCAGATGTTTAAACATATTAAACACCGCCGTACTTTTTGGCGTCGGTAGCCCTTGCTCGTCTAAAAAGTAATCTCCGCTGAAAACCAGCACGCCATTTCGCTGCGTTACGCCGGTGGCGACAATCCCCGCCAGCGTGTCCTCATGCTCACGAATGATTTTGTTGGCTTCAATCAGCAGTGTTTCGCGATCGATGGGTTGAGTGTCTTTATGCATTATTTACTCCTTAAACAAGGACATTAGTCTACGCCGAGCCCGGCTTATGGGCAAATATTCCCTGACTTAAATGAAGGTCTTACGACAGTGTTGCAAGTGGCGAGATTTGTTTTTGCATGCTAATAAAGTTGCGTAACGCATTTTATCAGGTACAGTGTGACGCTTTCGTCAATCTGGCAACAGATTTGCTTGACATTCGACCAATACTCCGTCGTGCTATAGCGTTTGTGAGCGAAAAAGCCTGTTAACTCAGTTACATGAGAGTTACATTACAAGCGCGAATCAGTTTAAGGGTTGATATCCGCCGACGCAGAGACCATATCGATGTCTCGTCGCCAGTGGAAGGTGAATCAACGTGCGACGCATTCTGGAAGAATCAAATTAGGTAAAGGTGAATATGGGTAAAGCTCTTGTCATCGTTGAGTCCCCGGCAAAAGCCAAAACGATCAACAAGTATCTGGGTAATGACTACGTGGTGAAATCCAGCGTCGGTCATATCCGTGATTTGCCGACCAGTGGCTCAGCAACTAAAAAGAGCGCCGACTCAACCTCCACCAAAACGGCTAAAAAGCCCAAAAAGGATGAACGTGGCGCTCTCGTCAATCGTATGGGTGTTGACCCGTGGCACAACTGGGATGCGCGCTATGAAGTGCTGCCCGGTAAAGAAAAAGTTGTTTCTGAACTGAAGCAACTGGCTGAAAAAGCCGACCACATCTATCTCGCAACCGACCTTGACCGCGAAGGGGAAGCCATTGCGTGGCACCTGCGGGAAGTGATCGGCGGCGACGACACCCGCTACAGTCGCGTGGTGTTTAACGAAATTACCAAAAACGCTATTCGTCAGGCGTTTGAAAAACCGGGCGAGCTGAACATCGACCGCGTCAATGCGCAACAGGCGCGCCGCTTTATGGACCGTGTTGTGGGCTATATGGTGTCGCCGCTGCTGTGGAAAAAAATTGCGCGAGGCCTGTCAGCAGGCCGCGTACAGTCGGTTGCCGTGCGTCTGGTGGTTGAGCGTGAACGCGAAATCAAAGCATTCGTTCCTGAAGAGTTCTGGGAAATTGATGCTAACACGACGACGCCAGGCGGCGACGCGTTACCGCTTGAGGTGACGCATCAGAATGATAAACCGTTCCGTCCGGTCAACCGGGAACAAACGCTTGCCGCCGTTAGCCTGTTGGAAAAAGCGCGCTACAGCGTTCTGGAACGTGAAGATAAGCCGACCAGCAGCAAGCCGGGTGCGCCGTTCATCACCTCCACGCTACAGCAGGCCGCCAGCACGCGTCTGGGCTTCGGCGTGAAGAAAACCATGATGATGGCGCAGCGCTTGTATGAAGCGGGCTACATCACTTATATGCGTACTGACTCAACCAACCTGAGCCAGGATGCGGTGAACATGGTTCGCGATTACATCAGCGATAATTTCGGCAAAAAGTATCTGCCGGAGAGCGCGAACCAGTACGCCAGCAAAGAGAACTCGCAGGAAGCGCACGAAGCTATCCGTCCTTCCGATGTCGCCGTTCAGGCGGAATCGCTGAAAGATATGGAAGCCGATGCGCAAAAACTGTATCAGCTGATCTGGCGTCAGTTTGTTGCCTGTCAGATGACGCCTGCTAAATATGATTCCACCACGCTGACGGTGGGTGCGGGTGATTTCCGTCTGAAGGCGCGTGGTCGTATTCTGCGCTTCGATGGCTGGACGAAAGTGATGCCTGCGCTGCGTAAGGGCGATGAAGACCGCATTTTACCAGCGGTGAATAAAGGCGATACGTTGACGCTCATCGAACTGACACCTGCGCAACACTTTACCAAACCGCCTGCGCGCTTCAGTGAAGCTTCGCTGGTTAAAGAGCTTGAAAAACGTGGTATTGGTCGTCCATCCACGTATGCGTCGATCATTTCTACGATTCAGGATCGCGGTTATGTTCGCGTTGAGAACCGTCGCTTCTACGCTGAAAAAATGGGTGAAATCGTCACCGATCGTCTGGAAGAAAACTTCCGCGAACTGATGAACTACGACTTTACCGCGCAGATGGAAGACAGTCTCGACCAGGTGGCAAATCACGAAGCCGAATGGAAGGGCGTACTCGACAACTTCTTCACTGATTTTACTCAGCAACTGGATAAAGCCGAGAAAGATCCTGAAGAGGGCGGTATGCGTCCGAACCAGATGGTGCTGACCAGCATTGATTGCCCAACCTGCGGACGCAAGATGGGTATTCGTACCGCCAGCACCGGCGTTTTCCTGGGTTGTTCTGGCTATGCGCTTTCCCCGAAAGAGCGTTGCAAAACCACCATTAACCTGGTGCCGGAAAATGAAGTGCTGAACGTGCTGGAAGGCGACGATGCGGAAACCAACGCTTTGCGCGCCAAACGTCGCTGCCAGAAGTGCGGCACGGCGATGGACAGCTACCTTATCGATCCTAAGCGCAAGCTGCATGTATGCGGTAATAACCCTACCTGTGATGGCTATGAGATCGAGGAAGGCGAATTCCGCATCAAGGGTTATGACGGTCCTATCGTTGAGTGCGAGAAATGTGGCTCTGAAATGCACCTGAAAATGGGACGTTTCGGCAAGTACATGGCGTGTACCAACGACGAGTGCAAAAATACCCGTAAGATCCTGCGTAACGGTGAAGTTGCTCCACCGAAAGAGGATCCGGTTCCGTTGCCAGAACTGCCGTGTGAAAAATCTGATGCGTATTTCGTGTTACGTGATGGTGCTGCAGGTATCTTCCTGGCGGCAAATACGTTCCCGAAATCACGTGAGACACGTGCGCCGCTGGTTGAAGAGTTGTACCGCTTCCGCGATCGTCTGCCGGAAAAACTGCGCTATCTGGCAGATGCGCCGCAGACTGACCCGGACGGCAACAAGTCGATGGTTCGTTTCAGCCGTAAAACCAAGCAGCAATACGTTGCTGCGGAGAAAGACGGTAAGGCGACCGGCTGGTCCGCGTTCTTCGTGGACGGTAAATGGGTAGAAGGGAAGAAATAACAGCATTCCGGCTGAATTTCTCCTCAAAGGGTCGCGTAAGCGGCCCTTTTTGTTTCTGGCGTATTATTTTTTGTCATCCCTATACAGCTCACATAGAAATGATATAGTGGTTATAGTTAACACACTTTTTATTATTAAATCGTATTAGCAGCGCCAACGAGCCTGCTCTGAAACGATGATTTGATGGCGCAAATCGGGATGGCTTAACATGAAATTACAGCAGCTTCGCTACATTGTTGAGGTGGTGAACCACAACCTTAATGTCTCCTCAACGGCGGAAGGGCTTTATACCTCGCAGCCAGGTATCAGTAAGCAAGTTCGTATGCTGGAAGATGAACTTGGCATCCAGATTTTTGCCCGTAGCGGTAAGCACCTGACCCAGGTTACGCCAGCGGGGCAGGAAGTCATTCGAATCGCGCGAGAAGTTTTGTCGAAGGTGGACGCCATTAAGTCCGTTGCTGGCGAACATACCTGGCCGGACAAAGGCTCACTGTATATCGCCACCACGCACACTCAGGCGCGTTACGCTTTGCCGAACGTCATTAAAGGCTTTATTGAGCGTTATCCTCGCGTCTCATTGCATATGCACCAGGGATCGCCGACGCAAATCGCCGAAGCCGTCTCGAAAGGGAATGCAGATTTTGCTATCGCGACGGAAGCCCTGCACCTGTATGACGATCTGGTGATGCTGCCTTGCTACCACTGGAACCGCTCGATTGTCGTTACGCCGGACCATCCGTTGGCGGGCAAATCCGCCGTGTCCATTGAAGAACTGGCGCAGTATCCGCTGGTGACCTACACGTTCGGATTTACCGGGCGTTCGGAACTGGACACCGCGTTCAACCGTGCGGGTCTGGAGCCGCGTATAGTTTTTACCGCGACCGATGCCGATGTCATTAAGACCTATGTACGCCTGGGCCTCGGCGTGGGGGTAATTGCCAGTATGGCGGTTGATCCTGTCTCCGACCCTGACCTGGTGCGCGTTGATGCCCATGATATCTTCAGCCATAGCACCACCAAGATTGGTTTTCGTCGCAGCACTTTTTTACGCAGTTACATGTATGATTTTATTCAACGTTTCGCGCCGCATCTGACGCGTGATGTGGTGGATACGGCGGTGGCGCTGCGTTCCAATGACGATATTGAAGCCATGTTTAAAGATATTAAATTGCCTGAGAAATAATAACGGCTGTTACCTCGTCGGTATCCTCAAACATAAAGCGATACCGACGGCAGAGTCTGAATCTATTCAATATTTTTCATCTATATATTAACCATATATTGTTTATGGTAAACACTTGCTAAAGTAGTTTCAAATTAGTAAGGTCGCCAAAAATCCCTCTCAAATATTTATAACCGATCAAATAATTAATTTATTTATCAGGTCGAGTATGAAAATTAACTGGCTTTTTTTGACCTTTTTTATTAGGATTCCTCCTATCTGATGATTAATTGTACCGATTGTTTGGTGCTTAAATGATAAGTGATTTCGATAGTATGAGGTTAGCGATGCCTTCAGGAAACCAGCCAGCACGCCGGGATCCCGTCATGAAACGTAAAGCCTGGTTCGCTGTGTTTCTTGGCTCTGCCGTGTTCTGGATTATTGTCGCGCTCGTGGCCTGGAATGTGTGGGGGTAGGTCATGTCCACACTGGAACAACGCTCCACCGTGATGCCATCTCCGGATGACCATGAACAAGAGGGTCAACGCAGCGCAGAGAATAAGCCGAATATTCCAGCGACCTGGAAACTCTCTCCTGAACAACGGGCGTTTATCGATCTGTTTGCGGATGATGATGAACAGAAACAATAATTGATACGAATTTTATAATTATTATTAGTCCGTTGTCTTGTACTGCAAATATTTTATTCCGGGCAATCGTGATGAGCGATGCTTATCACCGTATTAACCTTGACCGCTTAAACCTTTCTCCTCGCCAGATACTTCAGTTGCCCCTTTTGTAGCCCTCCACTTTTATCAATTTGAGTTGTTATCAAAGCGTTACATTTTGTTTGTGTTATCTTTAATACTAACCCTGAGGAAAATCAGGGGATCCAACCCTGTCATTAAGGAGGAGCTATGTCGTCGACCCTACGAGAAGCCAGTAAGGACACATTGCAGGTTAAAGATAAAACCTACCGTTACTACAGTCTGCCGCTGGCCGCTAAATCACTGGGTGATATCACCCGTTTACCGAAATCGCTAAAAGTTTTGCTGGAAAACCTGCTTCGCTGGCAGGACGGTAATTCCGTTACCGAAGATGATATTCATGCGCTTGCGCATTGGCTGAAGACCGCTCATGCCGATCGAGAAATTGCCTATCGACCTGCTCGTGTTCTGATGCAGGATTTTACCGGCGTGCCGGCGGTGGTCGATCTCGCCGCCATGCGCGAAGCGGTGAAACGTCTGGGTGGGGATACGGCAAAAGTGAATCCGCTTTCGCCAGTGGATCTTGTCATTGACCACTCGGTAACGGTGGATCGTTTCGGTGATGATGATGCTTTCGAAGAAAACGTGCGCCTGGAAATGGAACGTAACCATGAACGTTATGTGTTCCTGAAATGGGGACAGCAGGCATTTAGTCGCTTCAGCGTTGTACCGCCGGGTACGGGGATTTGCCACCAGGTTAACCTTGAATATCTTGGCAAAGCTGTCTGGAGCGAGTTACAGGACGGTGAGTGGGTGGCTTATCCCGATACACTGGTCGGTACCGATTCCCATACCACGATGATTAATGGTCTCGGTGTGCTGGGCTGGGGCGTTGGAGGCATTGAAGCTGAAGCGGCAATGCTGGGTCAACCGGTCTCAATGCTGATCCCGGATGTTGTGGGCTTTAAACTGGTGGGTAAACTGCGGGAAGGCATCACCGCCACCGACCTGGTTCTGACCGTCACCCAGATGCTGCGTAAGCACGGTGTAGTCGGTAAATTCGTTGAATTCTACGGTGATGGGCTGGACACCTTACCTCTGGCCGATCGAGCAACCATTGCGAACATGGCACCGGAATACGGTGCAACCTGCGGTTTCTTCCCGATCGATGACATTACCCTTGAGTATATGCGTCTGAGCGGGCGCAGTGAGGAACAGGTTGAGTTGGTCAATGCCTATGCCAAAGCGCAGGGAATGTGGCGTAACCCAGGGGATGAACCTGTGTTTACCAGTTCGTTGGCGCTGGATATGGGCAGCGTAGAGGCAAGCCTTGCTGGACCGAAGCGTCCGCAGGATCGGGTGGCGCTGGCTGATGTGCCGAAAGCTTTTTCGGCGAGTAATGAACTCGAGGTGAATAGCTCGCTGAAAGACCGTCAGCCAGTGGACTATACCATGAGCGGTCAGCAGTATAAGCTGCCGGACGGCGCGGTGGTGATAGCCGCTATCACCTCTTGTACCAACACCTCAAACCCAAGCGTATTGATGGCGGCGGGGCTGCTGGCGAAAAAAGCCGTAACGCTTGGTTTGAAACGCCAGCCATGGGTGAAAGCCTCGTTGGCGCCAGGATCGAAGGTGGTTTCCGATTATCTGGCAAAGGCTGGGTTCACTCCGTACCTTGATGAGCTGGGATTTAATCTTGTGGGTTATGGCTGTACCACCTGTATTGGCAACTCTGGACCCTTACCCGATCCTATCGAAACAGCTATCAAAAAAGGCGATCTTACGGTTGGGGCAGTGCTTTCTGGAAACCGTAACTTTGAAGGTCGTATCCATCCGCTCGTGAAGACCAACTGGCTGGCGTCTCCGCCGCTGGTGGTGGCCTACGCGCTGGCGGGGAATATGAATATCAATCTGACGAAAGATCCGTTAGGCCATGACAGAAAAGGCGATCCCGTTTATCTGAAAGATATTTGGCCGACAGCCAAGGAAATTGCCCGCGCCGTTGAGCAGGTCTCTACCGCCATGTTCCATAAAGAGTATGCTGAAGTCTTTGAAGGCACGCCAGAATGGAAAGCAATCCAGGTTGATCGCGCTGATACCTATGGCTGGCAATCTGACTCGACCTATATCCGTTTGTCACCGTTCTTCGATGGTATGCAGGCTACGCCGGATCCGGTTCAGGACATTCACGGTGCGCGTATTCTGGCGATGCTCGGAGATTCTGTTACCACCGACCATATTTCTCCTGCCGGCAGTATTAAGCCAGACAGCCCGGCGGGGCGTTATCTGCAAGGCCATGGCGTTGAGCGTAAAGATTTTAACTCCTACGGTTCACGACGCGGGAATCATGAAGTGATGATGCGTGGTACCTTTGCCAATATTCGTATTCGCAATGAGATGGTACCTGGCGTGGAAGGTGGCATGACGCGTCATTTGCCGGGAACCGAAGTGGTGGCTATTTATGATGCGGCCATGCAATACCAGCAGGAGAACGTGCCTCTGGCGGTGATTGCCGGGAAAGAATATGGATCCGGATCCAGCCGCGACTGGGCGGCGAAAGGCCCACGTTTGCTGGGGGTACGCGTGGTTATCGCAGAGTCTTTTGAGCGAATTCACCGTTCTAACCTGATTGGCATGGGCATTTTACCGCTGGAATTCCCGCAGGGCGTCACGCGTAAAACGCTGGGATTATCCGGTGAGGAGGCGATCGATATTACGGACCTACAAAATATTAAACCGGGGGCGACAGTTCCGGTGAGTATGGTCCGCGCAGATGGGCGTAAAGAGGTGATTCTATGCCGCTGTCGCATTGATACCGCGACGGAGCTAACGTATTACCAAAACGACGGCATTCTGCACTACGTGATTCGTAATATGTTGAATTAAAATTAAAAAAAGCCTGCGAGAGCAGGCTTTTTGATAGGCGGCGACAACGATTATTAGCCCAGCAAATGTCCCATCTTGGCGGCTTTGGTGTCCAGATAATGTTCATTTTTTGGATTACGGCCCACGATCAGCGGCACGCGCTCAACAATATTGATTCCCGCTTCGGTCAGGATTTCAACTTTCTTCGGGTTATTGGTCAGCAAACGTACCGCATCCACGCCCAGCAGCTTGAACATATCGGCACACAGCGTGAAATCGCGCTCGTCTGCCGCAAATCCCAACTGATGATTCGCTTCAACGGTATCATAACCCTGGTCCTGCAACGCGTAAGCGCGGATTTTGTTGAGCAGGCCAATGTTGCGTCCTTCCTGACGGTGATAAAGCAGAATACCACGCCCTTCTTCTGCAATGTGGGTGAGGGCCGCTTCGAGCTGGAAACCGCAATCGCAACGCAGGCTAAACAGCGCATCGCCAGTCAGACATTCGGAGTGGACGCGCGCCAGGACAGGTGTTTGGCCTGTGATATCGCCAAAAACCAGTGCGACATGATCGTGTCCGGTTGCCAGTTCTTCAAATCCCACCATCAGGAAATCACCCCAGGGGGTTGGCAGTTTGGCTTCTGCCACACGTTTAAGCTGCATGTAATTCTCCAGATTATGCTGGCACTCGTCGTGCCTTCGCCTGTCGGCTTCTGTTCTGTATTACACTATTTTGCCATAAGGCAACGACGTTCACCTAATCGCGACCACGGATTCGCTTTTGGAATGGCACAAAATTGTCAATTTTCCCGACGTGTGAATTTTTCAGTTATGATTGTGATACTTATCGACGAAAGGAGAGGCAATGCTGTCTATTGCAAAGCGCACCGCAGTGGGTACCGGACTGCTACTTATCATGCCGGTTGCCGTATGGGTATCAGGCTGGAGCTGGCAGCCGGGGCACAATGTCTGGTGGTTAAAGTCCTTGTACTGGGTAACGGAAACGGTGACGCAGCCGTGGGGAATTATCACTCACGTTGCGCTTTGTGCATGGTTTCTGTGGTGCTTGCGTTTTCGACTTAAAGCCGCGGTAATGCTGTTTGCTATTCTGGCAGCGGCGATTTTAGTGGGACAGGGCGTGAAGTCCTGGGTAAAAGACAGGGTGCAAGAACCGCGACCTTTTGTCGTGTGGCTGGAAAAAACGCACCATATTCCGGTTGATGAGTTCTACACTTTAAAACGTAAAGATCGTGGGCATTTAGTCAAAGAACAATTGGCCGAACAGCAGGATATTCCAACGTTTTTACGCAAGCACTGGCAAAAAGAAACGGGGTTTGCCTTTCCGTCCGGACATACGATGTTTGCCGCCAGTTGGGCTTTACTGGGCGTAGGGCTGTTATGGCCGCGCAGACGTACGCTGACGATTGTGTTTTTGCTGATCTGGGCGACCGGCGTGATGGGCAGCCGCTTGCTGTTAGGCATGCACTGGCCCCGTGATTTGGTGGTGGCAACGCTGATTTCGTGGCTGTTGGTGACGCTGGCAACCTGGCTTGCACAGCGGGTATGCGGACCATTAACCCCACCAGTGCAGGAGGAAAAAGAAATCGCGCAGCGAGAACAAGAAAGCTAGCGATGATTGATTTTTCAAATTTTGCCCTTAAATCATAAAGTGGAAAGCGCTTTTCCGTTTCGCACTCGTTGTGAAAATGGTAATTTAAAGGGCTCAACGCGGTAAGTTGGACACGATTTATTCGCTCAAACCACATAACGGGAAGTAATGTGAAATATTTACTCATTTTCTTACTGGTGTTGGCGATTTTTGTTATTTCGGTGACATTGGGTGCGCAAAACGATCAACAGGTTACGTTTAATTACCTGCTGGCTCAGGGTGAGTATCGTATCTCTACGCTGCTTGCTGTATTGTTTGCCGCAGGGTTTGCGATTGGTTGGCTAATTTGCGGCCTTTTCTGGCTGAAGGTTCGTGTGTCTCTTGCGCGCGCCGAACGTAAAATCAAACGACTGGAAAACCAGCTTGCGCCTGCGACCGACGTTGCGGTATCTGCCGATTCGTCGGTTGTGAAGGAATAATTATTTATGTTGGAGTTGTTGTTTCTGCTTTTACCTGTAGCCGCTGCCTATGGGTGGTATATGGGTCGCAGAAGTGCGCAACAAACCAAGCAGGATGAAGCTAACCGTCTTTCTCGTGACTATGTCGCCGGGGTTAACTTCCTCCTGAGCAACCAACAAGATAAAGCGGTGGATCTGTTCCTTGATATGCTAAAAGAGGACACAGGCACCGTTGAGGCTCATCTCACCCTCGGAAACCTGTTCCGCTCTCGCGGTGAAGTCGATCGCGCAATCCGCATCCATCAAACGTTAATGGAAAGTGCCTCGCTGACCTACGAGCAGCGTTTGCTGGCCGTGCAACAGCTGGGGCGCGACTACATGGCCGCGGGACTGTATGACCGCGCGGAAGACATGTTCAATCAGCTTACCGATGAAACTGATTTTCGGGTTGGCGCATTACAGCAACTGTTGCAAATTTATCAGGCCACCAGCGAATGGCAAAAAGCCATTGATGTAGCAGAGCGTCTGGTGAAACTCGGCAAAGACAAGCAGCGTAATGAGATAGCCCACTTTTACTGCGAACTGGCCTTACAGCAAATGGGTAGCGACGATATGGATCGCGCCATGACGCTGTTGAAAAAAGGCGCGGCGGCAGACAAAAACAGTGCACGGGTATCCATCATGATGGGTCGCGTGTACATGGAAAAAGGTGATTACGCGAAGGCGGTTGAAAGCCTGCAACGGGTCATTTCCCAGGACAAAGAGCTGGTCAGCGAAACGCTGGAAATGCTGCAAAGCTGCTACCAGCATCTGGGGAAAAACGATGAGTGGGCGGAGTTTTTACGTCGGGCCGTCGAGGAAAATACTGGTGCCGCCGCCGAACTGATGCTGGCGGATATTCTTGAGGCGCGTGAGGGGGCTGATACCGCTCAGGTCTATATCACTCGTCAGCTGCAACGTCATCCTACGATGCGCGTGTTCCACAAGCTGATGGATTATCATCTCCACGAAGCCGAAGAAGGGCGTGCCAAAGAGAGCCTGATGGTTCTGCGCGATATGGTCGGAGAGCAGGTACGTAGTAAACCGCGTTACAGCTGCCAGAAGTGCGGTTTTACGGCGTATACGCTGTACTGGCACTGTCCATCCTGCCGTTCATGGTCAACCATTAAGCCCATTCGCGGACTTGATGGGCTGTAATTTTTAAAAAAACCTCATTTTAGTTACAACATACTGTTGGTGTGTAATCGATCCATCCACAACCTCCGCTGCCGGTTCGCCTGGCAGAAATGTAATCGCGCCTGTTAATTTTCTATTACCGCAGGTAGAATGCACGCCGTTTACCCATTTCGCGCCGCCGTGGGCGCCCATCCTCAAGAAGGTCTGGTCATGACGTTTACTGCTTCATCTTCTTCTCGTGCTGTTACCGATTCTCCTGTCGTTGTCGCTCTCGATTATTCTAATCGTGATAAAGCATTAGCTTTTGTCGACAGAATTGATCCTCGTGATTGCCGTTTGAAAGTGGGCAAAGAGATGTTCACGCTTTTTGGACCTCAGTTGGTTCGCGATCTACAACAGCGTGGTTTTGACATCTTTCTTGATTTGAAATTTCATGATATTCCCAATACCACCGCACATGCAGTTGCCGCTGCTGCCGAACTTGGTGTCTGGATGGTTAACGTTCACGCTTCTGGCGGGGCGCGTATGATGACTGCAGCCCGTGAAGCCTTAGTGCCTTTTGGCCAGGACGCGCCGCTACTGATTGCCGTGACGGTTCTGACCAGTATGGAAGCCAGCGACCTCGCCGATCTCGGCGTGACGTTGTCACCTGCAGATTATGCTGAAAGACTGGCGCGCTTAACCCAGAATTGTGGTCTGGACGGTGTCGTATGCTCAGCTCAGGAAGCGGTGCGATTCAAGCAGGCGTTGGGCCAGGCATTTAAGCTGGTGACGCCGGGGATTCGTCCAGAAGGCAGCGAGGCGGGCGATCAGCGTCGTATTATGACACCGGAACAGGCGCAGTTAGCAGGTGTGGATTACATGGTGATTGGTCGTCCGGTCACCCAGTCGGCCGATCCCGCGCAGACGCTGAAGATGATCAATGCTTCCCTGAAACGAGGTGCGTAAATGAACGACTCAAACTCTCGTCTGGTCTACTCAACCGACTCCGGGCGTATTGATGAACCGAAAACAGCGCCTGAGCGTCCAAGAGGCGATGGCGTTGTTCGTATCCAGCGCCAGACCAGTGGTCGCAAAGGGAAGGGCGTGTGCCTGATTACCGGTATTGATCAAGACGATGCTGAACTGACCAAATTAGCCGCAGAACTGAAGAAAAAGTGTGGTTGCGGTGGAGCAGTGAAAGATGGCGTGATTGAAATTCAGGGGGATAAACGCGACCTGATTAAATCGCTGCTGGAAGCTAAAGGAATGAAAGTTAAACTGGCTGGCGGTTAATAAAAAAGCCACGGAAAATTTCCGTGGCTTTTTAATAATACAGACCTGAAAAAGTAAACGTATTATTATATCGAGCCGTTTAACCGTAGATTATTTACCCACCTGGTGGCCAATAATACCACCTACTGCAGCACCACCCAGCGTACCCAGCGTGCTGCCGTCAGTCAGGACTGCACCACCTATTGCACCTGCACCAGCACCGATTGCGGTGTTACGATCTCGTTTGGACCAGTTAGAGCAGGCACTCAGCGACATTGCCAGAGTAATCGCCAGAATGGCAGCGGTCATTTTTTTGCTCGTTACTAACATAATACTTTCTCCTGAATTATTGATTCACGGAATCCAGTGTTCTTTAAGGATAGCGTCAAATTAAGACTATCGAAGATATTTCCGTGAAACCGTTTAGCGAAGTCATTACAAACACTATCCTGAAGTTGGAGGTTCGTTCCTGTTATATCGCTAACATTAATTTTACGACTTTATCCTGTTAACGACAGGTAAAAAGTCTTAATTGGATTGTCAGATAACTCTCAGAGAGCAGATGATTTGTCTGCTGACAAACCATCTACTGAAGATTTTATGCGTGGGCATCAATGATATTGACGATTAATCCTGAATGTTCGAGCTGCATTTGTACGCTGGCGCTGAGTCTGGAGTCCGTTACTACGCGGCTGAATCGCTCTAATGGACCCAGCGTGTAAGGGTGAATGGCGTCGAATTTTGAGCTGTCGGTCAACACAATAACTTCTGCGCCTTTTTCCAGCACCGCGTTAACCACGTCAGAACGCATCATATCGCGTCCGGTAAAACCGGTATCAGCCTGCCAGCCGTCAATGCCGATAAAGGCCTTACTGAAGTGTACCTGCTGGATAAACTGGCGAGTTAAGGGGCCGACCATGCTCTCACTTTTTTTCTGGTAAATTCCACCGAGAAGTATCACTTCACAGGGCGTTTCTTTGAGCAGATGAGCAATGTAGCTGCTCACGGTGATGATGGTGACATCTTTTTGCTCTGCCAGCGTTCTGGCCAGAAGTGCATTGCTGCTGCCATTCTCAATGAATACGGATTCGCCTGGACTGACCAGAGATGCAGCGAATTCAGCCAGTTCACGTTTCAGAGTGAAATTGGTCATCATGCGCGTTTCAACATCATCGCTGTTCAATGAAACAGCAAAACCGTGGGCTCGGCGTAAGTAACTCTGTTTTTCCAGCGTGTTCAGATCCTGTCGAATCGTCACTTCGGAGACACCGGTGACTTTTGCCAGATCGGCGACGCTCATCTGACCTTTATCGGTCACCATCTGCAAAATAGATTGTTGTCGGGAATTCATAGTATTAATTTTATTGCGATATCGTATCGGAAATTAAACGGAAACTGCATTATCTGCAGTTTGCTGATAGCAGCGACATCAAAAGATCACTGTCATCAGATCTCCCATGGCGCCTTCTGCTTTTTCGCCAAAGATTCGGCATCTTCTTTGACCGTGTTTAACAGTTCAGCTTTCAAAATTTCAAGATTGTGGATGGCTGAGTGGTAATCACCTGCAACGAGGATATCCAGCACGGTATCAATACGTTCGGCCAGACGCTGAGCGTCGATATCAGACATGGTCGTCATCCTAATGGCAATAGAGTTTGAATTTCATGATGCAGAATTTCATGGCAAAAGAGAAGGGAAAAATAGTATTAACCTGAACGATTGAAGAATATTATATATTCTGTGATTACATGCGGATAGCGTCGTCAAGTAATGTCCATTTATGGCTATTTATCACCTTCATTCTCTCTGCATTAGCGCATTTTTTTACTCAGATGGCGGCGATACCAACGTTCAAATGCGGCTGCTGGCATTGGTTTGGCGAATAAAAACCCCTGACGCTCATTGACGCCATTTTTGGTCAGAAACGCATCCTCTTTCGCGCTTTCCACGCCTTCGGCGATGACCTGCAGGTTGAGCGCCTGTGCTACCGCAACTATGGCCCGTACCAGCGATTGTGAAATGGGTTGTTTGTGGATCTCTCTGACAAAGGTCTGATCCAGTTTAATGGCATCTAGCGGGAAGCGGGCCAGTTGAGACAGCGACGAATAACCGGTACCAAAATCATCCAAATGGATTTGCGCTCCTAACTGGCTAAACTGCTGAATGACTGACAACGCCAGTTGCTCATTTTCTATCAAACTGCTTTCCGTTAATTCAACATCGATGGGGCAATACTCAAAGTTGAGCTCGTGAAGTACCTGCTTAAGTGCGGTAAAAAGCGTCTGGTCGGCGAGCTGGCGGGCAGAAACGTTTACCGCCACGCGCAGGTTTATTCCCTTGTCGCGCCATTTCGCGACCTGGCGCACAACGTCGAGAATAACCCAACGCCCCAGCGGGACGATGAGCCCCGATTCTTCGGCGTAAGAGATAAACTCCAGCGGTGGAATGAGGCCGCGTTCCGGAGATTGCCAGCGAACCAGCGCCTCCAGGCTGCGCACTTCACCGCGCCAGGTTATCTTTGGCTGATAATGGATAACCAGTTGATCGTTATCCAGCGCCTTACGCAGATTAGTATCCAGCCACAGATATTCAAATACCCGCTGATTCATTTCCGGAGAAAAAACACAAAACTGCCCACGGCCGCCTTCTTTCGCGGTGTACATGGCTGTATCCGCGTTACGAATGACGCTCTCGCAGTCCTGGCCATGCTGAGGTGCGAGGGATATACCAATAGAGCATCCGGTATAGACTTCAATCAGACCGATGCGAAAGGGCTGGCGCAGGCGCGTCAGAATGCGTGATGCGGTGGCTTCCAGTGTGCCCTGGGATGTTTCGGTGGCAAGAACAATGAATTCATCGCCGCCAAACCGCGCCAGGATCTGGTTGTCTTCGAGGCAACTGAGGATTGCCAGCGACACGCTTTGTAGTAGCTGATCGCCAAACATATGCCCGTAGGCATCGTTTACCTTTTTGAAGTTATCCAGATCGAGGTACGCAATACCGACCTGCGTATCGCCCGCGTTCTCAATCGCATTACTGATCAGTTCATGAATTGCGTTGCGGTTTGGTAATCCAGTGATGGAGTCGGTATTCGCCAACACCCGCAGTCGTTCCTGCGCGCGGCGTTCTTCAGTGATATCGGTCCCGGAACAGATCAGAAAAATTTCGTTCTTGCCGCTACCGTTATGCACAAATTTATTGCGAAACAGAAACAGACGCTGGCCTTTGCAGGTCTTGACCCAGCGTTCAACCTCATACGAGTTACCTTCGCGAAAAAAGACCTCAATATTGCGCCGTGAAGCTGCCGCTTCACGACGACTCATAAATAATGTGAATACACTTTGACCAATGACTTCACGTTCTTTGAGGCCGGTGTACTCTTCGCACAGGCGGTTAAACCGCTGAATGTTGCCCATGCGGTCAAGAATGACAATAACGGAATTGGCTTCGGAAACGACTTGTTCGGCAAAAGAGAGGCCGTGGGCCAGATCGCGGGCGACGGAGGGGGTGTCATCCCAGGCTGATGCGCTACCGGCCCATTCGCGCTTATTGATTTTTCGACCGACCAGATGCACGGGAATGTCGTCATCTTCAATGAGCAACGTCATTAGCAGACTTGACGTGATCACCGTCATCTCGCGAATGCGATCGGCTTGTTCAGGTAATAATTCGATGGTCTGATCAGCTTCTGACGCTTCGTCGATAGAGAAATGCAGGATGTTGCAATCCTCTGACAAACGCCAGTAGGGGTTATGAGTGCCCACATAGCTATACAACGTAACCAGCTCCCGGACGTCTTTCATCATGTGTACTATCCCGTTTAAAGCGCATAGAGCCTCAAAAGTATGGGTAGCCATGATTCATTCGTGGTGATTATGGCTGAACGTATTGTTTTTTTTATATATTTATGTTTAATCCAGAATCCGTAAAAAGCAAAGCCAGCGGAACTGAAAAAAGTAAAAAAATAAAATTGACCGAATGAAAGAAGTGTAGTGCGGTGGTGGGAATTTGGGCGGGAAAAAGAAACGACCTTTCACAAAATGAGAAAGGTCGTTGGATTGATACGTGTTACGCGGCTGGACGCGCGATAACGCTGCGGGTTTCCATGCGAACTTCGGCGATGGTTACGTCAATCACATCCGTGACTTTGTAAACCACTTCACCTTTAATTTGCACCGTGCCGCTTTCCTGGCTGCATACCAGCTCGTCCCGAACGGCGTGTAGGAATGGGGCAGGAATAAATGCGACTGCGCCATTATCAACTAAACGTACGCGCATACCGCCGCGGCTGACGTCAATTATCTCGGCCGCAAAGCGGGTATCGGTCCCGGCTTTGTCACTCAGGAAACGGGCGTATAACCAGTCGCCCACATCACGCTCAGCCATTCGGTTCAGGCGACGACGTTCCGCCATTTGCACCGTGGTATCATCCCCAGGGCGGGCGATGGTTTCACCTTTGATGACGGCCTTAAGCAGGCGGTGGTTAATCATATCGCCATATTTACGAATAGGAGAGGTCCAGGTGGCATAAGCCTCCAGACCCAGCCCAAAGTGCGGCCCTGGCTCGATACTGATTTCAGCGTAAGACTGGAAACGGCGAATTCGGCTGTCGAGGAAACCAGAAGGCTGCGCATCCAGCTCGCGGCGCAGTTTGCAGAAACCTTCCAGCGTCAGGACTTCCTCGGCATCAACGTGCATACCATGGGTTTTTAGCAGCGCGGCCAGAGCGTCGGCGTTGGCCGGGTCGAATCCCATATGGACGTTATAAATCCCGAAGCCCAGCTTGTCGCGAAGCACGCGGGCGGCGCAAATGTTTGCCGCAATCATGGATTCTTCCACGATACGGTTTGCGATGCGGCGCGGCTCAGCGACGATGTCCAGGACTTCACCTTTTTCACCAAGAACAAAACGGTAATCCGGGCGATCTTTAAATACCAGAGCATGGTTATGACGCCATTCACCGCGGCTCAGGCAAATACGGTGTAGCAGACGGATTTGTTCAGCAATCGCGTCGTTTGCAGGCTGCCAGTCACCGGCACCTTCCAGCCAGTCGGAGACGTTGTCGTAGACCAGCTTCGCTTTCGACTCAATCGTCGCTGCGAAGAAGGTGATGTTGTCTTCAATCGCGCCATCCGCGGTGATGGTCATACGACAAGCCAGAACCGGACGCACTTCGTTCGCGCGTAAAGAGCACAGATCGTCAGACAGTTCGCGTGGTAGCATCGGGATATTGAACCCCGGCAGATAGTTAGTAAACGCGCGAATTTTTGCCGTTTTATCCAGCTTGCTGCCTTCTGCAATCCAGGCCGTAGGGTCGGCAATGGCGACAGTTAATTGTAGTTTGCCGTCGGCCAGATCTTCAGCATACAGCGCATCGTCCATATCTTCGGTGCTGGCGCTGTCGATGGTGACAAAGTTGAGGGCGGTTAAGTCCTGACGAACCAGACCTTCATCCAGCATCTCAGTTGCCACACCGTCCGGCGCTTCTTTTTCGAGATTATGGCGTGCCAGCGTGACCCACCACGGGACAAAGTGGTCATCAGCAAAAGTGATAAATTGGGTTAACTCAGCATAGAAGGTGCGATCGCCTTTCAGCGGGTGGCGGCGCATTTCAGCGACGGCCCAGTCACCTTCTTTAAAGTCGTGCTCAACGCCGCGGGCGGCACGGCAAGGGATCGCTTCTTTCAGTAACGGATGATCCGGCACAATGGACAGACGATCATTTTTGCCCTGAACTTTACCCACGAAGCGCGTCAGGAAGGGTTCGATCAGTTCTTCCGGCTCGGCAGATTCACGATCTTTTTCTGTATGGATAACCGCAACAATGCGGTCGCCATGCATCACTTTTTTCATCTGCGGCGGTGGAATGAAATAGCTTTTTTGTGCATCGACTTCCAGGAAGCCAAAGCCTTTTTCCGTGGCTTTTACCACCCCTTCAGCACGTGGCGTCTGGGAATGCAGTTGCTGTTTAAGCTGCGCTAGCAGCGGGTTGTCCTGAAGCATAATTGTCTATTTTCGTGGCTAAAAGAGCGGCTGACAGTTTTACGCGATTCTCTCAGTTGCGGCAAGCGCTCTTTCAGTAAGTGGATCGGTTAATAAGTCTCGCCCAGCGCGATTTTCAAGCGATTCAACCATCCGCACAATCCGCTCCAGGCCAGCAGGTTAATCGCTTGTTCAGAAGAGATGCCCTGATCGAACAAAGGGGTTAACAGCGCGGCGCTAAAACGGTCGGGCGCTCGGGTTAGCCATTGTACCGCCTGCAGGGTGACGCGCTCAACCGGATGTCGCTGTTCCCAACGCTGTAATTCACGTTCCTCCTGGCGAAGCAGGGCGATAACGTTGGCTAATTCATTGGCTGTATGTGCCTGTTCATTAAAGCAGGCCACGCTGCCGTTAATCCGTGAGGTCATTAGCGCCGCCAGTGAAAATGCCTGCGCCGGTACTGCGCTGCGCCGGGTACTGGAAATCAGTGTCGTGAATAAATCTAAAATGACCGGTGAATGAATCAGTAATGGCACCAACGCTTGCAGTTCAGCGGGAAAATGTCTGGCCGTCGTCTCGTCCTGAGCAGGATATTTTTCGATTGGGAATGGCGCAGCGTGCCAGGTAGCGTTTGTTGCACTAAATGGCGAAGCGTGAGCGAATTGCTGTATATCCAGCCCCGGTATTCGGCGCACCGGATGTCCAAACCAGGCCTGAAACAGAGCCACGGTCCGGGCCTGAAAACCGACGAAGCCGATGATTTGATTCATCAAAATACTATCGCTGGTGGTCAGCCCGACCGCATCCAGATGCTGGCGATCGCGTGCGCCTATCACGTCAGGAGAGCTGGCAAGTTGGCGAGCATATTGGGTGATTTGCGCCAGCCGATGGTTACTTTCCCGTGACGAGTCAGGTCCAGGAAGCGGTGTTAACCGCGCGGCATAGTGATTGCACAATCGCTGGACGCCATACACCTGAGCGACGGTAAGCGCCGTACTCATCCGTTCATAGGCGCTGAATGTGTGCATCTGATTCAGTTTTACGTGAACCGGGAAGAGAACCTGGGCAAGTTTACGGGCAGGGGTTAACCAGGATTGAAAAGGCAAAAGGGCGTCATCAGGTATCGCCAGATCCAGTAAAAAGCAGTCGTCGACATGAGCAGCTTCCGGCACCAGCGGCAGAATATCTTGTGGATGCTTGCTGGATTGCGTCTCATGATACCAGTGGCTTTTGCCTTCAATTCGGCGTTGTTCCATGGGCGGTCCTTGGTCTAAAAAGTGGCGACCCGGACACGTCGTCTACTACTACGCCGGATCGTTTGCGCTGCAATATCCTGACGTAAGCAGAAGAGGGGATGAAAGATTGTTCCGTGATAATAAATATCAGAAAAGCATATATGGCGGCAGGCAGAGGAGAGTCATGGGCGGTGCAAGACCGCCCATAGAAGACTTACGATTATTTCAGTTCCAGCTCGTTCATTGCCGCGATACTGAAGCCACCATCGACGTGAACGACTTCACCCGAGATGCCGGCAGCAAGATCGGAGCACAAAAATGCTGCGGAGTTACCCACATCTTCAATGGTTACAGTGCGGCGAATCGGCGTAACCGCTTCACAATGCGCCAGCATTTTACGGAAATCTTTAATGCCGGAAGCGGCGAGTGTACGGATTGGACCGGCAGAAATAGCGTTCACACGCACCCCTTCAGGACCCATCGCATTAGCCATATAGCGGACGTTCGCTTCCAGTGAGGCTTTTGCCAGGCCCATCACGTTGTAGTTAGGGATGGCGCGTTCTGCGCCCAGATAGGATAGCGTCAGCAGCGCCGAGCCTGGGTTCAGCATGGAACGGCAGGCTTTTGCCATCGCCACAAAGCTGTAAGCACTGATGTCATGAGCAATTTTGAAGCCTTCGCGGGTGACTGCATTCACATAGTCGCCATCCAGTTGGTCTGCGGGCGCGAAACCAATGGAGTGCACGAAACCGTCGAATTTCGGCCAGGCTTTGCCTAGTTCGGTAAACAGTGCATCAATGCTGGCGTCTTCCGCCACATCACACTGCAGTACGATGCTGGAACCCAGTTGAGCTGCAAATTCTTCGACGCGGCCTTTTAGTTTGTCATTCTGGTAGGTGAACGCCAGTTCAGCCCCTTCGCGATGCATGGCCTGAGCGATACCCCAGGCGATGGACAGTTTGCTGGCAAGACCCGTTACCAGAATGCGCTTACCGGAAAGAAAACCCATAGCTTTAATCCTTATGGTCATTGCTTATTTTTAGCAATCAATGAGTTATGATCACAATTTGAAGGTGTTTCGAAATGGGGCAGCAATTATATCCCACTCTTTGTGCCTTGTAGAATAGTTATCATCCCTTACTGATAATCACTTTTCATTACACATGAGGGTTATAACACTTTTCCTGGTTAAGTCTCATTCATTCTGCGAAGCGCGGGAGGAAGGAGAAAATACAAGGCTTTAAAGGCATCTCAATGGTATTATTAACTGCTAGCTTATGTTTTAAAACATAGCAATGTAAGAACTTTCTTAAAACAAAAAATATGACCGTATTCAGTTCGTTATGATATATTGTTTTTATCGATCAATATTGACACATTGATCGTTATTATTGATTGATTGTGATTAAAAGTGCATTATCAGGAAGTTATGATCAATTGGAGTGGTCTTATGCACTATCATTTCATCGCGGAACCGATGAGAGACACAACTGATACGTTACTGGGTGTTGAGATGAGCGTCCGGTTTGCTTCAGATACGGTTTCGCCGATACATCCAGAGTTCATCATTTCAGCGTGGAATAGCGAACAAAAACGTAATTTCATGCTCGAGCAAATTCGATTAATTGCCGAAAAGCGTAATTGGTTTGAGAGCCACAACCTTTTCTGTACTCTGAACCTCATTGATGAAATGGCGCTGCTGGCAATTGGCGACCCGAGCGTCAAATCGGCGCTACATGCCATGCCTTTTGTCGCCCTGGAACTTTCAGAGCGTTTTCTGACGAATACCGTATGTCTGAATAATCTGCTGATTAATTCACTTTGCGACGGTCCAAACGCATTATGGCTGGGCGATCTGGGCTCCGGCAGCATTGGGGCCAGTCCGCTGGTTTGCGGTCGTTTTGATGTTGTGAAGTTGGATCGTGGTTTTTTCCTGGATCAGGCTGAAAAACCGATGTTCCCGGTGCTAATTAAAAACATCCGCGAATATTGCGACCGCATTGCGGTGGAGGGCGTGGAAACCAAACAGCTTATCGACGAAGTAGGCGCGGCTGGTGTTTGGGTGATGCAGGGATCCCTTTTCCCTTCGGTCGCGTTTAGCGAGGTTGATACACTGCTCTTACCAAATGTTTGTCACTGATTGCAAAATTGCCCTCCGGTTGAGGAGGGCTGCATCTGCTAGCGATCTTTTCGCCACGCGTCAGCGGTAAGCGCTTCGCCGAAATGACCGGCGATCAGGCGACGGGTCAGCTCATGCAACGGCGAGGCCAAAACATCTGCTGTACTGCCGCGTTCAACCACTTCACCCTGGTGCATGACTAATACCTGATCGCTGATGTGCTTCATCATGCCGATGTGCTGAGTCACATAGATATATGAAATCCCCTGTTTTTCCTGTAATTCCAGCATCAGATTGATGAGCTGCGAACGCATCGACATGTCCAGAGAGGCGAGGGCTTCGTCGGCGATAATGACTTTGGGTCGCAAAATGAGCGCTCGGGCAAGGCCCAGACGCTGTTTTTGTCCCGGAGCCAGCATATGCGGGTAATAACTCACATGGTCAGGCAACAGACCGACCATGCGCATGGTCTCGATGATCTGTTTGCGGCGCTGTTCAGGCTCGAGGTCGGTGTTCAGACGTAGCGGAAAATCGAGGATCTGCGAAATACGTTGCCGTGGGTTAAGCGACGTTGACGGATCCTGGAAAATCATACGGATACGCTGACTACGGAATGAATAATCACCATATTTTAACGGGTGATCGTCAATCAGCAGCTCACCGCTGGTGGGCTCAATCATACCGGCCAGCATCTTCGCCAGCGTAGATTTACCGGAACCATTTTCACCTATGACGGCGAGCGTCTGACGCTCGCGCAGGGTAAAGCTCAGCGGCTTAACGGCCTCAACTGTCTGACGGCGGAATAAGCCCGTCCGGTAGCGAAAGGTTTTGCTCAGATTACGAACTTCGAGCAGGGTTTCTACCATCTCACTCTCTCTCCATGTTCAGTGGGAAATGACAGGCGTAGAGATGATTCTTTGCTCCGGTCAGTCTTGGGGTTTCGATACATTCGCGCTGAGCATAAGGGCAGCGCGGCCCCAGACGACAGCCGATAGGTAATTGTTCCAGCAATGGAATGGCTCCTGGCATGGTATTCAGGCGGCTTTTGTGCGGCATTGCGCTACCAAAATCAGGAATGGCGCGAATCAACGCTTGGGTATAAGGATGATGCGGAATAGTCACCAACTCTTTACTGGGCGCAGTTTCCACCGTTTGCCCACAGTACATCACGTTAATTTTGTCAGCCCACTGGCTGAGCATTTGCAGGTCATGGCTGATCAACAAAATGGTGGTATTGCTGTTTTGGTTCAGCCGGGTCAGCAGGCGGAAAATTTGCGCCTGAGTGGTTGGCTCCATCGCGTTCGTTGGTTCGTCGGCAATCAGTAAACGCGGCTGATTAGCCAGGGCGATTGCGATCATCACCTTCTGGCATTCGCCGTCGGTCAGTTCATACGGGAAGCTGCGCATCGCATCTTTATGATCTTTTATCCCGACGCGGTGCAGGAGTTCAATCGCGCGGCGTTTACGCCAGCCGATACGCTGCCACCAGCGGCCTTTATAAGTCCATGCCGGAATATTTTGCATCAGTTGTCGTCCAATGCGCTCAGACGGATCGAGACACGATTGCGGTTCCTGAAAGATCATGGAAACGTTATGGCCGACCAGCTTGCGTCGTTCACGCGCGGAAAGGCGCAACAGATCGATATCATCAAAGCGCATGCGGTCTGCGGTTACGCGCCAGTTATCTTTAGCGACGCCGCAAATGGCCTTGGCGATCAGGCTCTTGCCCGATCCAGACTCGCCAACCAGTCCGCGGATTTCACCTTCATTGAGGGTCATGCTGACGCGATCAACCGCCTTCACCCAGTCGTCGCCGGTTCTGAATTCAATGGTCAGGTTGCGGATATCCAGTAATGGCATTATTCCACCCCCGCAATAATTGCCCGGCGCACGCCATCACCCAGCAGGTTAACCAGCAGCACGCTTATCATAATCGCCGCACCTGGCAGCATAACCGTCCACGGTGCGACATAAATCAGCTCGAGCGCGTCGCCAAGCATGGCTCCCCATTCTGGTGACGGCAACTGTGCGCCAAGGTCGAGAAAACCCAGCGCGGCGATGTCCAGAATCGCCATCGACAGCGCACGGGTGATTTCAGTGATAAGTCCGGCGGTAATATTGGGCAGAACGGCGAACCACAGGATATTGAGCGTGGTTGCGCCGTCCAGGCGAGCGGCGATAACGTACTCTTTTTCCAGCTCGTCATGCACCATGCTGTAGACGGAGCGTACCATGCGCGGCAGCAGCGCCAGCCAGACGGCAAACATCGCGTGTGTCAGATGCGGTCCGGCAAAGGCCACCACAATAATCGCCAACAGCAGCGAAGGGATCGAGAGCAGGGTGTCCAGAATGTGGTTCAGCACCGCGGAGCGCAAACCGTGCGTTGCGCCGGCAACCACGCCCAGGAACAGGCCACATAGTGTGGCGGCGAGGGTGACGACAAACGCGCCGCCAACGGTTGGGGCCGCGCCGCTGAGCAGGCGACTTAGCACGTCACGCCCGAGATCGTCAGTTCCGAGGAAAAATGAGACTTCGCCATAGCGCGACCATGACGGCGGTAAAAGCTGATAGCCGAGAAATTGCTGGTCGATGCCATAAGGGGCAAACCAACCACCAAAAATACACAGAATCGCCAATCCTGCGCAGCCATACAGGCCGATCATCGCAGTCGCATCGCCGTAAAAATTGCGCCATGCGGTGCGCAGCGTACCCGGCGGACGCTTTTCGCTGTAGACGCTATCGTAAGGCATACCATTCCTTATGTTTCAGAGGGTTAGCCATAGCACCCAAAATATCAGAGATGACGTTAACGATGATAACCAGTGAGCCAATCACCATGACGCCCGCCGAAATTGCCGCGTAATCCTGCTGGCGAATTGCGTTAATCAGCCAACGGCCAAGACCTGGCCAGCTAAAGACCATCTCGGTGATCATCGCCAGCGTCAGCATGGTGGAAAACTGTAAGCCCAGACGCGGGATCACCGGAGGAAGGGCGTTGTGCAGAACGTGACGGCGCAGAATGGTTAAGCGTGACAGACCGCGCGTGGCGGCCGCTTTAACATAGTTTTGATCAAAGACCTCAATGGTGCTGATTCGCATCAGGCGAATAACTTCCGTGGTAGGGGCGACGGAAAGCGTCAACACCGGAAGCACCATGTGACGGATTGCGCTGACCAGCATTTCATCGCGCCAGGGCGAGTCGGAGATCCACGCATCAATAATGGCAAATCCGGTAACGGGCTTCACTTCATAGAGAAGATCAAAGCGTCCCGAAACGGGAAGCCAGCCGAGAGTCAGTGAGAAGAGCAACGTCAGCAACAGCGCCAGCCAAAAAACCGGAATGGAAAAGCCCATCAACGCTAAGGCGCTGATGCAGCGGTCCTGCCATTTGTTCCGCGTGATGCCTGCCAGCATACCAACGGGGATCCCAACCATCAGCGCAAAACCAAAGGCCAGAATGCACAGTTCCATCGTCGCCGGTAACACCTCCTTCAACTGTTCTGAAATCAACTGACCGTTAATACTGGATACACCAAAATCCCAGTGAATGAGGCCATTGAACCAGAATACCCAGGCGTTCCACAGCGATGCGCCCTGTAACGGCGCATGAGGCGTGAAGTAGCTCAGGCTGAATCCAATAAAGGTCAGGAAGAAGAGGGTGACCAGCAGCAATAAAAAACGACGCAGGGTGAAGATAATCATGGCTTTTTCACCTCATCTTTCTTTTCCCTGGAAACCCCGGCAAAAGATGCATTGCCGAACGGACTCAACACCAGTCCTTTGATATCGTAACGATAAGCCTGTAGACGCAGTGAAGAGGCCAGCGGCAGGATCGGTAACTCTTTCGCGAGAATATTTTGCGCTTCGTCATAGGCATCAATTCGCGATGAGAGTTGCTGCGAAGAGAGGGCTTTGCGCAGAACACTGTCAAATTCCGGATTACACCAGTGTGCGAAGTTAGTCTGCGAGTTGATGGCGGCGCAGCTTAGCAACGGTCGGAAAAAACTGTCAGGATCGTTACTGTCCGTCGCCCAACCGGATAACGTTAGATCATGGTTCATATCCATTAATCGCGCCTCCTGAAAACGACCTTCTACCGGAATGATTTTAACTTTCACACCCACCTGAGCCATGTCAGCCTGAATCAGCTCGGCGGTTTTCAGTGGACTGGGGTTCCAGGCCTGAGAACTGGTGGGTACCCAAAGCTGTAATGTCAGGTTCTCCAGCCCCAGTGCTTTTAACTGCTCGCGCGATTTTGCCGGATTGTACTCTGTAATTTTAGCTTCGTTGTCATAAGCCCACGAGGCGCGAGGCAAAATAGATGCTGCGGTTTCCGCCGTCCCGTAGTAGATGGACTGCATCAGCCGTTGGTTATTGATGGCCAGCGCCAGCGCATGCCGCACGGCGGGATTATCCATCGGTGGTTTATTGGTGTTGAATGCCAGATAGGCGATGTTCATCCCCGGGCGCAGGGTCAGACGCAGGCGCGGGTCATCACGCAAAATGCTGAGCTGACTGGCGGCAGGCCAGGCCAGAACATCACACTCACCGGTCAGGAGTTTTGATAGACGTCCGGTGCCGCCAGAGCCGAGGTCCACAACCACCTGCGGCATCAGAGGAGTACCACGCCAGAATTTTTCATGGCGCTGCAGTCGAACATATTGCCCTGCGCGATTCTCCGAAAGCTGGTACGGTCCGGTGCCGACGGGTTGTCTGTCGAGCAGCTCCTGACGATCCTGTTTTGCCAATTTAGCCGCATATTCTGCTGACATCACGGAGGCATAATGCGTGGCGAGGTGCCACATGAAGGAGGCGTCGGGCTGAGTTAAGCGGAACTCAACGGTGTTGTTGTCCAGCTTGCGTACGCTTTGGACGTTATCGGCGAACTGTAGGCTGTCGAAGTAGGGGAAACTGCTACCGTTTACATTGTGCCACGGATGCTGGCGATCAAAGATGCGCTCGAAGGTAAACACCACGTCGTCTGCATTCAGTTTGCGGGTGGGGGTGAACCAGGCCGTCTTCTGAAACTGGACGTCACGACGCAGATGGAAGCGGTAGGTTGCGCCGTTATCCAGCACCTCCCAGCTTTCAGCCAGCTCAGGCACCAGTCGATAGGTGTACGGATCGACATCGAGCAGTCGGTCATACAGCTGGGCTGCCAGGGTGTCGACGATAAGACCGCTGCTCGCTTTTTGCGGGTTGAACGTATTGACCTGCCCGCTAACGCAATAGACAAAGCCGCTGTCACGAATATCAGCATGCGAAGCCTGTTCAGGCGCGGCAGCAGCCTGACCACTCAGAAATCCAGCCATCACGATCAGAGATGATAAAACCAGGCGCATAATTTTAAAGGATTATAAATAAAGAGGCTATCTTACTAATATTTAATGACATTTGCCATTACCGTTTGTGTTTGGGGGCCGTAAGGTGATAACCGCGAATTCAACATCGCGACAGGGTCACCCTTCATACCCGCTATCCACTTTGAATTTACTCTGTTAACTATCTTAGCATTTTCATGACCCATCTGACTCGCTATAAACGCGGTGCAGGATGTGGACAGTTGGCGTAATTTGTTACGGTTTCCTCGCTGTGACAAAATGCATAAGCGATTACAATGCGTTAGTGTACGAATCAAAGGGAATATTTAATAAATGAGCAACTTAGCGGATTACGTCAATGCTATAAAAATAGGCAAAAATGTTATTTGTATTGAGGATGTCAGTAAACGGGATGACATGGCTGAAGTTGAGATTATAAATAAGACATGGCTTCATGATTCGGGAGTGGTTATTCGTTGTTCTCGCGAAAATGAATTGGTTATATATTCATCAAGTTCCTGTCCAGAATGCAGCATTAGATGGCATGTCGTTGATGCGGCAGGTCAGGATATTCGTCCACTGGAGAAAACATTTCACAATGCTTGCCAGGAGTCGTACTGGTTAAAAGTAAATCGTCAAACGCATCTCCCGGTGTAAACGCTGAGCTAACCAATCACAGCGATGCCAAGCCGCTCCATGAGCAACGATGCCTGGTAGTTGTCTAACTTAACGCCTTGTAAATCAACACCCCGAATATCTAAGTCACCTAACTCCGAATTGGTCAGATCGCAATGTGTGAAGTTTGCTGCTCGCCAGTCGAAAGTCGAAAACTCGCCGCCGGAGAGATCTGAACCACTGAACGTCGCACCCAGTACCTGAGTCCCCATCCAGCGGTTTTCCCATAGCTCACACTTTTCCAACACGACTTTCGAAAAATTGGCGTAGCTTAGATTGGTATTAGTGATATATGCGCTGCAAAACCAGGTGCGCGTGGTGATCATATTCATAAAGCTTGCACCGCGGAAATCTGCGCCTTGTGCGCGGCAGTGGCGAATTTCAATGCCCAATGCGCTGACGTTGCGGAAATCTGCCATTGATAAATCACAGCTTTTGAAAATGGCATCTCTCAGCATTGCGCGACTAAAATTGCATCCTTTCTGACTTTCGCGATCATAGAACTGGCAGCCGATAAATTCAGTGCCGCTCAGGTCGGCACCTGAAAAATCGCAGTTAAAAAATGTACTATTTTCAACTTTCTCACCAGTGAAGCGATTTCTGTCAATTTTTTCGCCAACTAATGCCAGAGTCATATCTATGCCTGTGTTTTTATACAGTAATGACGCCATGGTAAACCTTATGACGTTATGCGTCAAACCCGCCAGTATGACACCTGCAAATGCGTATTAGATCTGGTGTTTCTTAAGCAACGCGCGTAGCTGATGGTAAGTCAGACCCAGTAATTCAGCGGCTTTTTTCTGATTAAATTTCGCCTGCTGCAAGCTGGTTTGTAGAAAGTCTTTCTCTTGTTGCTGCTGGAATTCACGCAGATCCAGCGGTAATGCTACAGATGTCTGCTTTGGTGGTGCTGCCTGTGGCTGCGCAACGTGGCGGCGGAAGGGGTCAATGATGATCTCATCCAGCGGGTAATCGCTGGTACCATGCCGGTAAACGGAGCGCTCCACGACGTTTTTCAGTTCACGAATATTACCCGGCCAACGGTAATGGAGGAGGGTTTCTCTGGCCTCGGCGCTAAATCCCGGAAAAAGCGGTAACCCGATCTCGCGGCACATCTGAATGGCAAAGTGTTCGGCCATTAACATGATGTCGCTTTGACGCTCGCGTAGTGGGGGAAGTTGCACCACGTCAAAGGCCAGACGATCCAGCAGGTCCGCGCGGAAAGTGCCTTCGCTGACCATACGTGGCAGGTCGGCATTGGTCGCGCAGACCAGTCGCACGTTAACCTGCAAGGGCTGGCTGCCGCCGACGCGTTCCAGCTCGCCATACTCAATTACGCGCAGCAGTTTTTCCTGTACCAACATTGGCGCGGTCGCCAGTTCATCAAGAAACAGCGTGCCGCCGTCGGCGCGTTCGAAACGTCCCGGATGGCGTTTTTGCGCACCGGTAAACGCACCGGCTTCGTGACCAAACAGTTCGGAATCAAGTAAGTTCTCGTTGAGGGCCGCGCAGTTAAGCGAAATAAATGGGCCCTGCCAACGGCTGGAGAGGTAGTGCAGGCGGTTGGCAATAAGCTCTTTCCCCGTACCTCGCTCACCGATAACCAGTACAGGTTTATCCAGCGGCGCCAGATGAGAAACCTGTTCCAGCACTTCAATAAAGCTGTTCGCTTCGCCCAGAATATTGTCTTTGTATCCTGCCATGATGAAATTCACCACTTGTTAGTGTTATTCACCAATTTACCCTAATTCTCCCGTCAGGTAAAATTAGATATTTACATTAAAATCAATTGTTTAAAAAGTTGGCACGCCAAGTGCATTACGAAAACAGCAGGGCATAGCCCGATATCAGAACAGTAAGTGAGGATTACATTATGGGTATTTTTTCTCGTTTTGCCGACATCGTGAACGCCAACATTAATGCGTTGCTGGAAAAGGCTGAAGATCCGCAGAAGCTGGTGCGGTTAATGATCCAGGAAATGGAAGACACGCTGGTTGAGGTGCGCTCAAACTCCGCACGCGCTCTGGCAGAAAAGAAACAATTATCTCGCCGTATCGAACTGGCGAGCGCACAACAGGCAGAGTGGCAAGAAAAAGCCGAGCTGGCGCTGCGTAAAGAGAAAGAAGATTTGGCGCGTTCTGCCTTAATCGAAAAACAGAAACTGACTGATCTGATTGCTTCTCTGGAGCATGAGGTGACGCTGGTTGACGATACGCTGGCGCGAATGAAAAAAGAGATCGGTGAGCTGGAAAATAAACTCAGTGAAACCCGTGCTCGTCAGCAGGCATTGATGCTGCGCCATCAGGCTGCGAGCTCTTCGCGTGATGTTCGTCGTCAACTGGACAGCGGTAAGCTGGATGAAGCGATGGCACGCTTTGAATCTTTCGAGCGTCGTATCGATCAGATGGAAGCTGAGGCTGAAAGCCATAACTTCGGTAAACAGCAGTCTCTGGATCAGCAATTTGCTGACCTGAAAGCAGATGATGAAATCAGCGAGCAGCTGGCGCAACTTAAAGCCAAAATGCAGCAAGATAAGCAATAATAACATCTGGCGGCGCCCGAACGCGCCGCCGCTCATCACCTGTAAGGAGTACTCATGAGCGCGCTATTTCTGGCTATCCCATTAACCATCTTTGTGTTGTTCGTTTTACCGATTTGGCTCTGGCTGCATTACAGCAACCGTTCCAGTCGTGGCGAACTGGCGCAAAGTGAACAGCAACGTCTGGTAGAACTCAACGATGACGCACAGCGGATGCGCGAGCGCATTCAGGCGCTGGAAGACATCCTTGATGCTGAACACCCAAACTGGAGGGACCGCTAATGGGAGGCGTTAATCTGAACAAAAAACTGTGGCGTATTCCGCAACAGGGCATGGTGAAGGGGGTTTGCGCAGGTATAGCGCATTATCTCGATGTGCCTGTGAAGCTGGTGCGGATCCTGGTGGTGTTGTCCGTCTTTTTTGGTCTGGCCTTTTTCACCTTCGTCGCTTACATCGTGCTGACGTTTGTGTTGGACCCGATGCCGGACAATGTGGTTTCCGGTGAGCAGCAGCCATCAAGCGGCGAGCTGTTGGATGCCGTCGATCGCGAGCTGGCGGCAAGTGAAAAGCGTTTGCGTGAAATGGAGCGTTATGTCACCTCTGATACCTTTTCATTGCGCAGCCGTTTCCGCCAATTGTGAGGATAGAAATGAACAATCGCTGGCAACGTGCCGGGCAAAGGGTTAAGCCGGGCTTTAAAATAGCAGGTAAGCTGGTGCTTTTAACTGCGCTTCGTTACGGCCCGGCGGGGGTAGCAGGGTGGGCGGTGAAGTCCGTCGCCCGACGCCCGCTTAAAATGCTGCTGGCGTTGGTCCTGGAGCCGGTTTTGAGTCGGGCAGCGGCAAAATTATCGAAACGCTATTCAGGTAATCAACGCTGATATCCGATTCAGCAAAAGCAAGCAACAATTAATCAACATTCCCACTGTTAATTTGCGGCAGCTCACAAATACGATTTTTTGGCTGCCAAAATTCTTTTATTATCCCCCTCCTGGCCACCTCAGCCGATTGACAGCTTATTTCCCGCAGAGTAGTCTCTTGATTCATGGGACCGCTACCACGAGAATTGAAGGTGAACCAAAAAATCCAAAAATGCCTGGCAGAAGTTTATGGTGATACGTTTACTTCATGCCACTATGAAGCGCTGATTGCACGTTTAGAGAAATCACAGGGATTAATTAAAAAAATCCGTAAAGCGCATTGGGACGAGGGCGATGTAGTTCTTATTACCTACGCCGATCAATTCCACGGGGCAGGCAAAAAACCACTGCCGATGTTTAATCAGTTTTATAATGAATGGCTTAAGTCGACATTTTCTCATGTGCATCTGTTGCCGTTTTATCCGTGGTCATCGGATGATGGTTTTTCCGTAATTAATTACCATCAGGTTGCTGAAGAAACCGGTGACTGGAATGATATTAAGCAATTGGGTAAATCCAGTCGACTGATGTTTGATTTTGTTTGTAACCATATGTCAGCGAAAAGCGAATGGTTTAATAACTATTTGCAACAGCTTGACGGTTATGAAGATTTCTTTATTGCGATGGATCCTGATACGGACCTGAGCAACGTAACGCGTCCACGCGCATTACCGTTACTGACGCCTTTTACGCTGAAAGATAACACCGTACGCTATTTATGGACGACGTTCAGTGACGACCAGATCGATCTCAACTATGCCAACCCGATAGTGTTACTGGCGATGGTCGATGTGCTATTGAGTTATCTTGAGCAGGGCGCTGATTATGTCCGCCTGGATGCGGTTGGCTTTATGTGGAAAGAGCCAGGAACGACCTGTATTCACCTGGAAAAAACGCATCAGCTTATCAAACTATTTCGCGCTATTGCTGACTGCGTGGCGCCTGGTACGGCGATTATTACTGAAACAAACGTTCCGCATAAGGATAATGTGTCCTACTACGGAAATGGCCGTGATGAAGCGCATATGGTGTACCAGTTCTCGTTACCTCCGCTGGTGCTGCATGCGGTACAACGCCAGGATACCTCAACCTTGTGCCAGTGGGCGCAATCACTGGAACTGCCGTCCAGTGAGACCACCTGGTTTAATTTCCTCGCATCGCATGACGGTATTGGTCTCAACCCATTACGTGGTTTGTTACCTGAAGACGAGATCGTGCGCCTGGTGACGGAATTACAACAGGAAGGCGCGCTGGTTAACTGGAAAAATAACCCTGATGGTAGTCGCAGTCCGTATGAAATTAACGTCACATATATGGACGCACTAACGCCAGGCAATTGTAGTGATGCCGAACGTTTTTCCCGCTTTATTCTCGCACATGCCATTTTGCTGAGTTTTCCGGGGGTACCTGCGGTTTACATTCAAAGCATTCTTGGGTCACGCAATGATTATAAAGGTGTCGAGGCGCTAGGTTATAACCGTGCGATCAACCGCAAAAAATATCAAATAAGCCAAATCGAAATGGAGCTGGCAGATGAAACCAGTTTGCGCCACGCTATTTATCATGAATTATCCCGATTAATTGTAATACGTCGTAGTAATAAAGCATTTCACCCTGATAGTGATTTTCAGATTAGCAGTGTTACACCGGCTGTAATGCAAATTAAACGTACGGCGGAAACAGGCGAAAAAATTACCGGATTATTTAATGTCAGCGGTCATACGCAAACCATTAGTATTGATGTTGAAAATGGATTTGATTTGATTAGCGGTAAAACTATTTCAGGTAAAGAATTAACGTTGAACGCCTGGCAGGTCATGTGGGTTAAGTAATAAAAAGGAACATTTCATGCTTAAAACTAAAATTGTGCTGATTTCAGCACTGGTTTCCTGCGCCCTGGTTTCTGGGTGTAAGGATGATAAAACGTCCTCTGTTGCGATTGAATTTATGCACTCTTCTGTTGAACAGGAGCGGCAGGCGGTTATTGCAAAACTGATTGAGCGTTTTGAAAAAGAGAACCCGGGGATCAGTGTCAAACAGGTTCCTGTAGAAGAAGATGCGTACAACACCAAGGTCATTACCCTGGCGCGGAGTGGTTCACTGCCTGAAGTCATTGAAACCAGCCATGACTACGCGAAAGTTATGGATAAAGAATCACTTATCGATCGTAAAGCCGTAGCGCAGGTCATCAACGCCGTAGGTGAAGGTACTTTTTATGATGGCGTGCTGCGTATTGTGCGTACTGAAGACGGTACTGCCTGGACCGGGGTTCCGGTTAGCGCCTGGATTGGCGGGATCTGGTATCGCAAAGATGTGCTGGCAAAAGCTGGGCTGGAAGAGCCAAAAGACTGGCAACAACTGCTGAGCGTGGCGCAGAAGCTAAACAATCCTGGTAGTAAGAAATATGGTATTGCGCTGCCCACGGCGGAAAGCGTTTTGACCGAACAGTCATTTTCCCAGTTCGCGCTCTCAAACCAGGCCAACGTTTTTGATGCGCAAGGAAAGATAACGCTCAACACACCTGAAATGGCGCAGGCGCTGCAGTATTACCGCCAATTGGCAATGAACACCATGCCGGGCTCAAACGACATCATGGAAGTCAAAGACGCGTTCATGAACGGCACGGCGCCGATGGCGATTTATTCCACCTATATCCTCCCGGCGGTGATTAAAGAGGGTGACCCTAAAAATGTGGGTTTTATGGTGCCGACGGAAAAAAACTCCGCTGTTTACGGCATGCTGACGTCGTTAACCATTACCGCGGGTCAAAAGTCTGAAGAGACAGAAGCGGCAGAGAAATTTGTCACCTTTATGGAGCAGGCCGACAACATCGCGGACTGGGTCATGATGTCGCCAGGGGCGGCGCTGCCGGTCAACAAAGCGGTGGTGAATACCCCGACGTGGAAAGATAACACTGTCATCAAAGCGCTGGGTGAATTACCCGATCAGCTGATTGCCGAACTGCCGAATATCCAGGTGTTTGGTGCCGTCGGCGATAAGAACTTCACCCGCATGGGCGACGTCACAGGCTCCGGTGTTGTGAGCTCAATGGTGCACAACGTGACGGTAGGCAAAGCCGACCTCGTCACCACGATTGAAGCGAGCCAGAAAAAACTGGATGACCTCGTTGAACAGCGCTAATGGGGAAATGGAAAGCCGTGATGAATAAGTTCTTTTCAGGTCGATCTGATATGCCATTCGCCATGCTGCTGCTGGCGCCCAGCTTGCTGTTGCTGGGCGGTTTAGTGGCGTGGCCGATGATATCTAACATCGAAATCAGCTTTATGCGACTGCCGCTGAATCCGCAAATTGAGTCTACGTTTGTCGGGGTGAGCAACTATATCCGTATCTTATCCGATCCCGGATTCTGGCATTCGCTGTGGATGACGGTCTGGTATACCGCGCTGGTTGTGGCAGGAAGCACGGTACTGGGGCTGGGCGTGGCGATGTTTTTTAACCGTGAGTTTCGTCTGCGGAAAACGGCGCGCTCACTGGTCATCCTCTCTTACGTGACGCCATCAATTTCGCTGGTGTTTGCCTGGAAATACATGTTCAACAACGGCTACGGCATTGTGAACTACCTCGGCGTGGATCTGTTGCATCTCTACGATCAGGAACCGCTGTGGTTCGACAATCCCGGCAGCAGCTTCGCGCTGGTCGTGCTGTTCGCCATCTGGCGCTACTTTCCGTATGCCTTTATCTCGTTTCTGGCGATTTTACAGACGATTGATAAATCGTTGTATGAGGCGGCAGAAATGGACGGCGCGAATGCCTGGCAACGGTTTCGTATCGTCACGCTGCCAGCGATTATGCCGGTGCTGGCAACCGTGGTCACGCTGCGCACGATCTGGATGTTTTACATGTTCGCCGATGTTTATCTGCTGACCACTAAAGTCGATATTCTCGGGGTCTATCTCTATAAAACAGCGTTTGCATTTAACGACTTAGGCAAAGCGGCCGCTATTTCTGTCGTCCTCTTCGTCATTATTTTCGCTGTTATCCTGCTGACCAGAAAACGGGTGAACCTCAATGGCAACAAATAAGCGCACACTTGGCCGCATCGGCTTTTACTGTGGATTAATTGTCTTCCTGGGCATCACGCTATTCCCATTTTTTGTGATGCTGATGACCTCATTTAAAAGCGCCAAAGAGGCGATCTCGCTACATCCGACGCTGTTACCGCAGCAATGGACGCTGGAACATTACATCGACATCTTCAACCCGATGATTTTCCCGTTTGTTGACTACTTCCGTAATAGCCTGGTGGTATCGGTCACTTCTTCGGTGGTGGCGGTGTTTCTCGGCGTGCTCGGAGCGTATGCGCTTTCCCGCCTGCGTTTTAAAGGGCGAATGACCATCAATGCCAGCTTTTACACTGTGTACATGTTTTCGGGGATCCTGCTGGTGGTGCCGCTATTCAAAATCATTACGGCACTTGGCATCTATGACACCGAAATGGCGTTGATTATCACCATGGTCACCCAGACGCTGCCGACCGCGGTGTTCATGCTGAAAAGCTACTTCGACACCATTCCGGATGAAATAGAAGAAGCCGCGATGATGGATGGATTGAACCGTCTGCAGATCATCTTTCGCATTACCGTGCCGTTGGCGATGTCCGGTCTGGTTTCGGTCTTTGTGTACTGCTTTATGGTGGCGTGGAATGACTATCTGTTTGCCTCGATTTTCCTCTCCAGCGCCAGCAATTTTACCTTACCGGTCGGTCTGAACGCGCTGTTCAGTACGCCTGACTATATCTGGGGACGCATGATGGCGGCATCGTTAGTCACCGCATTGCCGGTTGTCATTATGTATGCGCTTTCCGAACGTTTTATTAAAAGTGGTTTGACCGCAGGCGGCGTGAAAGGCTAAGCGGCCAGTTTAATTAAGGAGTTGTAAATGAAGAAGTTAGTTGCCACAGAACCGCGTGTTGCGGCGCTGGTGGAATATGAAGACAGAGCTGTATCCGCCAATGAAGTGAAAGTTCGCGTTCGCTTTGGTGCGCCAAAACATGGCACGGAAGTGGTCGATTTTCGCGCTGCCAGTCCGTTTATTGACGAAGATTTCAACGGCGAATGGCAAATGTTCATGCCGCGTCCGGAAGGGGCGCCGCGCGGGATTGAATTCGGCAAGTTCCAGCTTGGCAACATGGTGGTGGGCGATGTTATTGAGTGTGGCAGCGATGTGACCGAATACGCCGTTGGCGATTCAGTTTGCGGCTACGGCCCACTGGCAGAAACGGTTTTCTTTAATGCGGTAAACAACTACAAACTGCGCAAAATGCCGGAAGGTAGTTCGTGGAAAAATGCCGTGTGCTATGACCCGGCACAGTTCGCCATGAGTGGCGTGCGCGACGCCAATGTGCGTGTCGGCGATTTTGTTGTCATCGTCGGCTTAGGGGCGATTGGCCAGATTGCCGTCCAACTGGCTAAGAAAGCGGGAGCCTCGGTGGTCATTGGCGTGGATCCGATTGCCCATCGTTGCGATATCGCGCGTCGTCATGGCGCGGATTTCTGTCTGAATCCTATTGGCACCGATGTCGGCATGGAAATTAAGAAGCTGACCGGCAAGCAGGGCGCGGATGTGATTATCGAAACCAGCGGCTATGCGGATGCGTTGCAATCGGCGTTACGCGGTCTGGCCTATGGTGGAACCATCTCCTATGTTGCTTTCGCGAAACCTTTTGCTGAAGGCTTCAACCTGGGGCGTGAAGCGCACTTCAACAACGCCAAAATTGTCTTCTCTCGTGCCTGCAGTGAGCCAAATCCGGATTATCCGCGCTGGAGCCGCAAGCGTATTGAGGAGACCTGTTGGGAACTGTTGATGAACGGTTACCTGAACTGTGAAGAACTTATTGACCCGGTAGTAACATTTGCCAGCAGCCCGGAAAGCTATATGCAGTATGTCGATCGCCATCCGGAAAAGAGCATCAAAATGGGCGTGACGTTTTAATTAAGGAATGCAGAAGATGAAAATTGGAACACAGAACCAGGCTTTTTTTCCGGAAAATATTCTCGAGAAATTCCGTTACATCAAAGAGATGGGGTTTGACGGTTTTGAAATTGACGGCAAGCTGCTGGTTAACAACCTGGCAGAAGTGAAAGCAGCAATCAAAGAAACAGGCCTGCCCGTCACCACCGCCTGTGGAGGATATGACGGTTGGATCGGTGATTTTATCGAAGAGCGTCGTTTGAATGGCTTACAGCAGATTACCCGCATTCTCGAAGCGCTGGCCGAAGTCGGTGGGCAGGGCATTATTGTACCCGCTGCATGGGGCATGTTTACCTTCCGCTTACTGCCGATGACCTCTCCGCGCAGCCTGGCGGGTGATCGTAAAGCAGTAAGTGATTCATTGATTTATCTCGATAAAGTTGCCGAGCGTACGGGGACGGTGGTGTATCTGGAGCCGCTTAATCGCTATCAGGATCATATGATCAACACCCTGGCGGATGCCCGTCGCTATATCGTGGAAAACAACCTGAAGCATGTGCAAATCATTGGTGATTTTTACCATATGAATATCGAAGAAGACGATATGGCTCAGGCGCTGCATGACAATCGCGATCTGCTGGGACACGTCCATATTGCGGATAACCACCGTTATCAGCCGGGGAGCGGTACGCTGGATTTCACTGCGCTGTTTGATCAGTTGCGTGAAGATAATTATCAGGGTTACGTCGTGTACGAAGGGCGTGTACGGGCAGAGAACCTGCCGGAAGCGTACCGTCAGTCACTGGCCTGGCTGCGTACCTGCTAAGAGGATTTCTGTGAAAAGTGCACTGACAAGCTCTCCGCTACGCATCGCCATTATCGGCGCCGGGCAGGTGGCGGATAAAGTTCATGCTTCGTACTACTGCACCCGCAACGATCTGGAACTGGTGGCTGTCTGTGACAGCCGCCTGTCACAGGCGCAGGCGTTGGCAGAGAAATACGGCAATCCGCAGGTTTGGGACGATCCTCAGACGATGCTACGCGAGGCTAAGCCAGATATCGTCAGCATCTGTTCACCCAATCGTTTTCATTATGAACACACCATGTTGGCGCTGAACGCCGGATGCCATGTGATGTGTGAGAAACCTCCGGCGATGACGCCAGCCGAGGCGCTGGAAATGTGTAACACGGCGCGTCGAAGGGGGAAAGTTCTGGCTTATGATTTTCATCATCGTTTCGCACTGGATACGCAGCTGCTTCGTGAGCAGGTGATGGCCGGCGTGCTGGGTGAAATCTATGTCACCAATGTCCGCGCTTTGCGCCGCTGCGGCGTGCCCGGCTGGGGGGTATTTACCAACAAAGAACTGCAGGGCGGCGGGCCGCTGATTGATCTCGGCATCCATATGCTTGATGCCGCCATGTATGTGCTGGGGTTTCCGGCAGTAAAGCGCGTTAACGCACACAGTTATCAACGCATTGGCACGCGTAAAAACAGCGGCCAGTTTGGGAAATGGGATCCCGAGACGTATACCGTGGAGGATTCTCTGTTCGGGACGATTGAATTTCATAACGGCGGTATCCTGCGACTGGAAACCTCTTTTGCGCTGAATATCCCGGAACAATCGATTATGAACGTTAATTTCTGCGGCGATCTGGCAGGGGCGACGTTATTCCCGGCTCAGGTTTATACCGATCGTGAGGGTACGCTTGACGTACTGCTTCAGCGCGAAATGGCCGATGACAATCGTCATTATCGCAGCATGGAAGCTTTTGTGAATCATGTCCAGGGCGAGCCTGTCACTATTGCCGACGCAGAGCAAGGCGTCGTTATTCAACAACTGGTTGCCGCACTGTATCAATCGGCTGAAACAGGGACCTACGTAGACTTATGACGAGGCCAGTAATGCTAACTGAACCGGCTTTTTGCCCACACAACCTGAATAAATATGCGTCCCTCATGACGACCGGTAACGGTTATATGGGGATTCGCGCCAGCCACGAGGAAGCCTACACCTTACAAACTCGCGGCATGTACCTTGCAGGACTGTATCACCGGGCAGGGAAAGGCGAGATTAATGAACTGGTTAATCTGCCTGATGTGGTGGGGGTGGAGATTTCACTCAATGGTGAGATTTTCTCGCTCACCAGCGGCGTTATCGAAAGCTGGCAACGTGAACTGGATTTTGCCAGTGGGGAATTACGCCGTGCGCTTACCTGGCGTGCGTCTGGCGGGGCGCGTTTTGCCATTGAGAGCCGGCGATTTGTCTCGGCACAAAAACTGCCGCTGTTTGCTATGGAAGTTGTCGTCACGCCACTGGACGGCGATGCCAGCATTGGTATCTCGACCGGAATTGACGCCACGATGACCAATCATGGTCGTCAGCATTTGGATGAAACGCAGGTCCGGGTCTTTGGCCAGCATCTTATGCAAGGGATTTACACCACCCAGGACAATCGTAATGATATCGCTATCACCACGTATTGCGATGTAGATGGTGCAGCGCAGCGCTGCTTCACGGCGAAAGAACGTCGGTTGTTACAACACAACAGCGTGCAGGCGAAAGCCGGACAGCGCGTCACGCTGACAAAAATTAGCTGGGTAGACTGGGCGAGCGAACGCAGCCTGTCGCTTGAAACCTGGGGACGCCAGTCGCTGCGCAACCTGGAAGCGTGCGCGCAGCAGGGTTATGACGCTCTGCTGGCGGAGTCGGCTGCTAACTGGCATGCCTGGTGGCAAAATCGTCGCGTTCAGGTCACCAGCACTGATGCCAGCGATCAGCGAGCGCTGGACTATGCGCTCTATCATCTGCGTGTGATGACTCCTGACCACGATGAGCGCAGCAGTATTGCGGCCAAAGGTTTGACGGGGGAAGGGTATAAAGGCCACATATTCTGGGATACCGAGGTCTTTCTGTTACCGTTTCATCTCTTTACCGAGCCGAAAACCGCGAGAAGTTTGTTGCGTTACCGCTGGCATAATCTGTCGGGGGCGCGTGAGAAAGCCCGCCGTAACGGTTGGCAGGGAGCGCTTTTCCCTTGGGAAAGCGCTCGCAGCGGTGATGAGGAAACGCCTGAATTTGCGGCGATCAACATCCGTACCGGACTGCGTCAGAAAGTGGCCTCCGCGCAGGCTGAACATCACCTCGTGGCGGATATTGCCTGGGCGGTAATCAATTACTGGCATGCCTCAGGGGATCTAAACTTCATGTCCCGTGAGGGAATGACGTTGCTGCTGGAAACGGCGAAGTTCTGGATCAGCAGGGCGGTCATGGTTAATGATCGTTTAGAGATCCACGATGTGATTGGCCCGGATGAATACACTGAGCATGTGAACAACAACGCGTTCACCAACTACATGGCCTGGTACAACGTCGAACAGGCGCTGGGTTTTGCCCGTCGGTTGGGCTGCGGTGATGAGACGTTTATTCACCGCGCAGAGTATTTTTTACAGCATCTCTGGCGACCGGAAGTTCAGCCCGATGGCGTGCTACCTCAGGACGATACCTTCCTGAGCAAACCGGCTATCGATCTGTCGCAGTACAAAGCCAAAGCGGGCAAGCAGACGATTTTGCTCGATTACTCCCGTGCAGAAGTCAATGAGATGCAAATTCTCAAACAGGCCGATGTGGTGATGCTGACCTACATGTTACCGGAACAATTTTGCCCGCAAACCTGTCTGGCAAACTTGCGCTTTTACGAGCCGCGCACAATTCATGACTCCTCGTTGAGTAAAGCGATCCACGGGATTGTGGCAGCGCGTTGCGGTGATCCGGCACAGGGCTATCGGTTCTGGCGTGAAGGATCGCTTATCGATCTCGGGGAGGACCCACATAGCTGCGATGACGGCATTCATGCTGCGGCAACGGGCGCCATCTGGCTGGGTGCAATCCAGGGTTTTGCCGGCGTGAATATTCGCCACGGGGAGTTACACCTTGCTCCTGCCTTACCGACTCATTGGCAAACGCTGTCTTTCCCGCTGCGCTGGCAGGGCATCGATATGCAGGTAATCATTAATGCGGCTGAAATCCGTATTAACAGCACTGAGTAGATTGTCCTTTGGGTCAATGGTGAAAAGGTCTCCGTGCAGGGGGAAACCGTAATCCGCAATGATGCCATTATTTCGCCCACTTATGGGACCGCTACCACAGAAAGGGGCGATGAATGATACTCAAACCACAGGCCATCATTTTTGATTTGGATGGCGTGATTACCGATACCGCGCATCTGCATTTTCTGGCCTGGCGGCAGGTAGCCGATGAAATAGGGATTGCGATCGACGAAGCATTTAATGACAGCCTGAAAGGGATTAGTCGCGGCGAATCACTACAGCGTATTTTGCACCATGGTGGGAAGGCGGGGGCGTTTTCTCCCGAGGCCTGCGCAGAATTGGCCGAGAGAAAAAACAGACTGTATGTCCATTCTTTGCGCCAACTGACGGTTAACTCGGTATTACCGGGAATACGTGAGCTGTTGATGACGTTGCGGGAAGAACGGATTCCGGTGGGGTTGGCCTCTGTGTCGCGCAATGCCCCGGCTATTTTACAGGCGCTTAATCTTAGCTCTTGCTTTGATTTTTGTGCGGATGCGGCATTGCTCACCCGCTCGAAACCGGATCCGGAAATTTTCCTGGCAGCCTGCGCGGGTCTTGGCGTTGACCCGCAACAATGTATTGGCATAGAAGATGCACAAGCGGGAATTGATGCAATCAACGCCTGCGGCATGCTTTCTGTCGGCATCGGTAAAGGGCTGAATGGGGCAGACTTGCTGCTTCCGGCAACCGAATTTCTGACGTGGCCGTGCTTATCGGCTTTCTGGCAACACGACAAGTAAAGGATTCAACATGGCACAGCTTTCGTTGCAACACATTCAAAAAATTTACGACAACCAGGTACACGTCGTTAAAGACTTCAATCTGGAAATTGAAGATAAAGAGTTTATTGTTTTTGTTGGACCTTCCGGCTGCGGGAAGTCAACTACGTTACGCATGATCGCCGGTCTGGAGGAGATCAGCGGCGGCGATTTGCTGATTGACGGTAAACGGATGAACGATGTGCCGGCGAAATCACGCAACATTGCGATGGTTTTTCAGAACTACGCGTTGTACCCACACATGACCGTCTATGACAACATGGCGTTTGGTCTGAAAATGCAGAAAATAGCGCCTGCTGTGATTGAGGAGCGCGTCAACTGGGCGGCGCAGATCCTTGGTCTGCGCGATTATCTGCAGCGTAAACCCGGCGCGTTATCCGGTGGTCAGCGTCAGCGTGTGGCGCTGGGGCGTGCGATTGTACGCGAAGCGGGGGTCTTCCTGATGGATGAACCCTTATCGAATCTCGATGCCAAACTTCGCGTTCAGATGCGGGCTGAAATTAGCAAACTGCATCAGAAACTCAATACCACCATGATCTATGTTACCCACGACCAAACCGAAGCCATGACTATGGCGACGCGTATTGTGATTATGAAAGATGGCATCGTTCAGCAGGTTGGTGCGCCGAAAACGGTTTATAACCACCCGGCTAATATGTTTGTCGCCGGATTTATTGGCTCACCGGCCATGAACTTTATTCGTGGCGCGATTGATGGTGATAAGTTTGTTACTGAAACACTGAAATTAACGATTCCACAAAATAAATTAGCACAATTAAAAGCGCAGGGTTATGAACATCAGGCGGTCACTCTGGGAATTCGTCCTGAAGATATACACCCGCAGCTTAATAACGAAAATAGTATATCGGCAAAAATTAGCGTTGCAGAATTAACCGGCGCTGAATTTATGCTTTATACCATTGTTGGGGGGCATGAGTTGGTGGTCCGTGCTGGGGCAGTGAATGATTATCATGCAGGAGAAAATATCACTATTCATTTTGATATGGCGAAATGCCATTTCTTTGATGCTGAAACTGAAGTGGCTATTCAATAAAATCCCGGGGGGATAAATCCCCCCAAGCCTTGGGGCATTTTTGCGAGTATTTTAACAAGGAATAATAATGAAAACCCTACTGTCCGCTACTGCGCTGATTATGAGCGCAGGAATGGCCTGCGCGCAGGCTGCTGAAAATAATGACTGGCACTTTAATATTGGTGCTATGTACGAAATAGAAAACGTTGAAGGTCAGGGCGAAGATATGGATGGACTGGCTGAGCCGTCCGTCTATTTCAACGCCTCTAATGGGCCATGGAAAATATCGCTGGCCTATTATCAGGAAGGACCGGTTGATTACAGCGAAGGTAAGCGTGGTACCTGGTTTGATCGTCCGGAACTGGAAATTCGCTATCAATTTCTGGAAAGTGAGGATGTTAATTTCGGTTTGACCGGTGGCTTCCGTAATTACGGTTATCACTATGTCAATGAACCAGGAAACGACACCGCTAATATGCAGCGTTGGAAAGTTCAGCCGGACTGGGATGTTAAACTGACCGACGACCTGCGCTTTAGCGGTTGGCTGTCGATGTATCAATTCGTTAATGATTTGAATACTACTGGCTACTCCGATAGTCGTGTCGAAAGCGAGACCGGTCTGAATTACAGGTTTAACGAAACGGTGGGCTTAACGGTCAACTATTACCTTGAGCGCGGCTTTAATCTGGCTGATTCGCGCAATAATGGTGAGTTCTCAACCCAGGAAATTCGTGCATATTTACCGTTGTCTTTAGGCAATACCACCCTGACGCCGTATACCCGTCTGGGGCTTGATCGCTGGTCAAACTGGGACTGGCGAGATGATCCGGAACGTGAAGGCCATAATTTCAATCGTCTCGGTTTACTGTATGCATATGATTTCCAGAATGGTTTATCAATGTCACTGGAGTATGCCTATGAGTGGGAAGATCACGACGAAGGCGAAAGCGACAGATTCCATTATGCTGGTATAGGCGTGAACTACGCATTCTAAAATATACTGGGGCATGTATGCCCCAGTTTTTACACCAGTGAGTCGGCCAGCGATATTTGTGTGCTCACCGTGATATTTTGTAATCCTTTCTCACCCGCAATCAGGTTAAATAATAAATTACAGCTTTGTTCACCCAACTGCTGGGTAGGCACATCAATTCCCCCAGGAACGGGCGTGAGCATAAAAGACAACAGCTCATTACTGTAGCCCACAACGGCAAGTTGTTGCGGGATGGTTATATTTTTCTCAGCCGCCACGCGATATAAGCTCATTAATTTCAAGCTGTCGGTGGCAAATACGGCATCGGGTAACGGCTGCTGACTCAGTAATTTTCGTGAAGCAAGCAGGGCTGTTTCATGGGTATAGCCCCCGTCAACAATCCATTCATCGCGCATTTTAATATTATGCGCCTGAAGGCTGGCTTTATATCCGTTAACGCGATCGATAGAAACATGAACATCAAGCGGCGCGTGCAAACAGGCTATATTACGGTGCCCACTCTCAATCAGCGCATCAGTTAGCGTAATGCTGTCGCGATAATTATCTGTGTCTACAGAATAGACATTGGCGTAGTCGCCTTCAACCTTTCCAATAACCACGACCGGTACGTTGTATTTATCCAGCCTCGCAAAAAAAGATTCATCGGCGGGAGAGCTCAGCATAATGATACCTTTGATCAATTTCTGCTTAATTTTGCTCTCACATTTTTGTAAATCATCTTCAGTGCTTCGCGACGTCTGTAATATGACATCAAAACCGACCTCTTCAGCCTTGGCAGTAATAGCATGAAGCACTTCAGAGAAAAACGGATTACCGGCGGTTGTTTTTGCTGAACGGGTAGATATCACCATTATTGCATCAAACCCGGAAGAGGTGAGTGCGCGAGCAAGTTTATTGGGCTGGTACTGTAACTCATCAATAGCACGCAGCACTTTTTCAAGCGCTTCCGGCGAGATATTGGTTTGCTTATTAAGCACGCGCGATACCGTGGATTTTGATACGCCAGCGGCTCGTGCAATATCATAAATGGTAGGAGACATAGATCCCAAGCTCCGTCCGAGAGTCAATGGCGAACATATTATGGAGTTAATTGGCGAATGACAACAATATCGGAATGCGGGCAGAAAAATCAAAAAACTAACCGCAGTATGCGCAACCAGAGGAAGTCTCGTCCACGGGTGCAGAGGGTGATAATGCGGTCGCAATATTTTCTTAAGAACTGGCGTATAGTGTGTTGGTTAAATCCAACCATCAGTCAGGAAGATATTATGTTGAAAAAAGGCGTATTAGCGTTGGCACTGGTCATCGGCATGCCGGTTTTTGCAGCCGAGCACTGGATTGATGTTCGCGTTCCTGAACAGTATCAACAGCAGCATATTCAGGGGGCGGTCAACATTCCATTAAAAGAGATGAAGGCGCGTATCGCTGCTGAAGTTCCTGATAAGACCGACACCGTGAAGCTGTATTGCAACTCCGGGCGTCAATCGGGGCAGGCGAAGGATATGTTGACGGAAATGGGCTACACGCAGGTGACCAACGAAGGTGGCATCAATCAGATAGCGCTTCCTAAAGTAGAGAATCAATAAACCGCCCGCATTCCTTCTGCTCCAGGCGGTAAGAATAATGCCGCCTGTTACAGCTCAGGTAGTTGATAAGTAAGAATTGACCCCTATCTTTACTTCCTGTTTGTTATAATTTCTTCGGTTCCTTCAGCAAAACGGGATGGCGATGAAGCGACTTAAAAATGAACTCAATTCGCTGGTTAATCGCGGCGTAGACCGGCATTTGCGCCTGGCTGTCACCGGACTTAGCCGTAGCGGTAAGACGGCGTTTATCACCGCGATGGTAAACCAGTTACTCAATATTCATGCCGGTGCGCGTCTGCCGTTGCTCAGTTGCGTGCGCGAAGAGCGTCTGCTCGGCGTTAAACGGGTTCCACAACGCGATTTTGGTATTCCGCGTTTTACCTATGATGAGGGGCTGGCGCAGCTGTATGGCTCTCCGCCGACCTGGCCGACACCTACGCGCGGTGTGAGTGAAATACGCCTCGCGCTGCGCTACAAATCCAATGATTCTTTACTGCGCCACTTTAAAGACACCTCCACGCTGTACCTGGAAATCGTCGATTATCCGGGGGAGTGGCTGCTCGATTTACCGATGCTGGCCCAGGATTATCTCAGCTGGTCGCGGCAAATGACCGGATTATTACAGGGACAGCGGGGCGAATGGTCGGCAAGATGGCGGCAGTTATGCCAGGGGTTGGATCCGCTGGCGCCTGCTGATGAAAACCGTCTGGCGGAAATCGCTGCCGCCTGGACGGAGTATCTGCACCAGTGCAAGCAGCAGGGACTGCATTTTATTCAGCCGGGCCGTTTTGTTCTGCCCGGAGATATGGCGGGCGCGCCTGCGCTGCAGTTCTTCCCGTGGCCGGACGTTGATGCCTGGGGGGAATCGAAGCTGGCGCAGGCAGACAAACACACCAATGCGGGCATGCTACGCGACAGGTTTAATTATTACTGTGAAAAAGTCGTGAAGGGATTTTATAAGAATCACTTCCTGCGCTTTGACCGTCAGATTGTGCTGGTCGATTGTCTGCAACCGCTCAACAGCGGGCCACAGGCGTTTAACGACATGCGTCTGGCGCTCACCCAACTGATGCAAAGTTTCCATTACGGACAGCGTACGCTGTTTCGTCGGCTGTTTTCACCGGTGATCGACAAACTGCTGTTTGCCGCCACCAAAGCCGACCATGTCACGGTCGATCAGCACGCCAATATGGTGTCGTTATTGCAGCAGTTGATCCAGGACGCCTGGCAAAACGCTGCGTTCGAAGGTATCAGCATGGATTGTCTGGGACTGGCATCAGTACAGGCAACCACCAGCGGCCTGATCGATGTGAAAGGCGAAAAGATCCCGGCGCTGCGTGGTCATCGTCTGAGCGATGGTGAACCGCTAACCGTTTATCCGGGGGAAGTGCCCGCGCGTTTACCTGGACAAGCATTCTGGGACAGCCAGGGCTTTCAGTTTGAGGCGTTTCGCCCGCAGGTTATGGATGTCGATAAACCCTTACCGCATATTCGTCTTGATGCCGCGATGGAGTTTTTAATAGGAGATAAATTGCGATGAGCGAGCCGTTAAAACCGCGTATCGATTTCTCAGGTCCGCTGGACGTGGAACAAAACGCGGCGTTTAAAGCGCAGCAGATGTTCAACGAAACGGAGGCGCAGACTTTTTCTCCGGCGACAGTGGATGAACCTCTGCAAGACGAGGGTCAGGCAGAAGCCGTCATTGATGCGGCCCTACGCCCCAAACGCAGTTTGTGGCGCAAAATGGTGATGGGCGGGTTGGCGCTGTTTGGCGCGAGCGTTGTCGCTCAGGGCGTACAATGGACCATGAACGCCTGGCAGACTCAGGACTGGGTCGCGCTGGGAGGATGTGCCGCTGGCGCATTGATTATCGGCGCAGGTGTCGGATCGGTCGCGACCGAGTGGCGTCGGCTATGGCGTTTGCGCCAGCGTGCGCACGAGCGTGATGAAGCGCGAGATCTGCTCCACAGCCATGGAACCGGAAAAGGTCGTGCATTTTGTGAAAAGCTGGCGCAGCAGGCGGGTATTGATCAGTCCCATCCGGCGCTACAGCGCTGGTATGCCTCAATTCATGAAACGCAGAACGATCGCGAAGTCGTCAGCCTGTATGCCCATCTTGTGCAGCCGGTGCTGGACGCGCAGGCCCGACGTGAGATTAGCCGTTCAGCGGCGGAGTCCACGCTGATGATTGCCGTCAGTCCGCTGGCATTGGTGGATATGGCGTTTATTGCCTGGCGAAACCTGCGGCTGATTAATCGCATCGCATCGCTGTATGGCATTGAACTCGGTTATTACAGCCGCCTGCGTTTGTTCCGCCTGGTGCTGCTAAATATCGCTTTTGCCGGGGCCAGTGAGCTGGTGCGGGAAGTGGGAATGGACTGGATGTCGCAGGATTTAGCCGCCCGCTTATCGACGCGTGCCGCGCAGGGTATTGGCGCGGGGTTATTAACGGCGCGTCTGGGTATTAAAGCCATGGAACTTTGCCGACCGCTACCGTGGATCGATGACGATAAGCCACGACTGGGCGATTTTCGCCGTCAACTGATTGGTCAGGTGAAAGAAACCTTACAAAAGAACAAATCTCCGCGCGAAAGTTAGCTAAAAATTGGGCGCCAGTCGTTTAACTTTACGTCCCGGCGCCTGATTTTCCAGCGAGCTGTCAATATTTGTTGACAGAGTTCTTCCTGCAAACCCAATACTGTCTTATCATTTAATACATAATCCCTTGTCCAGGTGAAGGTTCCTATGCGTTTGGAAGTCTTTTGTGAAGACCGACTTGGTCTGACCCGCGAATTGCTCGATTTACTGGTGCTGAGAAGCATTGATTTACGCGGTATCGAGATTGACCCCATCGGGCGGATTTACCTCAATTTTGCGGAACTGGAGTTCACCAACTTCAGTAGCCTGATGGCTGAAATCCGCCGTATTTCAGGGGTTACGGATGTGCGTACCGTGCCCTGGATGCCTTCCGAACGTGAACATCTTGCGTTGAGTGCGCTGCTTGAGGCGTTACCAGAACCGGTCCTTTCTCTGGATATGAAAAGCAAAATCGAGATGGCGAACCCTGCGAGCTGCCAGCTTTTCGCGCACACTCAGGATCGGATGCGCAATCATACCGCCGCCCAGTTAATCAATGGGTTTAACTTCCAGCGCTGGCTCGAAAGCAATCCGCAGGATTCTCATAGCGAGCATGTCGTAATTAACGGACAGAACTTCCTGATGGAGATTACGCCTGTCCATTTGCAGGGTGAAAATCAGGAGCAGATGCTGACTGGTGCTGTTGTCATGCTGCGCTCCACCATCCGGATGGGGCGTCAGCTGCAAAACATGACTACGCAGGATCTGAGCGCGTTTAGCCAGATTATTGCCGTCAGCGCCAAAATGAAACACGTAGTGGAACAGGCGCGTAAGCTGGCGACACTGAGTGCGCCGCTGCTGATTACTGGTAATACCGGCACCGGCAAAGATCTCTTTGCCCATGCCTGCCACCTGGCAAGCCCGCGTGCGTCGAAGCCGTATCTGGCGCTGAACTGCGCGTCAATTCCTGAAGATGCGGTCGAAAGTGAGCTGTTTGGCCATGCCCCGGAAGGCAAAAAAGGCTTCTTTGAGCAGGCGAATGGCGGCTCGGTTCTGTTAGATGAAATTGGTGAAATGTCGCCGCGTATGCAGACCAAATTGCTGCGTTTTCTCAATGACGGTACGTTCCGCCGCGTGGGAGAAGATCACGAAGTTCATGTTGATGTCCGCGTGATTTGCGCGACGCAAAAGAACCTTGTGGAAATGGTGCAGAAAGGGCTTTTCCGTGAAGATCTCTATTATCGTCTGAATGTACTGACGCTAAATCTGCCGCCGCTACGCGATTGCCCGCAGGATATTATGCCGCTTACCGAACTGTTTGTGGCGCGCTTCGCCGACGAGCAGGGCGTGCCGCGTCCGAAGTTGTCTGCCGATCTCAGCACGGTGTTAACCCGCTACGGTTGGCCGGGCAACGTGCGTCAGCTTAAAAATGCCATCTACCGGGCGCTGACCCAGCTTGAAGGCTATGAGCTGCGGCCGCAGGATATTTTACTGCCGGATTACGATGCGGCAACGGTTGCGGTCGGAGAAGAGGTGATGGAAGGATCGCTGGATGAAATTACCAGCCGCTTTGAACGCTCTGTGCTGACGCAGCTTTATATGAATTATCCCAGCACGCGCAAACTGGCCAAGCGCCTCGGCGTTTCGCACACCGCGATTGCCAACAAATTGCGCGAATACGGCCTGAGCCAGCAGAAAAAAAGCGAAGAGTAACGCGGTAAATGAAAATGCCTCCTGGCCGGAGTAATGCTTGTCAGTTAAGCATTATGGAGAACATGTGATTTCGGCTCAGGGTTCCGTTCACCTCAGTGGTATTACTTTTCTGAAGCGCAGATATCTGTGAACGTGCAAGGGAGGCTCACCGCCGCCTCCCTTGCAACCCAGGCTCCCGGCGGGAAAATCGTCGCTGTGCGATTCATTCGTCTTATGCCGTCTGCCTGTCGGGTCGGGGCCGGGCCTGCGTCCCTGCAGGCCGCCCCCTCTGCCCGCATCCCTGCGGGCAGACCCGGTCAGCCGTCAACGCCTCATCGATTTTCAGCCGGACCGGGGTCATCGCTGCTGCGCACTGACTTCCAGTTAAATCTGTTTTGCTGTTCAGATATATTCCAATAAAAGTGCAGGAGGTCAGGTGTGGGCTGGTCCGGCTGAAAATTGCCGACGTGTTTCCGTAAGGCCGGGAGAACCCGCAGGGATGCGGGTTCA
>NZ_JAOWCH010000068.1:0-23672 GCF_030337065.1 Citrobacter sp. Cb004 | reverse complement strand
CAGGGATGCGGGTTCAGGGCGCGTTTTGCAGGGACGCTACCTCGCGCCCGGCCCGGTAGCCTGGAGGAATAAACGGAGGGAACCGCGGAGCGGCAATTTTCCAGCCGGGAGCCGGGATTGTTAAGGGTACGGCGATAGTACCCTTAACACGTTCACAGGTTGTATTGCCTCAGAGAAGTGACAAACATAAGGTGAACGTAGCAATACGCCGGAGGCAACAGATTCATTACCTCCGTATGTGCAAGACGTGGCTTAAGCTTTCAGTACGTCCAGCGCAGCAGTGTAGTCTGGCTCGTTGGTGATTTCATTGACCAGTTGGCTGAAAACGACGTTGTCATTTTCATCAATAACGACCACGGCACGTGCGGCCAGACCTTTCAGTGGGCCTTCAGCGATTTCTACGCCGTAGTTTTTCAGAAATTCTGCGTTGCGCAGGGTGGACAGCGTGATAACGTTGCTCAGACCTTCCGCGCCGCAAAAACGTGAATGGGCGAATGGCAGGTCGGCCGAAATGCACAGTACGACGGTATTGTCGATTTCTGTCGCCAGTTGGTTAAACTTACGTACCGATGCCGCACAAACGCCGGTATCGATGCTTGGGAAAATATTCAGCACTTTGCGCTTGCCTGCGAACTGGCCCAGCGTAACGTCAGACAGGTCTTTAGCCACAAGGGTAAAAGCCTGAGCTTTGCTTCCAGCCTGAGGAATTGAGCCGGCAACTGTAACCGGGTTGCCCTGGAAATGAACGGTTTGTGACATGGTTATCTTCCTGTTTACATATAGTTAACGTCGAGGCTAGTTTATGCCATCAGCAGTTAACACGGCAAACGCTATTTGCGGATATCCGCTTCAGGGACTGCATTAAGGAAAGCAAATGAGAACAGTTAAGGTGTATGAGGAAGCCTGGCCGCTGCACACTCCCTTTGTTATTGCCCGTGGGAGCAGAACCGAAGCGCATGTGGTAGTGGTTGAAGTGGCAGAAAACGGCGTCACGGGTATCGGCGAGTGCACACCGTATCCGCGCTATGGTGAAAGCGATGCCTCAGTGCTGGCGCAAATTATGAGCATTGCCCCACAACTGGAAAATGGACTGACGCGTGAAGAGCTGCAAAAGCTGCTGCCAGCGGGAGCCGCGCGTAATGCTGTGGACTGCGCGTTGTGGGATCTGAGTGCGCGTCAACAGCAACTGTCACTGGCAGAGTTGGTGGGAAGTGAGCTGGCGGAAGTGGTGACGACGGCGCAAACCGTGGTGATTGGCACGCCGGAACAAATGGCGGTGAGTGCGGCTGCACTTTGGGAAAATGGCGCGAAACTGCTAAAAGTTAAGCTGGATGCGCGCTTGATTAGCGAGCGGATGGTTGCTATTCGTGCAGCAGTCCCTGATGCCACGATTATTGTCGACGCCAATGAATCCTGGCGGGCAGAAGGTCTGGCGGCGCGCTGTCAGCTTCTGGCTGATTTAGGGGTGGCGATGCTGGAGCAGCCGCTGCCAGCGCAGGACGATGCCGCATTGGAAAATTTTGTGCATCCGCTGCCGATCTGCGCAGATGAAAGCTGCCACACCCGCAGCAGCCTGAAAGCGCTGCACGGGCGCTATGAAATGGTCAATATCAAACTGGATAAAACAGGCGGCCTGACGGAGGCGCTGGCGCTGGCAACCGAAGCCCGCGAGCAGGGATTTGCGCTAATGCTGGGCTGCATGCTGTGTACTTCCCGGGCGATTGGGGCGGCGTTACCGCTTACGCCGCAGGTTAACTTTGCCGATCTTGATGGCCCGACCTGGCTTGCCAGCGACGCGGAGCCGGCCCTGCATTTTACGACCGGACAACTTCATCTCTAGGGTGCCAGCGCAGGAGATTGGACATGGCCAGCAGGTATTTCTCGCTCGCTTCATCTGAAGAGATGGGCGGAAATTCGGCGGTTATACAGTGTAAGTTCAGGTCTGCGCACCAGCTTCCAAATGAGCCGGGCGTTTCATAACCTACGCTGGTGACGAGGGGTAATTCAAACGACTGCGCCAGCCACGCGCCTAATTCGCTGCGTCTGGGATCTTCAATACAGGCCAGCGGATCGTGAAAAGAGACCACCCACGCAGGATGAATTCGGTGAATAAGCTGGCACAGTGCCTGGGTTTCTGGTTCTGAGCCCGGATTTTCGCCGGTCAACAACACCACATCGCGTTCTTCTGCGCTGCTGTTCCAGCGATACACCGTTTCACCCGCTTTCCAGTTGGCAGCGGGAAAGTTACGGTTTAGATCCACTCCGTTCGCATTTGCGCGCAGCCCGAGCTGGCAACCGTCAGGGTTAACCGCCAGCACCACATGGTGACGACGTAAGGAAGGATTAAGCGTACGCAATGCGCAGGAAAGGGTGACAACCGATGCGTTTTCGTCGCCGTGCGTTCCTGCCAGTATCAGACCGCTTTCACGATCGGCCGCCATTGCGGGAAACCAGATTAGCGGCGCGCCTAATAATGAACGTCCGTAATGTTCGGTTCCAGGTGGGAATGCGCCGCGCTCGGCACGGGGTCGGGTAACGGTCATAGTCATCTCTGAATGCGTGGATTGTTACTCGCAGTGTTGTGCAAAATGTATGGATAATCAAATCGTTTTCACACACTTATCTTTTCAGATGTAATATTATTTCCTTGTCGAAAGTTAATTGCATTTCCTGCTGGCGATACAAATAATTACACATTCACTTAGTAGCCGGAATTGAGGGTATTTTATGCAGCATTCTGTTTCAGTAACCTGTTGTGCGCTATTGGTAAGCAGCATTTCATTATCCTGGGCTGCTGATGTTCCCAGCGGAACGGTACTGGCAGAAAAGCAAGAACTAGTGCGTCATATCAAAGACGAACCGGCGTCATTGGATCCGGCAAAGGCCGTCGGGCTTCCTGAAATTCAGGTTATTCGTGATTTATTTGAAGGGCTGGTCAACCAGAATGAGAAGGGCGAGATTGTGCCCGGTGTTGCCACTCAGTGGAAAAGTAACGATAACCGTATCTGGACGTTTACGCTGCGCGACAATGCGCAATGGGCAGATGGTACGCCGGTAACGGCGCAGGATTTTGTCTATAGCTGGCAGCGTCTGGTTGACCCGAAAACGCTGTCGCCGTTTGCCTGGTTTGCTGCGCTGGCGGGTATTAACAACGCACAGGCGATCATCGATGGAAAAGCCTCGCCAGATAAGCTCGGCGTTAGCGCGATCGATGCACGTACATTGAAGGTCCAACTGGATAAACCGCTGCCCTGGTTTGCCAATCTGACGGCGAGTTTTGCTTTCTATCCGGTACAAAAAGCTAACGTTGAGAGTGGTAAAGATTGGACCAAACCAGGCAATCTAATTGGTAACGGCGCTTATGTGCTCAAAGATCGCGTGGTGAACGAAAAACTGGACGTTGTGCCGAACACGCATTATTGGGACAACGCCAAAACGGTGCTGCAAAAAGTCACCTTCCTGCCTATTAACCAGGAATCGGCAGCGACCAAGCGCTATCTTGCTGGTGATATCGATATTACCGAGTCGTTCCCGAAAAACATGTATCAGAAACTGTTGAAGGACATCCCGGGCCAGGTTTATACCCCGCCGCAGCTTGGCACTTACTACTATGCCTTTAATACCCAGAAGGGACCGACTGCCGACTCACGCGTGCGCCTGGCGCTCAGCATGACTATCGATCGTCGCCTGATGGCGGAGAAAGTTCTGGGTACCGGCGAAAAGCCCGCATGGCATTTTACGCCGGATGTAACGGCAGGGTTTGTGCCGGAACCTTCACCGTTTGAGCAAATGAGTCAGGAAGAGCTGAACGCTCAGGCGAAAACGCTGCTGCGTGCGGCGGGCTATGGTCCACAGAAACCACTTAAACTGACGCTGCTGTATAACACCTCTGAAAATCATCAGAAGATTGCTATTGCTGTCGCGTCTATGTGGAAGAAAAATCTCGGCGTTGACGTGAAACTGCAAAACCAGGAGTGGAAAACTTATATCGATAGCCGCAATACCGGCAATTTTGATGTGATCCGCGCCTCGTGGGTGGGCGATTACAATGAACCATCTACGTTCCTGTCGCTATTAACATCAACCCATACGGGCAATATCTCCCGCTTTAATAATCCGGCGTACGATAAAGTGTTGACCCAGGCAACCCTGGAGAATACGCAGAAAGCACGCAATGCTGATTATAACGCTGCGGAGAACATTCTGATGGAACAGGCTCCCATTGCGCCGATTTATCAGTACACCAACGGGCGTTTAATTAAACCGTGGCTGAAAGGGTATCCGATTACTAACCCTGAAGATGTGGCTTATAGCCGCACAATGTATATTGTGAAGCACTGATATAGCTGGCCTGTTCGGGACGTTGCATTGGCGGTTTCCCGAACAGACAAGGCTGTAGGGAAGGTGGGTCATGAAAGCAATGGAAAAGTATCACCCAATAGAATGGGTTACACTGTATAAATACGAATGTCGTGCGCCTGAAACGCCGTGGCATACTCTTTGCTGATATTTTCCTCGACGACAATTACATCGATATTGCTGCTTTCGGTAACGACATAACGGGCGACAGCCGGGATTTTTTCAGCCGTCAGCGCGACAATAGTTTCATTACACTGTTTGATCACCGCTTTTTTGAACTCACAATCCGCGTAATCAAATCCGGTTAAGCCGGATTCTGGCGACATCGCGCAGCCGCCAATAAATCCCTGATCGAATAAAATGCCCTGCACCTGCGAGATAGCGGTGGCACCCACGCACCCTCCAGAAGATCGTTGCACCGCGCCGCCCAGCATAATGACATCAAACAGTGGTTTTTTTAGTAAAACGGCGGCAATCTCCGGGGAATTTGTTACCACGGTTAACGCCAGCTCGGCGGGTAGGGCTTCAGCCATCGCCAGATTAGTACTGCCCGTGTCGATAAAAATGCAGCTTCCGGATTTAACCATCCGGGCGCATCTCTGCGCGATATTGCTCTTTTTCGCCACATTAATACTCTTGCGCACGGTGATGTCTTCGGATTCTGGGAGTGCAATGACTGCGCCGCCATAGACTTTTTTACACACGCCATCTTTACTCAGTTCATGCAGGTCGCGACGGATTGTATGTTCCGAAACGCCTAACCTGCTGGCGAGTTCGGAACAGATGACTCTGCCGTTTTCCTGCAGGATCTGATAGATAAGCGCCTGGCGCTGTTCAGGGAATGCTGCGTAATCGAGCATCAATACTCCAGTGAAATAAACATCGAGCAATAACAAGCATAATTGTGCATTATGGTTCACGATGTCAACATCCCTTTAGGGAACCTATTGTTTGGATACAACAAGAAGAGGTTAGCTATGAAGGTTGCGCATGTGGCGTTATGGACACGGGATCTTGAGCAACAAGCTCAATTCTGGGTCACGTTTTTTGACGCAAAGATCAACGAAAAATACTGCAGTAAAACCAATCCAGGATTTGAATCCTATTTTGTCAAAATTGGTGAGGATATCGCGATTGAGTTAATGACTAAGCCTGGACTGACAAAACATGCTCCCGACAATAACACCTCAGGCTGGGTGCATCTCGCCATTTCAGTTGGCGGCAGTGAAAACGTTGATGCCATGGCGATGCGTGCAAAAGAACAGGGGATATTAGTTTCTGACCCGCGCACCACCGGTGATGGCTATTACGAAGCGGTGATACGCGATCCTGACGGCAACTTGATTGAAATTGTGGCCTAAGGCTTCACGCCATCTCCAGTAGAAATGTTGTACCTGTTACCGACTATTGATGAGCATGATTCATAAGGTTGTCCTTCTTTTCACCTCTAATCACCCGCCTGTCGAGTCTCTATAATTTTTATAGTTTTCAGCATCCGGTGGCGCGTGCTGCCACCGTTTTGGAGAATCGAAATGCAAAACCAACGGAATACCGTCTCCAGCGCCGGCGCGGAGATTATGAATCAACAATTTGATGGTAACAGCGTCTTTCCTCGCGGAGAGAAAAATGAAGCGTATGCGAAATATTTCACTGGCGACAGCTATCTGACCATGCTCTCCATGGAAGGCGTGGTCATTGGTAACGTAGCATTTGAGCCGGGCTGTCGTAACTTCTGGCATATCCATCATCAAGGGGGACAAATCTTGCTGGTGACCGGCGGCAGAGGCTGGTATCAGGCGTGGAATCAACCGGCGCGTGAACTGAAAACCGGTGATGTCGTACACATCCCGGCGGGAATGAAACACTGGCACGGCGCCGCGCGTGATAGCTGGTTTGCCCATATCGCTGTGGAAATCCCGGCCGCTGGCGCATCGAACGAGTGGCTTGAACCGGTAAGCGACGCTGAGTACAACCTGCTCCCCTGAGCTGTGTGGGGCGCGCGTTCTGCAGGTAAAGAATCCGATGCCCGAAGTGAATCAGTTTGACCTGATTATTGATACAGTCCCGTATCTACATGACCTGAATCCGTATATTCCAACGCTGGCGCTGGTACTGCTTTGTCATTGATATTGCCTCATTGAAATAAGTGCAGAAAAAAGACGCGGATATCCGCGCCTTTTCTTTTGTTAATGTGTCGATGGCGATGCTTCAGGATTATCCATATACAGCGTCTGGCTGGGGAACGCAAAGTCGGCGTCGTTTGCCTTGACTATCGAAATAATCTTTAAATAAACGTCCTGCTGTACCGCAAGCCATTTCTCCCACACGGTGGTTTTCGTGAAGCAATACACCATGATATTCAGCGATGAATCGGCGAATTCATTAAAATAAACCAGCAGGGTTTGTTTCTGGTCTATTCCCGGATGGTTTTGCAGCATTTCTCTGACCGACTCGACAACGGCACTGACTTTATCAGCATCTTCATATCGTAACCCGATCACCGTTTTGATGCGGCGGTTCGTCATCCTTCCTGGGTTTTCTACGCTGATAGAGGAGAAAATCGAGTTTGGGACATATAACGGACGATGATCGAAGGTGTTTATTTTGGTCATTCGCCAGCCGATTTCCGTAACTGTACCTTCAATATTGCGGTCCGGGGAGCGGATCCAGTCGCCGATGCTAAAGGGTCTGTCGAAGTAGAGCATAATCCCTGAGAAAAAGTTGCTCAGAATGTCTTTGCCTGCCATACCTACAGCGATACCGCCGATGCCGCCGAAGGTTAACAGGCCGGATAAGCTCATTCCGAAATGTTCGCCATACAGCAAAATGATAGCAACCACGATGGTAATTTTGATGATTCGCGACAGGATCCTCGCGCTGGTGATATCTCTGCCTTTATTAATCTGCGTCTTTTCAAACTGATTAATTACCAGAAAAAGTTTGATGGTAAGGATCAGCGCAATCAACGAGGTGCAGATAAAGTCGACCACGCTGGAGGAGATAAATTTCAGGCTGTAATTTTCGATAACGTTATTAGCAATACTGCCTAACGTCCCGATGATAATGGCATAGACAAGAAATTGCGCGGCATGAAATATGAATCCTTTGCAGCGACGCTCTCCACGATGATACCAGACGCTCATCAGAACCAGCGCGGCACAGCAGCTGAGAATTACCGTCAAATTAAACGCATTATTTATAAACAGTTCAGCGATCATGATTCTTCCAACAGCTCCGTGGTAGTGAAATATCTTCTGATATCCTAATCCTCGAATATTTTACTCAGTTCTGGCGGTCAGATCATTAATCCATAGGGGAGATATATAATGCAATTAGCGCTATTTTCGGCGAAATAGCGCTGATATCTACCCTGAAAGCGGTTTATGTAGCAGACAGTCAGTTGATGTCATGGTATTGTTAGCGCAAAGTAACAAGGTTTTCATCTGCAAAAGGACAGTACTATGATCATGGCTAAGCTGAAGACAGCGAAGGGACGGAAGTTTCTGTTGTGCCTGCTTGGGGTGTTTATTATCGCAGCGTCGGTCGTGACGCGAGCGACGATCGGTGGTGTGATTGAACAGTATGACATTCCGCTCTCCGACTGGACCGCTTCAATGTACGCCATTCAATCGGCAATGATTTGTGTCTACAGCATGGTGTTTACGATTCTGTTGGCTATCCCGCTGGGAATCTATTTCCTCGGCGGCGAGGAGCAACACTAAGCGTTTGTTATGCCGGATGAGATCGCCATCCGGCATTGAGTTGTGTGGTTAATCGTCTTCTTCATCATCCAGTTCAACTGGCGTCTGATATTCATCCGGCTTGATGACCAGCAGGTCGCAGCGTAGGTGATCGATAACCTGTTCAGCGGTGTTACCAAGGAACGCGGCAGAAATACCGGTACGACCGACGGTACCCAGTACTACAATACCCGCCTGCAAGTGCTCGGCTAAATCAGGAATGACCTCTTCAGGCAATCCTTTTTCAACGTGCGTCACTTTCTCATCGATACTGAATTTCTGGCGCAACGCCTTCATGGCCAGCAGATGCTGTCCACGGATCGCGTCGTTATAAACGCTGGGGTCAAACTCAGGTAGTTCAATTGCGATATTGATTGGCGTAACAGGGTAGGCGCCAACCAGATGCACTTCAGTATGGTTAACCTGTTCTGCCAGTTGCAGCGTCTCTTTGACCAGTTTTTCATTGAGCGCGTTGTGATAAGGCTCTTCACTGGCGAGGTTCACCGCAACCAGCGCTTTACCCTCTTCAGGCCATGGCTGGTCTTTAACCATCCATACCGGGCTTGGACATTTGCGCAATAAATGCCAGTCGGTAGGCGTGAAAATTACGGCTTCGAGGCGGTCGTGTTGGTGTGCCATTTTGAGGACCAGGTCATGCTGAGCGCTAATGACTTCCTGGATGATGGCTTCAAAGGGACGGTTATGCCATACCACTTTAATTTCAAGAGGGATCCCTGCTTCGATGTAGTATTTTGCTTGTTCACGGATCCATGCTGTTCGCTGGCTGATGACCCCCTGACGCATTGCCGTACGCTCATCGGGCGACAGCAGGGTAGTCATTTCGTAGGAAAAGTCATAGATTGGCAAAAAGGCTTTAATTTTGCCACCAATCCGTTGATGCAAATAAACAGCTCGCCGTAATGCTGGTTGATCGTCCTGGTTTGGATCGATGACGACCAGCATATTTTTATACATAGCCATACAGGGTCTCCTTACAACTGTCATCGCAGTTTGTAATTAAAAGAGTAACCCAATAATGTGGATTGAAACAGGGGAGAACCTCCTGCCAGATCAATAAATCGGGAAAATTTAGCGATTTGACAGAAGGATAACAGAAATGCTTGCGGAAAGATTACGCAACGTTACGCGTGTGGCCAGCAAGAACTGCCAGCGCGTCGCTATTCTCAATAGTTATGTATTTGCCTTTCACTGCCAGCATACCGCTTTTCTGGAAACGACCCAACAGGCGGCTGATGGTTTCAACCGTCAGACCCAGGTAGTTACCGATGTCGCCGCGGGTCATGGTCAGACGGAACTCACGAGGCGAGAATCCGCGCTGGGCAAAGCGGCGAGACAAGTTGTAGATAAAGGCCGCCAGGCGCTCTTCTGCATTTTTCTTCGACAACAGCAGGATCATATCCTGGTCGCCTTTGATTTCGCCACTCATCAGACGCATCATCTGCTGACGCAGATTCGGCATTTTTCCGGACAGGTCATCAAGGGTTTCGAAAGGAATTTCGCAAACCATTGAGGTTTCCAGCGCCTGGGCAAAGCTCGGGTGATGTCCGCTGCCAATCGCGTCAAAACCGACCAGATCACCCGCCAGATGGAAGCCGGTAATTTGCTCATCGCCTTGTTCGGTAATGGTATAGCTTTTAATCGTTCCGGAGCGGATAGCGTAGAGTGATTTAAGTTCATCACCTGCTTTAAAGAGCGTTTGCCCCTTTTGGATAGGCTTTTTGCGCTCGATGATGTTATCGAGCTGGTCAAGCTCATGCTCGTTAAGTGTGAACGGGATGCAAAGCTGGCTGATGCTGCAATCCTGGCAATGGATAGCACAACCGCCAGACTGAATGCGCCGTATAATTCGCTTTTCCGGGATCATAGGTCTGCTCAAGCCGTAATTGATATTTGTCAATTTTAACATCTTTTTGGTGAGCACGTAAGCCTGAGCTACTCCCAATAGAGAATAATTCAGGTATAACCGGAATGAATGTTTGTATCTCCTTGATTAACCGCATTAAATTTGTGGTCACATTATGCGAAAGTGTGACGAATAAGGCATTAATTGCCTGGAATCTAGAGTAGCAAATAGCCTTCGTGACGCAATAACCACTCTTTTCGCTGTACCCCGCCAGCATATCCAGTCATGGTGCCGTTACGCCCAATGACGCGATGGCAGGGGACCACAATGCTTACCGGGTTGGCGCCATTGGCCGCACCGACGGCTCTTGCAGCACCGGCGCGCCCTAACTGTTCGGCCAGTTGACCATAGTGCATGACCTGCCCACACGGGATAGTGCGTAATGCTTGCCAGACTTCACGCTGGAAAGGCGTGCCAGCCGTTGCCGTTTCCAGCGTGTCAATAATGCTGAGATTCCCGGCAAAATACTCCGACAGTTTATCGCTTAATCCGCCTGGGTTTTTAGCTGTAATACGCTGATAACCTTCTGTGCGGTAATGAATATCCAGCAATTGTTCCATGCGATCGCGGTGCTGATCCCATTCCACCGCGCGCAGGCGAAATTGCTCATCACAAATAACCCACAGCGGGCCCAGCGGCGTGTCGATGGTATCTTCCAGTAAGTTCAGCATCCGTTTCTCTCATTACAGCGTTCAGGCGAGGTTACACATTATCACGCCAGCGACAGTCGCAGCTATACCCCTAAAAACGGATATCTGTATGTCGTGAGTAGATCTTTTCAGCGGAGCGAGCCGGGTGAATTATTGGAAATAATCGTAAACCGTTGTCGGTATAATAGTGCGCGGTTATGATAATGCTCGTCGTAATTCGCTGGAGGAAGAAACATGAATCTTGATGATGCTTCGCTGTTTCTGGATGCTATGGGGGATGTCCAACCGCTGAAGGGCTGCGCCAATGTACACTGGCAGCCAACGCGTAATATCCGCACTCCGGCGCGTATCGATACGCTTCAACTGGATAACTTTCTCACGACGGGGTTTCTCGATATTATCCCGTTGAACGAGCCGCTGGAGTTTCGTCGCGAAGGTTTACAGCACGGCGTGACTGACAAACTGCGAACCGGAAAATATCCGCAGCAGGCGAGCCTTAATCTCATCCGCCAGCCCGTAGAAACATGCCGCCAGATGCTATTCAGTTTTATTCTACAGGCACAGCAAGATGGATTACGTAACGTGCTGGTGATACACGGTAAGGGGCGTGACGATAACGCTCATGCCAATATTGTTCGCAGCTATGTGGCGCGCTGGCTGACAGAATTTGATGACGTCCAGGCCTACTGCGCCGCTTTGCCGCATCACGGCGGCAGCGGAGCATGCTATGTGGCATTACGTAAAACCGCGCAGGCAAAACAGGAAAACTGGGAGCGTCACGCTAAGCGCAGCCGCTGAGCCACGTATTCATCAGGCGGCCAATACTCTGTTCCTGCCTTCGTGCTTGGCTTTGTACAACGCGTCGTCCACGCGTTTGAATAATTCATCAATACTTTCGTTCGTTTCGTGCCGCGCAACGCCAATGCTGACGGTAAAGCGGGGAAGACCAGGGAGAGTAACCTTGGCTACCGTCGCGCGGATCACTTCTGCAAGATTGAGGGCGACATCCAGCGAGGTTCGCGGTAGCAGCAGCACAAATTCTTCACCACCCCAGCGAAAAATAAGATCGTCTTTTCGTGCACAGGATTCCAGTGTGCGGGCCAGAGCGCAAAGCACTTCATCGCCTTTTAAATGACCGAAGAGATCGTTAATGCTTTTAAAACGATCGGTGTCGATCAACAACAGACTGTAGTCCTGCGTCAATGATACCGCATGCGTCTGCTCCGGCTCGGTTACCTGATAAAAATGTCGGCGATTAAGTAATCCCGTTAAAGGGTCACGCAGAGCGGCATGCTCAAGCTCCTGTTCCAGCCGTTTTTGTTCGGTAATGTCATGAATAATGCACAACATGAGTTTATTACCGTAAATTTCAATCGGTCCGGCGTAGGTTTGCACATGACGTGAGGTGCCGTCTGCCAGTTTATGGACAAAGTGCAAAGGCTTATGGCCACCGGGCAGATGGGCGATTTCATGCATTACCGGCAATATATGGCGGCCCAGCATGTTGATCTCCCAGGTATGTTTCTGGCACATCACATCAAGGTTGTAACCATAAAAATTCAGGGCACTGAGGTTTGCATCAACGATCAGGCCATCGCGGGACGGATCAATCAGTAACATTGGCGCGGAGTTTGTCTGGAAAAAACGCGCATAAAAGCCCTGTTTTTTTCGTTGATAAGTTGCTGAACGGCTGGCTTTCAGACCTTGCGCAGTAGGCGTTTCAATGCCTTCGAAAAGGATAACATCCCCCACGCCCGGCAGAGATTTAATGGACAGGCGGCTGGCCAACGCGATTTCCTCACCATCGCGGTAAACCGTGAGGATCTCAACAACGTGATGATGATTGCTCAAGTCACTGAGATACATTGTTAAATCATTTTGAGAATGCGTTGAGAATATGCCTTTGCGCAGTGGGGAAAAACAGAGATCCTGCATTAACTCACGTGCAACGATATTAGCGAACACCAGTTCTTCGGTTTGTGGCGAAACAATCCACACCGGAAAGGTTAACAAATCCAGTGAATGCAGCTCGGTTGTGCTCATCGATAATCCCGTTATCTTTATCTGCTGTGTTGCCCGTTTAATGGCGAATATTTTAGATATTACAGTCTCACAAAGTTATTGATTGTCGGTGAGACAAGGGTTGTACGACTGGCTTTTGTTTGATGCTGTTTTCTGATTGGATCAGTTCATGAATCTTATGCGCTGGCAGCGGTTTTGCAAACAGGAAACCTTGCAGCATGCTACACCCCATCTGGGTAAGAAGTATTTCCTGCTCCTGGGTTTCTATTCCTTCAGCCACCACGCGCATATTCATGGAGTGAGCTATGTCAATAATGGTAGACACAATTTTTGTATTTTTACTGTTCTCGCTAATATCTTTGACAAATATCCTGTCGATTTTTAATTCCCGTGCCGGCAGTGACTTCAACATCAATATATTTGAATAACCAGTGCCGAAATCATCAATAGAAACGGTGATCCCCAAAGCCGAAAAAGCATTCAGGATTTCAATACTGCGTTTTAAATTTTTAAGTGCAGTGCTCTCCGTGAGCTCCAGCGTGAGACAGGCAGGTGAAAGTTGGTATTGCGCCAGGGCGTTGCAAACAACATCAATAATATCATGCTGTTCAAACTGGGCGGGAGAGAGGTTAACGGCGAGCGTCCATTCTGTATTCCCTTGTAATGTCCACTGATGCAACTGCAAACATGCCTGTTGGATAACCCATTTGCCGACGGGAATAATCAGGCCCGTTTCTTCCAGCGCAGGCAGAAATTCAGCCGGTAGCAGCATGCCGCGCTCCGGATGATGCCAGCGTAATAACGCTTCAAAACCAGTCAGGGAATGATCTCCGGCGGTATATTTAGGCTGATACCATAGCTCAAACTGGTTGCGTTCAAGCGCTTGTGAAAGTTCCTGTAGAAATGTCGGCGGCGTATCAGCGATAGCTTCCATCTGGGGACTATAAATAGCCCAGCCGTTTCTGCCCGCCTGTTTGACATGATACATCGCCATATCGGCCTTCACTTTTAGCTCATGCAGTGTCGAACCATGTTCGGGATAAATACTGCTCCCCGCACTTAACGAAACCCGAATGGTATGACCGAATAAGGTAAAAGGATCACCGATCGCATCTGAAATTCGCGTAAGCAAGGCGGAGATAGCCTGCGGGTTGCAGTCTGGAACCAGCAGGATAAATTCATCTCCCCCCAGTCTTGCCAGCGTCATTGAGTCATCAAGGCAACTGTAGATACGCTGTGTACTGGCAATCAGCAGTTGATCGCCGATGTGATGCCCCCAGGTATCGTTAACGACTTTAAAACGATCGAGGTCGATAAATACCAACGCGAAATGCTGTTGATGCAATTTGGAATGCCGCAGGCAGGCCTGTAAGCGGGTATCTATTTGCGTTCGATTAGCAAGTCCGGTCAGCGCGTCGAAGTGGACCTGATGTTCAAGCTGGCAGTTCAACTGATGCAGGTTGTCAGCCAGTCGGGAAGTGCGCAGTTGTGAATCCACCATCGAGACGACCAGCATGATACCCAAAATAATCAGCGTGACGGCGCAGACCCAGACAGAGAGTTCCAGCGTACTGAGCCCATCGTGCGCAGTGTGTCCAAAATGGGTGAACGTTGCCGCTCCCATACCGGTGTAATGCATAGAAGCAATTGCCAGCGCCATAATAAGGGCAGCAATAAGTCGGTTAATCAGCACGCGACGGGTGTTTTGGCGTAAATGGAAGGCCAGCCATAAACCTACGCCAGACGCAACGACGGCAATAATTACAGAGAGCAAAATCAGCGAGCGATCCCATGAGATGGCCACATGTTCGATAATGGCATACATGCCAACGTAGTGCATCGTGACAACGCCGGCACTCAATATGCTGGTGGCAATGACCAGTCGTTTTGTTGATAGCGTATTACCGGAAATAGCGATATTGATGGCGAGAGTTGCAGAAATGAGCGCAATAAAGAACGAAAACGCGGTGAGTGATAGGTGATAATTGATCGGCATAGTCATTTTCATGGCCAGCATACCGATAAAATGCATCGACCAGATCCCCATACCCAGCGTAGCGCCGCCAGATAGCCGCCAGAAGGTAGATTCACGTTTGCTGGAGATTGCTACCTTACCCGCGCTGTCGAGGGCAATAAAGGAGGCAATAAATGCGACAACAAAGGAAATCCCAATCAATACAGGGTCCCACGACACGTGCAACATCTTACTACCTATCGAAAAAAAGCCGTGATGATAAATCTAGCAGGTTTTGTCCAGTTAACCTGATAAAACCAGGAATGTTCTTGTGTTTTTACAATGAGTATTAGAGCGAAGAGCAAGATATTGAAAATCACAAGCCATTACTTATATAAACATTCATAAAAATTATGTTTCTGTGTGTTTTATGCTCGTCACGTGCTCACCATCACAATAATCTGATGGTGGGGAACATTACCGTCACTGGCGGGATAAAGTGCTGAGCTATTGTGAATGGCCAGTGTAATTTATTGACTTAAGTAAAAGGTCTGTTGGCTCTCATTGAAAGTTCAGCTTTCGTCACAGAGCAATGGAAATCTGTAATGCAGATGCTATAAAAATAACATCCACGTTATTTTTTTGGTGCACAGGGTTAAAATGTTAAATGATATTAGCGTCAGAACTTTTATTATTTTATTTCTGCTCATTACAGCGGTTGCGCTCAATGTTGTTGAAATGATTTTTTCGGCCACCCCAGAAATTATTATTGGCACTAATGCGGTAAGCATTATTTCTATATTATGTTTGTGGTGGTACATGACGAAATATCTGGTCATGCCGATTAATACGGTTAAAAGAAGCATTGAAGAAGTAACATCCGGGAATCTGGCAATCAGTATTCCCGAATTTGGTAATAACTGTGCGGGTAGACTAATTCCTGGCATCAATAGCTTATCAAGTAATATTTCAGCACTCGTTAATGAGATCAGAACATCCTCGCAAACGGCGATGACGCTTTCTGAACAGCTGGCGGAACGCAGCGCTGAGCTTTCAGTGAAAACAGAACAGCAATCCGGAGCATTAATGCAGACGGCTGCCAACATGGATGAAATAGCGGTTAATACACGGAATAATGCTGATAACACGCAAATAGCCAGCGCCCAGGCAACAATTGCCACGCAATGCGCCCGTCAGGGTGGCGAATTAATGGTGCAGGTTGCGACAAATATGCGTTCAATCACCGAATGCGCACAGCAAATGACAGAAATTATTACGCTGATAGATGGTATTGCATTCCAGACAAATATTCTGGCATTGAATGCTGCTGTGGAAGCTGCAAGGGCCGGTGAACATGGCAAAGGTTTTTCTGTGGTGGCCGGTGAGGTAAGAATGCTTGCACACCGCAGTGCAGATGCCGCTAAGAATATTAAGCAACTGATTGCCCAAACCCATCAAAATGTTCAGCAAGGCGCTGCTATTGTGCGTGAAGCTGAAAAAAACATGCATGATATTGTCGGGGGGGCAGGGCAATTAAACCAACTGATGGGCGAGATATTAACCACTACGCAGGAGCAGGAGAAAGGGATTATCAGAATTACCCATGCTCTGGCCGAACTGGAGAACGTCACTCAAAGTAATGCCATTATGGTTGATGAGCTTTCTGACTCCTCAGGTATCCTGAAAAACCAGGTGATTGACCTTCAATCGCGAACGCATAAATTTCGCTTAAGTCATACGCTTGAATCAGAGAGACGCCAGCGGGCCTGAGAGGGGCATCTCGTAACCAGCGCCGCATTCGTCGGCGCTTTTCTTATTATCAGATACTTTTTATGAATCATTTCAGCACAATGGGACAATCAGATATTGCTTAACATATTCTGACAGCTAGACTAACGAAAAAAGCTGAATGTTTGTGGAGGCGCTGTGGAAGCCATTAAGGGAACGGATGTTAATGTGCCGGATGCCGTGTTTGCCTGGCTGTTGGATGGCCGTGGTGGGGTGAAGCCACTGGAAGATAACGATGTTATCGACAGTCAACATCCCTGCTGGCTGCATCTTAATTATACCCATCCTGAAAGCGCGCAATGGCTGGCGACAACGCCTTTACTTCCCAATAACGTGCGTGATGCGCTGGCGGGTGAAAGCACGCGCCCACGCGTAAGCCGGGTAGGGGAAGGTACGTTGATTACGCTGCGCTGTATTAACGGCAGCACCGACGAGCGACCTGACCAACTGGTTGCGATGCGCTTATATATGGATGAACGTCTGATTGTCTCAACGCGTCAGCGTAAAGTCTTGGCGCTGGATGATGTGGTCAGCGATCTCCAGGAAGGCACGGGAGCGGCTGATTGTGGTAGTTGGCTGGTGGACGTTTGCGATGCACTAACCGATCATGCCAGTGAGTTTATCGAACAACTGCACGATAAGATTATCGATCTGGAAGATAACCTGCTTGATCAGCAGATTCCGCCGCGTGGTTTCCTGGCATTGCTGCGTAAGCAGTTAATTGTGATGCGCCGCTATATGGCGCCTCAGCGCGATGTCTATTCCCGGCTGGCGAGCGAACGTTTTTCCTGGATGACCGATGACCATCGGCGGCGGATGCAGGATATCGCTGACAGGCTAGGGAGAGGGCTGGATGAAATAGATGCTTGTATTGCCAGGACCGGTATTATGGCGGATGAAATTGCGCAGGTTATGCAGGAGTCTCTGGCTCGCCGAACGTATACAATGTCATTGATGGCAATGGTTTTTCTTCCCAGCACATTTTTAACCGGGCTGTTTGGCGTTAACCTCGGCGGTATCCCTGGCGGTGGCTGGCAGTTTGGCTTCTCACTTTTTTGTATTCTGTTAGTGGTCCTGATTGGTGGTGTTACTTTATGGTTGCATCGTAGTAAATGGTTGTAACAACAACGTTTTTTAGTGACTTTTGCGCATGAAAACGTCCTGGTTTTTGAGCGAAGTCAATAAACCATCTACCTATTCGGGGCAATATCTCTCTCGCAGGTGAATGCAACGTCAAGCGATGGGCGTTGCGCTCCATATTGTCTTACTTCCTTTTTTGAATTACTGCATAGCACAATTGATTCGTACGACGCCGACTTAGATTAGTCGGCTTTTTTTTGCCTGCAGGAAATCAGCGTCTACCCTAAAAGAGCCAACCTGCATAACTGGAGGGGTATATGAACTGTCTGATTGCAACGCCGCACACTGATTCGCTACCGACCGACCCGGTTCCCATTCCCGATCCCATACCTCGTCCGCAGCCAATGCCGGATCCGCCACCGGATGAAGAGCCGATTAAATTGTCGCATCGCGGGCGCAGATCTGCGAGGATACGCGCCTGCTGATTGTGAGTTTTTACCGCGAGATTAAATTGTGACCGCTTTTTCAACCCTGAATGTTTTACCTGCTGCCCAACTCGAGAATCTTAACGAGCTGGGTTATCTTGAAATGACGCCTGTTCAGGCTGCTGCGTTACCGGCAATTCTGGCGGGGAAAGATGTTCGCGTGCAGGCTAAAACCGGCAGTGGCAAAACGGCGGCTTTTGGTCTTGGATTATTACAGCATGTTGATGTCGCGCTGTTTCAGACGCAGTCCCTGGTGCTGTGCCCAACGCGCGAGCTTGCTGACCAGGTGGCGGGTGAGCTGCGTCGCTTAGCGCGCTTTCTGCCTAACACCAAGATCTTAACGTTGTGCGGTGGGCAGCCCTTTGGCGCACAACGTGACTCCCTGCAGCATGCGCCACATATTATTGTCGCCACACCGGGGCGTTTACTCGACCATCTGCAAAAAGGCACTGTTTCTCTGGATGCCCTGAATACGCTGGTGATGGATGAAGCCGATCGCATGCTGGATATGGGCTTTAGCGATGCGATTGATGATGTCATTCGCTTTGCGCCAGCTTCGCGTCAGACCTTACTGTTTTCTGCGACCTGGCCGGAAGCCATTGCCGCCATTAGTGGCCGGGTGCAACAAAATCCATTAACGATCGAAATTGATACCGTTGACGCGCTGCCGGCGATTGAGCAGCAGTTTTTCGAAACTTCCAGCCACGGCAAAATTGCGCTGCTGCAAAAATTGCTCAGTCAGCATAAACCTGCATCATGCGTAGTTTTTTGTAATACCAAAAAAGATTGTCAGGCCGTGTGTGACGCGCTGAATGCGGCGGGGCAAAGCGCTCTCTCACTGCATGGCGATCTTGAGCAGCGCGATCGCGATCAGACGCTGGTACGTTTTGCCAACGGTAGCGTGCGCATTCTGGTTGCTACCGATGTGGCCGCGCGTGGTCTGGATATTAAATCACTTGAGCTGGTGGTTAACTTCGAACTGGCGTGGGATCCGGAAGTCCACGTCCATCGTATCGGACGTACCGCGCGTGCCGGCAACAGTGGTCTGGCGATTAGCTTCTGTGCACCGGAAGAAGCGCAGCGGGCCAATATTCTTTCTGAAATGCTGCAACTGAAGCTGAACTGGCTGCCAGCTCCCGCTAACGGCCCAATCCTGCCGCTGGAAGCTGAGATGGCGACGTTATGCATTGATGGCGGTAAAAAGGCTAAAATGCGTCCCGGCGATGTTCTCGGCGCGCTGACCGGTGATATTGGTCTGGAAGGCGCCGATATCGGCAAAATTGCCGTTCATCCGGCGCATGTCTATGTCGCTGTTCGCCAGACTGTAGCGCATAAGGCATGGAAGCAATTGCAAAACGGTAAGATAAAAGGCAAGACTTGCCGGGTTCGGTTATTGAAATAACCACTCGCCGGAGCGCCTGATGGCGCTCCGCTTATCCGGTACAATCGACTTACTTCACTTCCACGACGTTCAGGCGCAGCTCATCCAGTTGAGCATCATCTTCTTCTGGCTGCCAGCCCGCAGGCTGCAGCGGGATCTCTTCACGATCGAACGCTAAATCACCGCCGTCCACAACCTCTGAACCGTGCCTGATACCTTTGAAATCGAACAGATTGATATCGCTCAGATGTGAAGGTACAACGTTCTGCATTGCGCTGAACATGGTTTCAATACGCCCTGGATAGCGTTTGTCCCAGTCGCGCAGCATATCGGCAATGACCTGGCGCTGCAGGTTAGGCTGTGAGCCGCACAGATTACATGGAATAATCGGGAAACCTTTCGCTTCGGAGAAACGCTCGATATCTTTCTCACGGCAGTAAGCCAGCGGACGGATAACGATATGTTTACCGTCATCGCTCATCAGCTTCGGCGGCATACCTTTCATCTTCCCGCCGTAGAACATGTTTAAAAACAGCGTTTGCAGGATGTCGTCGCGATGGTGACCGAGCGCAATCTTGGTGGCGCCTAACTCAGTTGCCGTGCGGTACAGAATGCCGCGACGCAGGCGAGAACAGAGCGAGCAGGTCGTTTTGCCTTCAGGGATTTTATCTTTGACGATCCCGTAGGTATTTTCTTCGACAATCTTATACTCCACGCCCAGTTGTTCCAGATATTCCGGCAGAATATGCTCCGGGAAGCCAGGTTGTTTCTGATCGAGGTTAACCGCAACTAAGGAAAAACTGATCGGGGCGCTTTGCTGCAAATTACGTAGGATCTCCAGCATGGTATAGCTGTCTTTCCCCCCGGAAAGGCACACCATAATGCGATCGCCGTCTTCGATCATATTGAAGTCGGCAATCGCTTCGCCCACGTTACGGCGCAGACGTTTTTGCAATTTGTTCAGGTTGTATTGTTCTTTCTTTGTAACTTGTTGATTTTCTTGCATTATTTACTGTCTCTGACTCCAAAAGGGGCATATAAGGGGCAAAATTTTTTTACAGGCCAAGTTTGGCATTGAGCATTTTCACCTGTTCGCCGTTCAGTTCTTCAATCCATGCACTGTAAATTTCGTATACCATCTGCGCGTTTTCATGCCCCATCTGATTAGCTATAAATGATGGGTTCGCTCCAGCCGATAACAGCCAGCAAGCAAAAGTATGCCGCGTATGGTACGGATTACGGCGACGAATACCAGCACGTTTTACAGCAGCGTTCCATCTGGCACCTATGCTACTCATAGAGTAGTAGGGTTTTTGTTCCCCCTTGCGCATCCTGGGCATGAAAACAAAGTGCACCTTCTGGATCTCGGTAGCGCCATATTCACGATGGTGAAAGATTATTTTTGTCTTAGGGTGCCAAAAGCGCTAGTTAGTATTCTCAACGAGGCGTTAGCGGACGATGATGCAGATTTTATGGAGCAGTGCGTGCTGGAGGCGTTCGAACAGAATGATCCGGTTTATATTATTGGTGCGAGCTACTACACGACGAGAAAAAATTTCGGACCTGACCCGGAATATTCAGCAGATTGCGCCCTGGCTGACAGCAGACGAGGCCCGCAAGCGCGTGCTCTGGTGCGTTGAGATATTCGGAGCGCGGGTGTATCTGGAGGCCCGTCGTCAGTTGCGTACTGAAAAACACTAACGAGGAACCGGGTAAACGTAATCCTAAAACACCGAGTAGCTGTATGTTTCCCTAAACTCATTGCTCATTATGAAAAAACCTAAAAGGAATAGGGTTTATCATGAAAAAAATATCATTGTGTTGTTTGTGTGTTTTAGCGCTATCCGGCTGTACCGTTCAAAAACAGATGACGCCTGTCAGTGGGAGCAAAGCCGACGGGACAATTAGAATGGGTTATCACGTTGGTGATAGCTATGGAGCGTTTGAAAAAGCGAATGTTGATATCATTTTTGCTTTCCGGCGATACGACAGGGGTATTCGCGAGGTGCATTGCACCAGTACCCCTGTCACATCGTCGGTTTGCAGGGTGTGCAAAAAACTCCTGGCTTCAGTTTTTTTTCAGAGAGTTATTCTTCATGTATACCATGTTAAATATAATGTGGCTTGACTTGATATAGTTATTCACAATATTAATTGAATCTATTGTTATATTTTTGAAATAAATAAATTTGGTTGTTTTATGTTCCAAATTTACAGGTTGCTTTTTGTCAATATATGTATAAATGGCTGGTGGATATTTTTGGTTAAGTCTGAAATTGAGTGGTTTGTCACAAATTTAACACCATCTAAATGGTACTAATTATTCGTCGATACAGTCGAGTAACGATAAATTATTTTATATTCCAATGAAAATTAAGGATGAATTATGGCTTACGCTCAATGGGCAGAAATTAAAATAGTTGTCGCTGAAGGACAATCCGTATCCATTAGAAACGCATCACACGATAGTGGAAAATTTTATAAACTAGGAAATAAAGATCAGGAGTTATCACCAGATAGAATAAATGAAATGGTGATTACCAGCTCTTCGACTGCCGATGAGGCCACGATCTGCGCATGTGGGCGTTCAGATGCTGCTGTTGGCACTGAGGGCAGTTTCGTTATGTATAATGGCCCTGAAAAAATTGGCCGCTTTTATTGGGATTGCCCTTGGGGGAAAAAGACCAATAAGAAAGAATATACAAGTGCCTCTAATAAATATGTTGTACAAGTTGAAGGCGGTAACGTTGACTCTGGTGCGTTAGGTAATATAACGCTTACTGTTGTGAAAATCAGATAATACTATCTTTAACTTGATTAAATTAATATAGGCCCTGGTATTTGGACTGACCCCATAAAGTTGGACAGTTCATGTTAAGCGGCTTTCAGAGCCTGGGTTCGGTATTCTACCGGACTCAGGCCTTTTAATTTCAGGCTTATTCGTTCGTTGTTGTAGTAATGGATATAGCTCTCTATCGCTTTCCTTAGTTCGCTGACACTGCTGAACTGACTCAGATAAAAACATTCCGATTTCAGCGTCCCGAAGAAGTTCTCCATCACCGCATTGTCCAGACAGTTACCTTTACGCGACATACTCTGCGTCATGCCCTTCGCCTTTAACCTGGCCTGATAACCTTCCATTCGATATTGCCAACCCTGATCCGAGTGCAGCAGCGTGCTATCTTCCGGGCTGAGCTTCAGGAACGCATCGTGCAGCATCGTATTAACCATCTCCATCACCGGCCTTTCCGACAGGCTGTAGGAGATAATCTCCCGGTTAAACAGGTCAAGAACCGGTGACAGGTACAGCTTTTTACCCTGTACCGAGAACTCAGTAACATCTGTCACCCATTTTTCGTTGGCTTTTGACGCGCCGAAGTTCCGGTTCAGTATATTGGGCGCTGCCCTGCCAGTTTCGCCTTTCCAGGAACGATATTTCTTCACCCTTATCAGGGACCGGAGCGACAGCTCTGCCATCAGTCGTTGCACTGTTTTATGGTTCACCAGCAGCCCCTGTTTTTTCAGCGAGAGCGTGATCCTGCGGTAGCCATAACGTCCTTTGTGATAGTGGTAAATCTCTCTTATTTTATCTTTCAGTCCGGCATGCCTGTCCATGCGCTTTAGCGCGTTCATATTGTGATACCACGTGCTGCGGGACATACCCGCGGCACGCAGAAGATCACTGAGCGCATACTCCAGCCTTAGCTCACTGATTATTGCGGCTTTTTGCCGTTTTTCTCGCTTTGAACTAAGGCCTTCAGCTTTTTTAGGTAGGCATTCTCTGCACGCAGGTAACGGAGTTCAGCCCGTAGTTCTTCGGGCGATAACGTTTCCAGTGCAGCATCGGTAAGTGGAGATGATTTTTTAGGTTTTTTCATGTCCTTGCTCCGGCCCTGTTTTATCCTCAGAAGTCCTTTCTCACCAGCATCCTGGTAAACATTAACCCAGTGCCGGACAACGGTTTCGGTTGAGATATTAAACCGTGCGGCGGCCTCGCGCATGGAAAGTTCTTCAGCGAGTACAGTCCGGACTACAGCAATACGGAACGACGGTGAATGGCGGTCATTTTTCCAGGTAATACCATCAATACCGTGAAGTTGCCAGGCTCTTACCCAGCGTCGCACCGATGTTCTTTCAACACCAAAACGTTCAGCGGTACGATGTGTGCCATCGAGTCCGGCAAGGTAATGATTAACTACAGCTAATCTGGTTTCGAGGGAATATTTTGGCTTTGCCATAAAAAACTGCACCTTAGTCAGTTGGGTGTCCAACTTTTGGGGTGCAGTCCA
>NZ_JAOWCH010000067.1:154421-161752 GCF_030337065.1 Citrobacter sp. Cb004 | reverse complement strand
GGTGATGCTGCCAACTTACTGATTTAGTGTATGATGGTGTTTTTGAGGTGCTCCAGTGGCTTCTGTTTCTATCAGCTGTCCCTCCTGTTCAGCTACTGACGGGGTGGTGCGTAACGGCAAAAGCACTGCCGGACATCAGCGCTATCTCTGCTCTCACTGCCGTAAAACATGGCAACTGCAGTTCACTTACACCGCTTCTCAACCCGGTACGCACCAGAAAATCATTGATATGGCCATGAATGGCGTTGGATGCCGGGCAACCGCCCGCATTATGGGCGTTGGCCTCAACACGATTTTCCGCCATTTAAAAAACTCAGGCCGCAGTCGGTAACCTCGCGCATACAGCCGGGCAGTGACGTCATCGTCTGCGCGGAAATGGACGAACAGTGGGGATACGTCGGGGCTAAATCGCGCCAGCGCTGGCTGTTTTACGCGTATGACAGGCTCCGGAAGACGGTTGTTGCGCACGTATTCGGTGAACGCACTATGGCGACGCTGGGGCGTCTTATGAGCCTGCTGTCACCCTTTGACGTGGTGATATGGATGACGGATGGCTGGCCGCTGTATGAATCCCGCCTGAAGGGAAAGCTGCACGTAATCAGCAAGCGATATACGCAGCGAATTGAGCGGCATAACCTGAATCTGAGGCAGCACCTGGCACGGCTGGGACGGAAGTCGCTGTCGTTCTCAAAATCGGTGGAGCTGCATGACAAAGTCATCGGGCATTATCTGAACATAAAACACTATCAATAAGTTGGAGTCATTACCGGAGAAGACAGCGCGGTATCTGGCAATATTCTGTCATGGCGGCTCTCCTGCTTTTTTGGTTATGGCGTTTTATCATTAGATATCAATTATGCTGGTAAATAAGACGCTGGGTAGTGTAAGCACACCTCACGTCTTATTGTGGCATGACTTACAAACTCCCCGCCGGGCGACTGCTTCTGCCCGCAGAACTTAAGGTTCTTCCCGTTTGCTTACCGCCGAGGCTCTCCAGACGCATCTGGAACGGTGGGAACGGCATATCGATACCGTGCTCGCGGAAGCCTGCCAGAATCAACTGGTGGATTTCGTGGCGCAGCGGCATACGATGCCCCATTTCAGCGGCATAAATACGCAGTTCGAAGATTTGAATCCCTTGCTGCAGGTCAACCAGGAAGACTTCTGGTGCCGGGTTATCGATAACCAGCGAGCAGCGTTGTGCGGCAGTAAGCAGGATCTGCGTAACCTCCTCGCTGTTAGCCTCCGACGGTGCCGGGATGGTTAATACCACACGGGTGACCGAATCCGATAACGACCAGTTGATAAACTGCTCGGTGATAAAGGCTTTGTTGGGGACGATGATCTCTTTGCGGTCCCAGTCGCTGATGGTCGTGGCGCGGGTATTAATTTTCGTCACGCTACCGGTAAGATCGCGAATCGTCACCGTGTCGCCAATGCGGATTGGTTTTTCAAACAGGATAATCAGGCCGGAAATAAAGTTGGCGAAGATCTCCTGCAAACCAAAGCCCAGACCGACACCGAGAGCCGCTACCAGCCATTGCAGTTTGGACCACTCAATACCGATCATTGAGAAGCCAACCAGACCGCCAATCAGCATCAGCAGGTACTTGGTGATGGTGGTGATGGCGTAACCGGTGCCGGGGGTTAAATCGAGATGTTGCAGTAGCGCCAGCTCAAGCAGCGCGGGCAGGTTGCGCACTAACTGGGTAGTGATGATAAACACCAGGATTGCGATAAGCACTGCACCCAGCGTTATCGGCTCTAAACTTTCCACACCCTGCACCGTGGAGGTGACATCCCACAACGAGATATTTTCCAGGAAGCCGAAAGCGGAATGAATTTCTGACCACAGCACAATGACCGAGAGCAGGGCGATAAGCATCAGGATAGAGCGCACCAGGCGCAGTGATTGCGCGCTGATAGCATCCAGATCCACTTCGCTTTCATCAACATCAATCGTGCCTTCAAGGCTGGTGGAATGCGCTGGTTCTTCTTCACCCCGTGCGCGCTGCGCCAGCATTTCAGCACGTCGATGCTTGGCGCGGTCAAACGCCAGCCGGCGGCGCTGGATCAGCATCCAGCGGCGGATAACGTGATACACCACCAGTAACAAGAACCAGATAGCTACGGACGTTTCCAGACGCGCCAGTAAAGCTTGCGACGTGGCGAGATAGCCCACTGCCGCAGCGAGAATGGCAATCAGCGGTGCGCCCATCAGCATATTCCACAGCATGCTGTTGACCATGTTATCGCTGTTGCCTTCTTTATCGAGGTACAGCGGTATCCCGGCGCGTTTCAGGCTCAGGGTCACGACCGCCAGCGCACCGCAAATCAGAATAAAGCACAGACGCCCCAGTGAGGCGGAGAATTCCCGGTCATTGAGATTATCAAACATAATCACCGCCATGATCAGCGGCACAATCAGCCCGATACTCATCAGGTAATAGTGCATGGCTTTCGCGACGCGGTTACGCGGCCAGCCAAAGTGGGCAATGAACAGACCGTTGGGACGCGCAAAGGTGGCGCAAATCATTACTGCCCACAGCATGGGCACCGTGGCGGTAACGCCATCGCCGATAGCGACAGCCAGTGGATAAGGCCAGGCTTCCTGCAATCCGTAACCGAGCGTTGCCCACAGCACCGGCAACGGAGAAGCGACGAGTATCGACCAGAACACCGTGCGTATTGTCAGCCAGAAGTGGTCCTGGGTGACTTTCCCGACCCGCGCAGATGAACGCTCCAGAAAACGGGTGAAGTGTTTGCGCGAAGAGAGGCTAAAGCCAACCAGCACCAATGCCGCGAAAAGCGGCAGCAGCGTTTCTTTGCTGGTCAGCATCATGATGCTGGCTTTGCCCAACTGATTAAACGTATCTAATGAGATCAGACGCCGCAGATCCTGGACGATGTCGACAGGCCAGGAGAGGGAGATGGGGCTAACGTCCGACGTCCAGAACAGATAACGGTGCGTTGCTTCGTTGACCTCTTTTAGCGCATCTTCCAGTTGGCTATTAGAGACTTTGAGCTTGGTCAGCTCAAGGATCAGCGTATCGCCGCCCTGTAACAAAGAGTTCAACAGCTCACGCTGGGTGCGTAACTGGGCGTTGAGAATGCTGCTCTGTTCAGCGGTCAGCGGTTGTCCATCGGCCTGATGAATCTGACGCAACTGCGGCTGTTTGTTGAGGAGATCCTCATAGCGCATACGGTGCACGCGAAGCTGCGCCATTTCGGTATCCAACTGCTGAGGCTTGGGCATTTCCGGTAAACGGGATACCTGCGCGCGCAGTGCTTCTCCCAGCATATTTGAGACCCCAAGCCACTGAGACTGCTCTCGCAGCGTATTCAATGCCTGGCGCACCTGTAGCGTTTGGCTGGCGGCTTGACGCTGTTGCGAGGCGACCAGGTCCATACGTTGCGCCTGCTGGTTTAATGCCTGAGACAGTTCGCGGTTAACCTTGAACTGGTCGATAATACCTTCCGGCAGTCCCGCGCTGTTTTCCGCCAATAGTTCGGTGCTTTCCAGCGCTCGCTCTGCCTCACGCTGACGTTGACTGTTGAGCTGGTTGCGCAAAGCCTGCAGGTAAGTATCGAGCTGCTGGCTCTGTTTTTCCGCCAGCTCTGAGCGCATACGCGCCAGCTCCTGGCGGTTATTAGCGGAAAGCTGCGCCAGCTCCAGTTCATCGACCAGGGCTTTGAGTTTGGCGGATTCAGCCTGCATCGCCTGATTCTGCGCGGGATTAGAGTTGGCGGTACCAATACGTCGCTCAAGCTCATTTAGCTGGCGGCGGGCATCGGTTTGCTGTTGAGGAAGCTGGCTTAACGAGTCGGCGATTTCCCGGGCGCGATCCTGCTCCTGCTGGGCCTGACGACTCTTTTCCAACAGTTGGCTGCTGACCTGGAGGATCTCTTGGTTTAACGCATCGGTGGTGAGTCCGGTTGGCACATTGCGCGGTTCGTCGCGCAGGTTGCTAAGCTGCGCGCGTAATGTTGCGGACAGCTTGGGGAAGTTATCAATAACTTGCTGATATTGCTGGGCACGCTCGAGAGAACCTTTACGCTCCTCGAGGGCATTCAGCGCGGACTGGAGCGCCTCGACGGTTTCTGGCTGAGCAGGTTTCGCCGCTTTTGCCTGCTCCAGTTCCTGGGTGAGTTGTTTGGCATCGGGGGCCGTCGCAGCGTACGCCCCCAGGCTGAGGCACCAGGCCATCAGAAAAGTGATAATCAGGCGCACAGCAGCGATTCCTATGTTTAACTTTCGTCTTTTTTGTCGTCAACCAGCGGGCTGGCGTCGTGTTCTGCTTCGATTTCTTCTTTCGCAAGCGGGGCTGGTTCTGCCTCTGGCGTCACGAATGTCTCGGTCGAGATGGCCATTGGCTGGCCGATTTTGGTCACAGAAAGGTCCTGTAACTGCTCAACCAGGTTAACTTTACCAGGCGCGAACAGGTTGATAACGGTGGAACCGAGCTTAAAGCGGCCCATTTCCTGACCTTTCAGCAGTGCCACCGACCCTTCGCTTTCGCCTTCCGGCCAGGTCCAGCGTTTGATGACGCCTTCACGCGGTGGGGTAATGGTGCCAGCCCATGCGGTTTCAATACTGCCGACGATGGTCGCGCCGACCAGAATCTGCACCATCGGGCCAAATTCGGTATCAAACAGACAGATTACGCGTTCGTTGCGTGCAAACAGGTTTGGAACGTTTTGCGCAGTCAGGATATTTACAGAGAAGAGATCGCCTGGCACGTACATCATTTCACGCAGGATACCGTTACACGGCATATGTACACGGTGGTAATCGCGTGGAGATAAGTAAGTGGTCACAAACGTACCGTTGCGGAATTTGTCCGCCATCTGGTAGTTGCCGGCCAGCAGTGCTTCAAGGGTATAGCTGTGCCCTTTGGCTTGCAGCAGTTTGTCTTCTTCGATGTTTCCTAACTGGTTAATCACGCCGTCAGCAGGCATGACCAGTACGTTTGGATCGGTGTTAATCGGGCGAACGTCGTCGCGCAGTGGGCGAACAAAGAAGTCGTTAAAGGTGCGATAGCTGGCGGTGTCCGGTTTTTGCGCCTCTTTCATATCGACCTTGTAATATTTCACGAACAGATCGATAACCAGTTTAGTCAGCCATCCTGCTCGTTTGCTCGCACCCCAACCCGCCAGGCGAGTGAGCCATAGTTTCGGCAGAATGTATTGTAGCGAAAGCTTAAATGAGTTTAACAAGGTAGCCTCCAGGCCATAATTTGTTCCCGATCCGGCATACGGGCCGGATCCTGAAAAAAGGGGGACGATTCTAGCGATGCTTAGCTTAGTTGTCAGTTGTCTGTATCAGAAAAGTTTTTACGTGTTTTTACCTGCGCCATGCTTTCCAGGATGCGGTGATAATTTTCAAACCGAGTTTCAGCTATTGCCCCTTTTTCTACGGCCTCACGGATAGCGCAGCCTGGATCGGTATCATGCTTGCAGTCGCGGTATTTGCAGTGGCCCAGGTAGTCATGGAATTCGACAAAACCATGTGTGATTTGTTCCGGCTCCAGATGCCACAACCCGAACTCACGTACGCCAGGGGAGTCGATAACGTCGCCACCGTGCGGGAAATGATACAGGCGAGAGGCAGTGGTGGTGTGCTGTCCAAGGCCGGAGTTGTCGGAGACATCGTTGGTCAGGATCTCTTCCTGCAGACCGAGAAGATTATTGAGCAGGCTAGATTTACCAACGCCCGACTGACCGGCAAAAATGCTGATGCGATCGGTTAATGCTTCTTCAAGCGGTTTCAGGCCGTCTTTCGTGCGGCTTGATACCATCAACACGCGATAGCCAATGTGGCGATAAATATCCATCTGTTCGTTAACAAAGGCCATGCCTTTGTCATCCAGCAGATCGATCTTATTCAATACGATAATTGGTTCAACGTGTAGCGTTTCACAGGCTACCAGATACCGGTCGATAATATTGAGTGACAGCTCGGGTAAGATGGCTGAGACAATAACGATCTGGTTGATGTTGGCGGCAATGGGTTTCACCCCGTCGTAAAAGTCGGGACGTGTCAGTACCGAGGTACGCTCGTGTACCGCCTCAACGATGCCTTTGACATTCACGCCTTCTGCTGCTGCTTTTCCCGGGCGCCAGACAACGCGATCGCCGGTCACCAGCGAGCGAATTGTACGGCGGATGTTGCAGCGGTGAATCTCACCGTCAGCAGATTCCACGTCGGCATGCATGCCAAAACGGCTGATTACGATGCCTTCAGCGGTTTCGCCAAACAGGTTGTCGTCGTAGTCTGGCTTCTCCGTGGACGTTTTCAGACGACGCTGGTGATTGGCGTTCACACGGCGCTGTTGGCCTTTGGAGAGTTTATTCTTACTCAATCGGACTGACTCCTGGTCGCCCATAATGGGCAAAACATTTATGATACACGCAATTTTAGATGAATATAGTCACACTGAATGTGACGCTGAAGGGTGGAAAATAGCATGAGTGCCAATGAAAACAACCTGATTTGGATCGATCTGGAGATGACAGGTCTGGATCCCGAGCGCGATCGCATAATTGAGATAGCCACGCTGGTGACGGATGCCAACCTGAATATTCTGGCTGAAGGGCCGACAATTGCGGTGCACCAGTCCGACGAACAGCTGGCATTAATGGATGACTGGAACGTACGTACGCATACCGGTAGTGGGCTAGTGGATCGCGTGAAGGCGAGCACCATGGGGGATCGTGAAGCTGAACTGGCTACGCTGGCTTTTTTGAAAGAGTGGGTTCCAGAAGGGAAATCACCTATCTGCGGCAACAGCATCGGTCAGGATCGTCGTTTCCTGTTTAAATACATGCCGGAGCTGGAGGCGTATTTCCATTATCGCTATCTTGACGTCAGTACGCTGAAAGAGCTGGCGCGTCGTTGGAAGCCGGAAATTCTTGCTGGCTTCACCAAGCAGGGAACGCATCAGGCGATGGACGATATTCGTGAATCTGTTGCTGAGCTTGCTTACTATCGCGAACATTTTATTAAGCTTTGATTTTGTGGATGGCCGGACGGCGCTGTGGCTTACCCGGCCTACGAATATCGTTCCTGTGCGCTTGCACTGAGGCTGGATTGTCGCTAAATTAGACGACTTGCCGATAAATTCAGCACTTAAACAGAAAAACGAAAAAATCGCTTTTAGGGGGGTTGCAGCTAAACGGATTTCTCGTATAATGCGCCTCCCGTAACGACAGAGAATTACACGTTACGGCAGCAGCAAAAGCAGTACAAATTTGCGGGAATAGCTCAGTTGGTAGAGCACGACCTTGCCAAGGTCGGGGTCGCGAGTTCGAGTCTCGTTTCCCGCTCCAAA
>NZ_JAOWCH010000067.1:0-154274 GCF_030337065.1 Citrobacter sp. Cb004 | reverse complement strand
GCGGGAATAGCTCAGTTGGTAGAGCACGACCTTGCCAAGGTCGGGGTCGCGAGTTCGAGTCTCGTTTCCCGCTCCAAATTCTTACCCCAATAAAAATATCCACAGCGAATAAATACGTTGGGGACGTTTTGTTTCGTCATTGACATACTCTTGTAAACAGACTTATCCACAGGTTCGGGTATTATTCCTGGAATGCAAAAAACTTAGTCGGGTGAATAGTATCATTTTAACTATTTGAAAATATTGAATTAATTATCATTTCAAATTGTTAATGCGATCACTTGACGATTTTTTCCCTCTTGAATATCAATGTGTTTTTATTTTTATACACAAGCTGTGGATGACTTAAGCGTCACGCGGCAGACCCTTTTCAATGACTCTGACCAAACGTTGTTTCTTCGGTAACTGCACTTCAACTACGCAGGCATTTCGCTTCTCGATTTGCTGAGCAACCGCCCACTCTATGTGTTCGTCGAGAAGTGGGTGCTCACCTCTGCGACTTTCCAGCGCGTGAATAACGGCTTCATCCCATGGGGCATTACCCAGCGCAACAGCGATATTTCGCAGCCAGCGCAGGTGACCAATACGACGAATAGCAGACCCCTCCGTGACTTTTAAAAACCACGCTTCGCTCCAGCTAAACAGCTCTATTAACTCCGGAGCATGAAGCTGTTTGCGTGGGTTGAAGTCATCCTCTGTCGTCAACTGCGAGTAACGGTTCCACGGGCAAATGAGCTGGCAATCATCGCAGCCGTAAATTCGATTCCCCAACAGGGGACGAAATTCTTCCGGGATCGCGCCTTCCAGTTCGATAGTGAGATAAGAGATACAGCGGCGCGCATCTACCGTGTAGGGTTCAACGATGGCTCCGGTGGGACAGATGGTCATACAGGCGACGCATTTCCCGCATCCTTCTTCTACTGGGTTGTCGACCGGCAGGGGCAAATCGATCAGTAATTCCCCGAGAAAGAAAAATGAACCAGCTTCGCGATTGAGGATAAGTGAGTGCTTACCTGTCCAGCCAAGCCCGGCTTTTTCCGCTAATGGACGCTCAAGAATGGGCGCAGAATCGACAAAAGGTCTAAAATTCAGCGAAACGCAGTGCTGTTGAATCCTCTCCCCCAGCTTTTTTAAGCGGTTACGCAGCAGTTTATGGTAGTCGCGCCCAAGCGCGTAACGGCTGACGTAACCCAGAGAAGGGTTTTTCAACGTGCTGGCAAAGGCCGCATTGGCAGGAAGATAGTTCATACGTACGCTGATGACACGTAGCGTACCGGGTAATAATTCGTGAGGTCGGGCGCGCATCATGCCGTGACGGGCCATCCAGTCCATCTCGCCGTGATAGTGTTTATCCAGCCAGGCCTGCAGTTTGGGCTCCGCTTCGCTGAGGTCGGTATCGGCAATACCGACCTGCTGAAAGCCAAGCTCCAGCCCCCACTGCTTAATATTTTGCGCTAACTGATTGAGATCGAGGGGCTCTGACATGACGGACCATACAATGAAGAAAAACCCCGCAAGTATACCACACTCCATTTGGCACGCCGATGACATCAGGCGGATGGAGCGAGAGGCGGCAGACAGTTTAGGACTGACGTTGTACGAGCTGATGCAACGGGCGGGAGAGGCGGCGTTTCAGGTCACCCGCGAGACATATCCAAACGCTCAGCACTGGCTGGTGCTATGTGGTCATGGCAACAACGGTGGTGATGGTTACGTGGTGGCAAGGCTTGCCAAAGCTCAGGGGCTTGATATTACGTTGCTGGCGCAGGAGAGTGATAAAGCGCTCCCTGAGGAAGCACAGCAGGCACGCGACGCCTGGCTTAACGCCGGTGGCGTCATTCATGCTGCGGATATCAATTGGCCAGATCGCGTGGACGTCATTATTGATGCGCTGTCAGGCACGGGCTTAAAACACGCGCCGCGTGAGCCGCTCTCGGCATTGATCGAACGAGCTAATCACCATCCTGCCCCTGTCGTGGCAATAGACATTCCATCCGGCCTGCTGGCGCAGACGGGCGCGGCGCCGGGCGCGGTTATCAATGCGGCGCACACCGTGACCTTTATTGCGTTGAAGCCTGGTCTGCTAACCGGTAAAGCGCGCGATGTCACCGGACGCCTGCATGTTAACGCACTCGGTCTGGACGACTGGCTGGCGGGGCAGAACGCGCCGCTGCAACGGTTTGATGCTCAACAGCTTGTACACTGGTTAACGCCGCGTCGACCCACCTCGCACAAAGGCTCCCACGGTCGGCTGGTGATCATCGGTGGTGACCACGGCACGGCTGGCGCAATACGCATGGCCGGTGAAGCGGCGCTGCGTGCAGGAGCCGGGCTGGTTAAAGTGCTGACCCGTAGTGAAAATATTGCGCCTATTCTGACTGCCAGACCGGAACTGATGGTCGATGCGCTGACGCCGCAGACTCTGGAGGAGAGCCTGGCGTGGGCGGATGTTGTGGTAATAGGACCAGGGCTTGGTCAGCAGGAATGGGGTAAAAAAGCGCTGCAGAAGGTAGAGAATTTTCGCAAACCGATGCTCTGGGATGCGGATGCGTTGAACCTGCTGGCAATCAACCCCGATAAACGTCACAATCGCGTGATCACGCCGCATCCTGGTGAAGCCGCGCGACTTCTGGGCTGTTCCATTGCAGAAATTGAAGACGATCGCTTACTTTGTGCACAACGTCTGGTAAAACGGTACGGAGGCGTCGTCGTGCTGAAAGGCGCGGGTACGGTTGTTGCTGCCGAACAGGCCGAATTGGGTATTATTGATACCGGCAATGCTGGAATGGCCAGCGGCGGAATGGGTGATGTGCTTTCCGGTATTATTGGCGCATTGCTCGGACAGAAGCTTACCCCGTATGATGCGGCATGTGCGGGATGTGTCGCGCACGGTGCGGCGGCGGATGTGCTGGCGGCGCGTTTTGGTACGCGCGGCATGCTGGCGACAGATCTCTTTACCACGCTACAGCGTATTGTTAACCCTGATGTGATTGACGTTTATCATGATGAATCGAGTAATTCCACTACCTGATGAGCAGGCGACTTTAGACCTGGGACTGCGGGTAGCCAAAGCCTGTGATGGCGCGACGGTAATTTATTTGTACGGCGACCTGGGGGCGGGTAAAACCACTTTCAGCCGGGGATTCCTGCAGGCGTTAGGTCACAAAGGAAATGTAAAAAGCCCCACCTATACGCTGGTTGAACCCTATTCGCTCGATAATTTGATGGTATATCACTTCGATCTGTACCGACTTGCGGACCCAGAGGAGCTGGAATTTATGGGGATCCGCGATTATTTTGCCAATGACGCCATCTGTCTGGTGGAATGGCCGCAACAAGGTAAAGGTGTACTGCCAGACCCGGACGTCGAAATACACATTGAATATCAAGCGCAAGGTCGAGAAGCGCGCATAAGCGCAGTCTCCTCATCGGGTGATTTATTGCTGGCGCGTTTAGCCGATTAACCTTAAGGGTGGCGGGATGATTTATCGCATCAGAAACTGGCTGATGGCAACACTGGTCCTGCTGTGCGCGCAGGCAGGGGCCGCCAGCCTCTCCGATCTTCAGGTGTCCAATGGCGATCAGCAAGCGCGGATTACGCTGAGCTTTATTGGCGATCCTGAATACGCAGTTTCGCAGGACGGGAAACGAACCGTCGCGTTGGATATTAAACAAACCGGTGTGATTCAGGGGTTACCGCTGCTGTTTAGCGGCAATAATCTGGTGAAATCTATCCGTTCCGGCACGCCAAAAGATGCGCAGTCTCTGCGCCTGGTGGTGGATTTAACCGAGAACGGCAAAGCCGAAGCCGTAAAACGCCAGAACGGCGGCAATTATACCGTCGTGTTTACCATCAAAGCTGATGCGCCTCCGCCGCCTCCACCACCTCCAGTGGTTGCGAAGCGTGTTGAAGCGCCGGTTATCGCCCCGCGCCCTGCCGAGCCTGCGCGTAATCCGTTTAAAGCGGAAAACGATCGCACCACGATGGTAACCAACAGTAATACCTCCACACGGCCTGCGGCGCGCGCCAGTACAAGTAACGGCGAAAAAGTAGTTATCGCCATTGATGCCGGACACGGCGGGCAGGATCCTGGCGCTATTGGTCCCGGTGGCACACGTGAGAAAAACGTCACGATTGCCGTGGCGCGCAAACTGCGCAGTTTGCTCAATGATGACCCGATGTTTAAAGGCGTACTCACCCGTGATGGCGATTACTTTATCTCGGTGATGGGGCGTTCAGACGTTGCGCGTAAACAAAACGCCAACTTCCTGGTCTCTATACATGCAGATGCCGCACCAAACCGGGATGCCACAGGTGCTTCCGTCTGGGTACTGTCAAACCGTCGGGCAAACAGTGAAATGGCCGGCTGGCTGGAACAGCACGAAAAGCAATCGGAACTGTTGGGTGGGGCGGGCGATGTGCTGGCAAACAGCCAGTCCGATCCTTATCTCAGCCAGGCCGTGTTGGATCTGCAGTTCGGTCATTCGCAACGCGTTGGGTATGATGTAGCGACCAGCATGATCGGCCAGTTAGAACGTATTGGCTCGATGCATAAGCGTCGTCCGGAACACGCCAGCCTTGGGGTATTACGTTCGCCTGATATCCCGTCAGTGCTGGTTGAAACTGGCTTTATCAGTAACAACAGCGAAGAGCGTCTGTTGGCGAGTGATGACTACCAGCAGCAGCTGGCCGAGGCAATTTACAAAGGATTGCGTAACTATTTCCAGGCGCACCCGATGCAAACCGGGCCTCAAGGCACACCGGCGCAAACCGCGAGTGCGGTATCGCCTGGCAACACGTTAACAAATTAAGGATTAGCCATGCCGATTCAGGTTCTACCGCCACAGTTGGCGAACCAGATTGCCGCAGGCGAGGTGGTAGAACGGCCTGCGTCAGTGGTGAAGGAGCTGGTGGAAAACAGTATTGATGCTGGTGCGACGCGCATTGATATTGATATTGAGCGCGGCGGCGCGAAGCTTATCCGTATTCGTGACAACGGCAGCGGGATTAAAAAAGACGAGCTGGCGCTGGCGCTGGCGCGTCATGCCACCAGTAAAATTTCCTCGCTTGACGATCTCGAAGCCATCGTGAGCCTCGGGTTTCGCGGCGAAGCGCTGGCCAGTATCAGCTCCGTTTCTCGTTTAACCCTGACGTCGCGTACGCAAGAACAACCTGAAGCCTGGCAAGCTTATGCCGAAGGGCGCGACATGGATGTGACGGTTAAACCCGCTGCGCATCCGGTGGGAACCACGCTGGAGGTGTTAGATCTGTTCTACAACACTCCGGCGCGGCGCAAGTTTATGCGCACCGAGAAAACTGAATTTAATCATATCGACGAAATAATCCGCCGCATTGCGCTGGCACGTTTTGATGTGACGATTAATTTGTCGCACAACGGCAAAGTGGTGCGTCAGTACCGGGCAGTGGCCGCGGATGGGCAGCAGGAGCGCCGACTGGGCGCGATTTGCGGCACGCCATTTCTGGAACATGCGCTGGCGATTGAATGGCAGCATGGCGATTTAACGCTGCGCGGCTGGGTGGCCGATCCTAACCACACAACGGCGGCGCTGGCGGAAATCCAGTACTGCTATGTGAATGGCCGGATGATGCGCGACCGGTTGATCAACCATGCTATTCGTCAGGCCTGTGAAGATAAGCTGGGAGCCGATCAGCAGCCCGCTTTTGTGTTGTATCTGGAAATCGACCCGCATCAGGTGGATGTTAACGTACATCCCGCCAAACATGAGGTCCGTTTTCATCAATCACGCCTGGTGCATGATTTTATTTACCAGGGCGTGTTGAGCGTCCTGCAACAGCAGCTTGAAACGCCGCTGCCGTTGGCTGATGACGACGAGCCCGCGCCAAGGCACATCCCAGAAAACCGCGTCGCGGCCGGGCGTAACCATTTTGCCGAACCGGCCCCGGCGCGTGAACCTGCGACACCGCGTTACTCAGCATCTGCTGGCGCTGGCAGCAGTGGTGGCCGTCAGACGGGGGCCAGTTGGCCTCATGCCCAGCCTGGATATCAAAAGCAGCAGGGTGAGATTTATCAGCAACTGTTACAGACGCCGGTTCCGCCGCGTAAAACGCCGGTTTCTGAAACGCCATCAGCACCTCTGACCGGCAACAGTCAGGGCTTTGGGCGGGTGCTAACCATTGTCGGTACGGACTGCGCATTACTCGAATGCGATGGTCATATTCGGTTGCTGGCATTGCCGGTGGCGGAACGTTGGCTACGTCAGGCGCAGTTAACGCCGGACCAGGGCGTCGTTTGCGCTCAGCCGTTACTGATCCCTTTACGTCTAAAAGTAAACGCTGATGAAAAAGCGGCGCTGCAAAAAGGGCAGAGCCAACTGGCTGAGTTGGGTATTGAATTTCAACTGGATGCACAGCATGTGACCATCCGGGCGGTGCCTTTACCCTTACGCCAACAAAATTTACAAATCTTGATTCCTGAACTGATAGGCTACCTGGCGCAGCAGTCCGAATTCGAACCGGGCAATATTGCACAGTGGATTGCACGTAATCTGATTAGCGAGCATCCGCAGTGGAGCATGGCTCAGGCGATTACGCTGTTAGCGGATGTTGAGCGGCTTTGCCCACAACTCGTGAAGGCGCCGCCGGGTGGTTTGTTACAACCTGTTGATTTACATTCGGTAATGAATGCCCTGAAACATGAGTGATACCCGTAAGGCGAGCCTGCCAAAGGCGATTTTTTTGATGGGGCCGACGGCCTCCGGTAAAACGGCACTGGCAATTGAATTGCGTAAAGTTTTGCCTGTAGAGTTGATAAGCGTTGATTCCGCCCTTATTTACAAGGGGATGGATATCGGTACAGCCAAGCCTGATGCAGATGAATTACAGGCCGCGCCGCACCGGTTGCTGGATATCCGCGATCCGTCCCAGGCGTACTCTGCTGCGGATTTTCGCCGCGATGCGTTAGCCGAGATGGCCGATATCACCGCCGCGGGGCGTATTCCGCTGCTGGTGGGCGGCACAATGTTATATTTCAAAGCCTTGCTTGAAGGGCTGTCGCCGTTACCGTCGGCAGATCCGGAAGTCAGGGCCAGAATTGAGCAGCAGGCGGCAGAGCATGGGTGGGACGCGTTACACCGACAGCTTCAGGAAATAGATCCGGTGGCTGCGGCGCGTATTCATCCAAATGATCCGCAAAGACTTTCCCGGGCACTGGAAGTTTTTTTCATTTCGGGTAAAACTTTAACGGAGCTGACGCAAACGTCAGGAGATGCTTTGCCGTATCAGGTGCATCAGTTTGCTATCGCCCCGGCGAGCCGTGAACTGCTCCATCAGCGAATTGAGCAGCGTTTTCATCAGATGTTGGCTTCAGGTTTTGAAGCAGAAGTCCGGGCGCTATTTGCCCGTGGAGATTTGCATACGGATTTGCCTTCCATTCGTTGTGTAGGGTATCGCCAGATGTGGTCATACATTGAAGGCGAAATTTCATACGATGAAATGGTTTATAGAGGTGTTTGCGCCACGAGGCAGTTGGCGAAGCGACAGGTAACCTGGTTGCGTGGTTGGGAAGGGGTGCACTGGCTTGACAGTGAAAAGCCTGACCAGGCGCGAAACGAAGTATTACAGGTTGTTGGTGCTATCGCGAACTGAATGTGTACAATTGAAACGTATCGTGCGCAATTTTTCAGAATCGAAAGGTTCAAAGTACAAATAAGCATATAAGGAAAAGAGAGAATGGCTAAGGGGCAATCTTTACAAGATCCGTTCCTGAACGCACTGCGTCGGGAACGTGTTCCAGTTTCTATTTATTTGGTGAATGGTATTAAGCTGCAAGGTCAAATCGAGTCTTTTGATCAGTTCGTGATCCTGTTGAAAAACACGGTCAGCCAGATGGTTTATAAGCACGCGATTTCTACTGTTGTCCCGTCTCGCCCGGTTTCTCATCACAGCAATAATGCCACCGGCGGCACAGGCAGCAACTACCATCACGGTAGCAACGCGCAAGGTTCATCTGCGCAACAGGACAGCGAAGAAACCGAATAAGGTTGTTAGCTGTTTTACACACGGGGAGCCAGCGATCCTGCGTTCCCCGTTGATATATATTAAGGGGTTGACGCTTGTTTGACCGTTATGATGCCGGTGAGCAGGCGGTACTGGTACACATCTATTTTTCGCAAGACAAAGATATGGAAGACCTCCAGGAGTTTGAATCTCTGGTTTCTTCCGCCGGTGTCGAAGCAATGCAGGTGATTACCGGGAGCCGTAAAGCACCGCACCCGAAGTATTTTGTTGGTGAAGGTAAGGCAATCGAAATTGCGGAAGCCGTAAAAGCGACTGGCGCTGCGGTGGTGATTTTTGATCATGCTCTAAGCCCCGCCCAGGAACGTAACCTGGAACAGTTGTGCCAGTGTCTTGTTATCGACAGGACAGGTCTTATTTTAGATATTTTTGCCCAGCGTGCGCGCACCCATGAGGGGAAGTTGCAGGTTGAGCTGGCGCAGTTGCGCCATATGGCTACTCGTCTGGTCCGTGGCTGGACCCACCTTGAAAGGCAAAAGGGCGGGATTGGTTTGCGCGGTCCGGGTGAAACCCAGCTCGAAACCGACCGTCGTTTGCTGCGTAATCGCATTTTGCAAATACAGTCGCGCCTGGAAAAAGTTGAAAAGCAACGTGAGCAGGGGCGACAGTCGCGCAAGAAAGCGGATGTCCCAACCGTATCACTGGTGGGATATACCAACGCCGGAAAATCCACCCTGTTCAACCAGATCACCGAAGCCCGGGTTTACGCAGCGGATCAACTGTTTGCGACCCTGGACCCAACGCTGCGCCGTATAGACGTAGCGGACGTCGGTGAAACCGTGCTGGCGGATACCGTAGGGTTTATCCGTCATTTGCCGCACGACCTGGTGGCGGCGTTTAAAGCCACCCTGCAGGAAACGCGTCAGGCGACATTGCTGCTGCATGTTATTGATGCTGCAGATTTTCGTGTGCAGGAAAACATCGAGGCCGTCGACACGGTGCTCGAAGAGATCGATGCGCATGAGATCCCGACTCTGCTGGTGATGAATAAAATCGATATGCTGGATGATTTTGAACCACGTATCGACAGAGATGAAGAGAATAAACCCATTCGCGTTTGGGTTTCAGCGCAAACGGGAATAGGTATACCACAGCTTTTTCAGGCTTTGACTGAGCGACTTTCCGGTGAGGTGGCGCAGCATACGTTGCGTTTGCCGCCGCAGGAAGGGCGTCTGAGAAGCCGGTTTTACCAACTTCAGGCAATAGAAAGAGAGTGGATGGAGGAGGACGGCAGCGTAGGTCTGCAGGTTCGTATGCCGATCGTAGACTGGCGTCGCCTCTGTAAACAAGAACCGGCACTGGAAGACTATATTGTCTGACCTGACGGATATGGCCTGAAGATTTTTTCGCCTCTATACCTTGTGGGTTTTGTGCAGCATGAAGGTGGCAAGTCCTGAAATCTTCAGGAGCATAGTCAACTATGTGACTGAGATTAAGGGGCGTAGCCAACGCATCGGCAGCGCAAAATACGCAGGTATAGCATCGCATAACAAATATGGAGCACAAAAATGGCGTGGAATCAGCCCGGTAATAACGGACAAGACCGCGACCCGTGGGGAAGCAGCAAACCTGGCGGCAACCCTGAGGGAAATGGAAACAAAGGTGGTCGCGATCAGGGACCTCCCGATCTGGATGATATCTTCCGCAAACTGAGTAAAAAGCTCGGTGGTCTGGGTGGCGGTAAAGGTGCTGGTTCTGGCGGCGGTAGCTCATCGCAAGGCCCGCGTCCGCAATTGGGTGGTCGAGTCTTTACTATCGCAGCGGCAGCTATCGTCATTATCTGGGCGGCCAGCGGTTTCTACACCATTAAAGAAGCGGAACGCGGCGTGGTGACACGCTTCGGTAAATTCAGCCATTTGGTTGAGCCGGGTCTGAACTGGAAACCGACCTTTGTCGACGAAGTGACCCCGGTCAACGTGGAAGCCGTGCGTGAACTTGCCGCATCCGGCGTGATGCTGACCTCTGACGAAAACGTCGTACGCGTTGAAATGAACGTGCAGTACCGCGTGACCGATCCGCAGCGTTACCTGTTTAGCGTAACCAGCGCGGATGACAGTCTGCGTCAGGCAACCGACAGCGCCCTGCGTGGGGTTATCGGTAAATACACCATGGATCGTATCCTGACCGAAGGGCGTACCGTTATTCGTAGCGATACCCAGCGTGAACTGGAAGAAACGATCCGTCCGTACAACATGGGTATCACCCTGCTGGACGTCAACTTCCAGGCAGCACGTCCGCCGGAAGAAGTAAAAGCCGCGTTTGACGATGCCATTGCAGCACGTGAAAACGAGCAGCAGTACATCCGTGAAGCAGAAGCGTACACCAACGAAGTTCAGCCACGTGCTAACGGTCAGGCGCAGCGTATTCTGGAAGAAGCGCGTGCTTACAAAACGCGAACCATCCTGGAAGCACAGGGTGAAGTGGCTCGTTTCGCAAAAATTCTGCCGGAATATAAAGCCGCACCGCAAATTACTCGCGAGCGTCTGTATATCGAAACCATGGAAAAAGTGCTGAGCAATACCCGCAAAGTCCTGGTTAACGATAAGGGCAGCAATCTGATGGTTCTGCCGCTGGATCAAATGCTGAAAGGCGGTAGTGCGCCAGCAGCAAAGAGTGACAGCAGTTCAAACCTGCTGCGTCTGCCGCCAGCAACGACGTCCGGCGCTGGAGCAAGCAATACCTCGTCCACCAGTCAGGGCGATATTATGGACCAACGCCGCGCGAACGCGCAGCGTAACGACTACCAGCGTCAGGGGGAATAACGATGCGTAAGTCAGTTATTGCGATTATCATCATCGTTCTGGTAGTTCTGTTCATGTCTGTCTTTGTGGTCAAAGAAGGCGAGCGCGGGATTACTCTGCGCTTTGGTAAAGTTCTGCGTGACGATGAAAACAAGCCGCTGGTTGTTGCACCAGGCCTGCACTTCAAGATTCCGTTTATTGAATCTGTGAAGATGCTGGATGCGCGTATTCAGACCATGGACAACCAGGCCGATCGCTTTGTTACCAAAGAGAAGAAAGACCTGATCGTTGACTCCTACATTAAGTGGCGCATCAGTGACTTTAGCCGTTACTACCTGGCAACGGGCGGTGGCGATGTTTCTCAGGCAGAAGTCCTGCTGAAACGTAAGTTCTCTGACCGTCTGCGTTCTGAAATTGGTCGTCTGGACGTGAAAGACATCGTTACCGATTCCCGCGGTCGTCTGACGCTGGAAGTTCGTGATGCGCTGAACTCCGGTTCTGCTGGCACGGAAGATGAAGTCGCGACACCGGCGGCAGATAGCGCGATTGCCGAAGCGGCTGAGCGTGTTCAGGCTGAAACAAACGGTAAAGTACCTGTCATCAACCCGAACAGTATGGCGGCATTGGGCATCGAAGTGGTTGACGTGCGTATCAAGCAAATCAACCTGCCTGCTGAAGTGTCTGAGGCTATCTACAACCGTATGCGCGCTGAGCGTGAAGCGGTAGCGCGTCGCCATCGTTCACAAGGTCAGGAAGAAGCGGAAAAACTGCGTGCCACGGCGGATTATGAAGTGACTAAAACGCTGGCAGAATCTGAGCGTCAGGGCCGCATCATGCGCGGTGAAGGCGATGCAGAAGCCGCTAAACTGTTTGCCGATGCGTTCAGCCAGGATCCTGACTTCTACGCCTTCATCCGTAGCCTGCGTGCTTACGAGAAGAGCTTTGAAGGCAACCAGGACGTGATGATCATGAGCCCGGACAGCGATTTCTTCCGCTACATGAAGACACCGAGCACTACGACACGCTAATAAAGTTCCAGCGGTTTTAAACCAGCAAAACCACCGGCATCCCCAGGGATGCGGTGGTTTTCTTTTTATAAAGGACGATGGATGAATTCAACAATTTTGCTGGCGCTCGCGCTGGTTTTGGTGCTGGAAGGCCTGGGCCCTATGCTTTATCCACGCGCGTGGAAGAAAATGATTTCCGCAATGGCGCAACTTCCCGAAAATACTTTGCGTCGTTTTGGTGGAGGTCTTGTGGTTGCGGGCGTTGTGGTCTACTACATGTTGAGGAAAACGATTGGCTGATCAATAAGTAGCCTATTTTGCGGATTTTCGCATGCAAAAAGTGCTGTATATCTGAAAAAGCGGTGGTAGAATCCATTTTTAAGCAAACGGTGATTTTGAAAAATGGGTAACAACGTCGTCGTACTGGGCACCCAATGGGGTGACGAAGGTAAAGGGAAGATCGTCGATCTTCTGACTGAACGGGCTAAATATGTTGTGCGCTACCAGGGTGGTCACAACGCAGGCCATACTCTCGTAATCAACGGTGAAAAAACCGTCCTCCATCTTATTCCATCAGGTATTCTTCGCGAGAATGTCATCAGCATCATCGGTAACGGTGTTGTACTGTCTCCGTCCGCGCTGATGAAAGAAATGAAAGGACTGGAAGATCGTGGCATCCCGGTTCGCGAGCGCCTGCTGTTGTCTGAAGCTTGTCCGCTGATCCTTGATTATCACGTTGCGTTGGATAATGCTCGTGAGAAAGCGCGTGGCGAGAAAGCGATCGGTACTACCGGTCGTGGCATCGGTCCGGCTTATGAAGACAAAGTAGCTCGTCGCGGTCTGCGCGTTGGCGATCTGTTTGATAAAGCAACCTTCGCTGAAAAACTGAAAGAAGTGATGGAATATCACAACTTCCAGCTGGTGAATTTCTATAAAGTTGAAGCAGTTGACTACCAGAAAGTGCTGGATGATGTGATGGCGATTGCCGACATCCTGACCTCTATGGTTGTTGATGTTTCCGATCTGCTGGACCAGGCGCGTAAGCGTGGCGATTTCGTCATGTTCGAAGGCGCACAGGGTACCCTGCTGGATATCGACCACGGTACCTATCCGTACGTAACGTCTTCCAACACCACCGCAGGTGGCGTGGCGACCGGCTCCGGCCTGGGTCCACGTTATGTGGATTACGTTCTGGGTATCATCAAAGCTTACTCTACACGTGTAGGCGCGGGTCCGTTCCCGACTGAGCTGTTTGATGACGTTGGCGAGTTCCTGTGCAAACAAGGTAACGAGTATGGCGCGACCACCGGTCGTCGTCGTCGCACCGGTTGGCTGGACTCCGTTGCGGTACGCCGTGCAGTACAGATTAACTCCCTGTCTGGCTTCTGCCTTACCAAACTGGACGTACTGGACGGTTTGAAAGAGGTGAAAATCTGTGTCGCTTATCGTATGCCGGATGGCCGTGAAGTAACGACTACCCCGCTGGCTGCAGACGACTGGAAAGGTATCGAGCCGATCTACGAAACCATGCCGGGCTGGTCTGAATCCACCTTCGGTGTGAAGGAACGTAGCGGTCTGCCGCAGGCAGCACTGAACTACATCAAGCGTATTGAAGAACTGACCGGTGTGCCGATTGATATTATCTCAACTGGCCCAGACCGTACTGAGACCATGATCCTGCGCGACCCGTTCGACGCATAATTATGGTTATAGCGTGGCGTCGAATGGCGCTGCGCTTGCACTATCTTAGGCCGGATGAGGCGCTTTGCATCATAATCCGGCTTAAAATCACGTAAGTTCCTCGCTTTTTTCCTTCCTGAACTGAAATAAATTAGCGACCTGGCTGGTGGCTGGTTTATCATCAATGTAATTAATACCACCAGGTTTATCCGTTTTATCCCTTTTCCTGAGGTTGATGTGCAGTTAACAAGTTTCACCGATTACGGATTACGTGCGCTAATCTACATGGCGTCACTTCCCGAAGGACGTATGACCAGTATTTCTGAGGTGACAGAAGTCTACGGCGTGTCCCGTAATCATATGGTCAAAATAATCAATCAACTTAGCCGTGCGGGCTTCGTTACTGCTATTCGAGGAAAAAATGGCGGTATCCGCCTGGGTAAACCAGCTAAGGATATTGGTATTGGTGATGTGGTTCGCGAGCTGGAACCACTATCGTTGGTCAATTGTAGCAGCGAGTTTTGCCACATTACCCCAGCCTGTCGACTTAAACAGGCGCTTTCTAAGGCAGTGCAAAGTTTTCTCACGGAACTGGACAACTACACACTTGCTGATTTGGTTGAAGAGAATCAACCGCTTTATAAATTATTGCTGGTGGAGTGACGAAAATCTTCATCAGAGCTGACAATGGAGGAACCTCGATGTCACAAGATCCTTTCCAGGAACGCGAAGCAGAAAAATACGCGAATCCTATCCCGAGCCGGGAATTTATCCTCGAACATTTAACTAAACGTGAAAAACCGGCCAACCGCGATGAGCTGGCCGCTGAACTCAACATTGAAGGTGAAGAGCAGCAAGAAGCGCTGCGTCGCCGCCTGCGCGCCATGGAGCGTGACGGGCAACTGGTCTTCACTCGTCGTCAGTGCTATGCGCTGCCGGAGCGTCTTGACCTGCTGAAAGGTACCGTTATTGGCCACCGTGATGGCTACGGCTTTCTGCGCGTTGAAGGCCGCAAAGATGACCTGTACCTGTCCAGCGAGCAGATGAAAACCTGCATTCATGGCGATCAGGTGTTGGCACAGCCGCTGGGCGCGGACCGTAAAGGTCGTCGCGAAGCGCGTATTGTGCGCGTACTGGTGCCGAAAACCAGCCAGATTGTCGGTCGCTACTTCACCGACGCTGGCGTTGGGTTTGTCGTCCCTGACGACAGCCGCCTGAGCTTTGATATCCTGATCCCGCCGGAAGAGGTGATGGGTGCTCGTATGGGCTTTGTGGTCGTGGTTGAGCTGACCCAGCGTCCGACGCGTCGCACTAAAGCGGTGGGTAAAATTGTTGAAGTCCTGGGCGACAACATGGGAACCAGCATGGCCGTTGATATGGCGCTGCGTACTCATGAAATCCCGTATATCTGGCCTCAGGCGGTCGAAAAACAGGTCGCCGGACTGAAAGAAGAAGTGCCGGAGGAAGCGAAAGCCGGACGTGTCGATCTGCGCTCCCTGCCGCTGGTCACTATCGATGGCGAAGATGCGCGTGACTTCGACGATGCGGTTTACTGCGAGAAGAAACGCGGCGGCGGCTGGCGTTTATGGGTGGCGATTGCTGACGTAAGCTATTACGTTCGCCCGCCGACTCCGCTGGACCAGGAAGCGCGCAGCCGTGGCACATCCGTCTACTTCCCATCTCAGGTTGTTCCGATGCTACCGGAAGTGCTGTCTAACGGATTGTGTTCGCTCAACCCGCAGGTGGACAGGCTGTGTATGGTCTGTGAAATGACCATTTCGTCGAAAGGCCGCTTAACAGGCTTTAAATTCTACGAAGCGGTTATGAGCTCCCATGCGCGTCTGACCTACACCAAGGTCTGGCACATGCTGCAGGGCGATCAGGAACTGCGTGAGCAGTACGCGCCGTTAGTTAAACACATTGAAGAGCTGCATAACCTCTACAAAGTGCTGGATAAAGCGCGTGAAGAGCGTGGCGGTATCTCGTTTGAAAGTGAAGAAGCGAAGTTTATCTTCAATGCTGAACGCCGTATTGAGCGTATTGAGCAGACGCAGCGTAATGCCGCGCACAAACTGATTGAAGAGTGCATGATCATGGCGAACATCTCAGCGGCGCGATTCGTTGAGAAAGCCAAAGAGCCGGCACTGTTCCGTATTCACGATAAGCCGACGACCGAAGCGATTAATTCGTTCCGTTCGGTGTTGGCGGAGCTGGGGCTGGAGCTGCCCGGCGGTAATAAACCCGAGCCGCGTGATTACGCTGAACTGCTGGAGTCGATTGCTGACCGTCCTGACGCAGAAATGCTGCAAACTATGCTGCTGCGTTCAATGAAGCAGGCGATTTACGATCCGGAAAACCGCGGTCACTTTGGCCTTGCGTTGCAATCTTATGCACACTTCACCTCGCCGATCCGTCGTTACCCGGATCTCTCCTTGCACCGGGCGATTAAGTATCTGCTGGCGCAGGAGCAGGGCCATAAAGGCAACACCACGGAAACGGGTGGCTACCATTATTCGATGGAAGAGATGCTGCAGCTGGGTCAACACTGTTCGATGGCCGAGCGCCGTGCTGACGAAGCCACACGCGACGTCTCTGACTGGCTGAAGTGCGACTTCATGCTGGATCAGGTAGGTAATGTCTTCAAAGGCGTGATCGCCAGCGTGACCGGGTTTGGTTTCTTCGTCCGTCTTGATGAGCTGTTTATCGACGGTCTGGTGCATGTCTCCTCCCTGGATAACGACTACTATCGTTTTGACCAGGTTGGGCAGCGTCTGACGGGAGAATCCAGCGGTCAAATGTATCGCCTGGGCGATCGCGTGGAAGTTCGCGTGGAAGCGGTCAACATGGACGAGCGTAAAATCGACTTCAGTTTGATCTCCAGCGAACGTGCACCGCGCAATGAAGGTAAAACCGCGCGTGAAAAAGCGAAAAAAGGCGATGCGGGTAAAAATACCGGTAAGCGTCGTCAGATGGGCAAAAAAGTGAATTTCGAGCCGGATAGCGCTTTCCGCGGCGAGAAGAAAGGCAGAGCCAAACCTCAGGCGGATAAAAAAACGGCTGAGAAGAAAGGCGATAAAAAAGCGAAAAAACCATCGGCAAAAACGCTTAAAATCGCTGCCGCCACCAAAGCTAAACGCGCGACGAAAAAGAAAGTCGCGCAATAACAGCCATAAACAGTAAGTCGGGCAACCTCGCGTTGCCCGCGTTACGCATAAACTATTAACGAGTACATTCATGAGTGAAATGATTTACGGCATCCATGCGGTGCAGGCTCTGCTGGAACGTGCGCCTGAGCGCTTCCAGGACGTCTTTATTCTCAAAGGTCGTGAAGATAAACGCCTGCTGCCGCTGATCCACGCACTGGAAGCACAGGGTGTTGTCATTCAGCTGGCTAACCGCCAGTTCCTGGATGAGAAAAGCGAGGGTGCGGTACATCAGGGAATTATTGCTCGCGTGAAGCCGGGTCGTCAGTATCAGGAAAACGATCTGCCGGATCTGATTGCTACGCTCGATCAGCCGTTCTTTTTGATCCTCGATGGTGTTACCGATCCGCATAACCTGGGGGCATGCCTGCGTAGCGCCGATGCTGCTGGCGTCCATGCTGTTATCGTACCGAAGGATCGTTCTGCGCAGTTGAATGCAACGGCGAAAAAAGTGGCCTGCGGCGCGGCAGAAAGCGTACCGCTGATCCGTGTGACCAACCTGGCGCGCACTATGCGTATGCTGCAGGAAGAGAATATCTGGATCGTCGGAACCGCAGGTGAAGCTGACCATACTCTCTACCAGAGCAAAATGACCGGACGTCTGGCGCTGGTGATGGGCGCAGAGGGTGAAGGTATGCGTCGTTTGACCCGCGAACACTGTGACGAACTGATCAGCATCCCGATGGCTGGGAGCGTTTCGTCGCTGAACGTTTCAGTTGCGACGGGCATCTGCCTGTTTGAGGCTGTACGCCAGCGCGGCTAAACTTATTTTTCGGAAAAAGCCATCCAGATTTGGATGGCTTTTTTTTATCTTAAACAAGTATGATAAATGGTGGAAAATGATATTCATTTTATTTATTTTTAACTAACTAATATATGGAAAATATATGGCATGGACTCCGCAGTTGCTTGCTAAAGCACTACAAACTCTTCCTGAATTAAATATAAATACTGAATATAACGAACAATCATTAATGGTCAAAATGAATGATTTTGGTGATTTGTCGCTCAGTGTTCTATTCACTTCCCGCCAAATTATTATAGAAACTGTTATTTGTTCTGTTAGTAGTATTCATGATCAGGATGAATTTAATATTTTCTTATTACGTAATCAAAAAATCCTTCCTTTGTCTTCTGTGGGAATTTCTCGCGTTCAGCATGAAGAATATTACGTCGCATTTGGCGCCCTCTCGCTTAATTCATCGTTGGATGATGTGGTTCTGGAGATGACTACGCTTGCAGATAACGCGCTGGATCTCGCTGAAATAACTGAAGAATACACTTACGAATAACAAGGAACGCTATTTATGGGAATTTTGAAAAGCCTGTTTACTCTCGGCAAGTCTGTGCTTTCGCAAGCGGAAGAGTCAATCGAAGAAGCGCAGGGGGTGCGGATGCTGGAACAGCATATTCGCGATGCGAAAGGTGAACTGGATAAAGCCGGAAAATCACGGGTTGACTTGCTGGCGCGCGTGAAGTTGAGCAACGATAAATTAAACGATCTGCGCGAGCGCAAGGCCAGTCTGGAAAACCGGGCACTTGAGGCGCTGAGTAAAAATGCTAATCCGTCTCTGATTAACGAAGTTGCGGAAGAGATTGCCCGTCTGGAGAATGTCATAACCGCCGAGGAGCAAGTGCTTACTAACCTTGAGAGCTCTCGTGATGGCGTTGAAAAAGCGGTTAATGCCACCGCGCAGCGGATTGCGCAGTTTGAACAGCAGCTTGAGGTGGTAAAGGCAACGGAAGCGATGCAGCGTGCCCAACAGGCCGTAACCACATCGACTGTCGGCGCGTCTTCCAGTGTCTCTACGGCGGCGGAGTCGCTCAAGCGTTTGCAAACACGTCAGACAGAGCGTCAGGCCCGCCTGGATGCGGCCGCACAGCTTGAGAAAGTTGCAGATGGGAGTGACCTTGACGAAAAACTGGCAGAGGCAGGCATTGGCGCAACTAATAAAAGCTCTGCTCAGGATGTTCTGGCGCGACTGCAACGGCAGCAAGGCAAGTAATGCTGTTCACTTGGGTCATCAAAATATGCCAACGGAATCTCTCAAGACTGACCTGGCCTGCTTTGATTGGGCTATTTGTAGGGCAGTACCTGTTTTGTTACCTGGTGCTGAGATTACTGGGCGAAGAGATGCTGGTTGGTCGCCTGAGCGATTTTATCTATTACTGCTCGGTCGTGGGTTCTACGCTGGGGTTTGGCGACCTTAGTCCGCAAACAGCAGAAGGGCGAGTTTTTACAGCTCTATGGCAGATCCCAGTCAGCGTTGGGTTATTCGGCGCATTAATGGGTAAGGTTATTGGCATGGTACAAGGAATGTTAGCGAAAGGAATGATGGGGATGGGGGATTATCGTCATTTGCGCAATCATATGCTGGTGGTTGGCTGGCGCGGCCACCAGACGGAAAAAATGATATCGCTGCTGCTGTATGACACCCGGCGTGCTTTCGAGCGGGTGCTCCTGTGTGAATCGGATGATATTCAACATCCTTTGCAGGGGAATCACTGGGTTGATTTCATTCGTATTCGTAATTTTAATGACGCACATGAGCATGCTCGTATGGGGTTATGTACTTGCCAGAGCGCTATCATCTTTGCCCGTACGGATGAACTTACGTTTACCATCGCACTTTCGCTGGCTGATTCGATCCCTGAGCAGTGCCATGTTGTTGCTTATATGGAAGATGAGCGTTACGCAGGATTGCTTGAGGTGCATTGTCCACGCATTGAAATTGTACGCAATCTCTCTGCTGAACAAATTTCTCGATCCATTCAGGATCCTGGTTCTTCCCAGTCGGTTGCATCCATTATGAATCCTATGCTGGGCGACACGGGTTTTGCCGTACCGATTCCGGAAGAGGTGACTTCAATTCGTTATGGCAATTTAATGCGTTATATGAAGCTCCGCCATGATGCAACCGTGTTGGGCATTAGCACCTGTAAAAATGGTCGTGGTATGGAATTGAACCCGGTCATCTCGACGGAGGTAAAAGGAGGAATGTGGCTACATCTGATTGGTAATAGCCGCATTCTGGCGAAGGAGATTGCCTGGCTGGAGATCGAGGATAAATGATGACAAGTTTTTTCCAACGTTTATTTGGTAAGGCCGCTGCTGTTGCGCCAGTTCGTGGGCCGTTGGGGTTACATCTGAATGCAGGGTTCACGATCGATACATTGGCGTTTCGCCTGTTAGAAGAAGCTTTATTGATTGAATTGCCGGGTGAAGAGTACACCGTTGCAGCCGTCAGCCACATTGATTTAGGTGGTGGAAGTCAGATTTTCCGCTACTACACGTCTGGAGAGGAGTTTTTGCAAATCAATACCTCCGGTGGAGCAGATATCGATGATATCGACGATATCAAACTCTTTGTTTATGAAGAAAGTTACGGGATTTCGCAAAAAAAACACTGGCAGTCTGCCATTAGCCCGTCAGTGATAGGTACGCCAACACTTAGCTGGCAGGAAGAACGTTGGCAGCGCTTTTTTAACGATGAAGAACCGGGGAATATTGAACCGGTTTATATGCTGGAAAAGGTGGAAAACCAGCAGCACGCCACATGGGAAGTGCACAATTTTACCATGGGCTACCAGCGACAGGTGGCAGATAATACCTGGGAATACCTGCTGTTAAACGGTGAAGAGTCGTTTAATGAGCAGGGAGAACCTGAGTGGGTATTCTCCCGGGCGTTGGGCATCGATATTTCTTTAACATCAATCAATATTATTGGTTAATTTCAAGGACGGCTACAATGCATATACTGGATTCATTATTGGCTTTTTTCGCCTATTTTTTTATTGGTGTAGCCATGGTGATAATTTTCCTTTTTATTTATTCGAAAATAACGCCGCACAATGAATGGCAACTTATCAAAAATAATAATACGGCAGCGTCGCTGGCATTTAGTGGAACCTTGCTCGGTTACGTTATTCCGCTATCCAGTGCGGCAATTAATGCTGTTAGCATTCCAGATTATTTTGCCTGGGGTGGTATTGCACTGGTAGTTCAACTCGTTATTTACGGCGGTGTGCGCTTATATATGCCGACGCTGAGTGAAAAAATCATTAATCACAATAGCTCCGCGGGATTATTTATGGGAACCGCTGCGCTGGCGGGAGGCATTTTTAACGCCGCCTGCATGACATGGTAATGGACGATCATGGCAAGAAAACGTAAATCAGGAAGCAAAAACAAGGTGGTGGGGCATTCTGCTATTACGCGGATTAACCGCCCGATTAATCCCTTTGAAAAAAAACGTAGCCGTTACAGCGGCAAATATCTGACGCTGGCTATTATGGGCGGCGCGGCATTTTTTATTCTTAAAGGATGTGCAGACGACGCCGATACCGATAATGATGGCGACGGTAAATTTTACTCAACGGTGAGTGAATGCATTGATGATGGCAATAGCGCCACCGTTTGTACCGATGGCTGGAACAACGCGAAAGCTGAATTCTATGCCAGCTTGCCAAAGCAAATGAGTAAGGAGAGTTGTCAGGCACAGTTTGGTGACTGTTATCTCGATAGCACGGCTCAGAGCTGGGTACCTGTGGTCACCGGGTTTTTACTCACCAGGATGATTCGCAAAGATCGCGATGAACAGTATGTTTACAGCAGCGGCGGTTCTTCATATGCTTCGCGCCCGGTCTGGCGTACGACTTCGGGAGAGTATGGCTGGCGTTCCGGCAGCGGAAAAAATGATACCGCTACCACCCATACTTATACGACGAAGAAAGTATCGACGGTTTCTCGTGGCGGCTATGGAAGATCATCCAGCGCACGTGGGCACTGGGGAGGTTAACGATGCTGCGACATGATGTCCCTATACGCCGGGATCTGAACCGGATCGCTTACGATCACGGTTTTGATTTTCATATCATCGACAATGAGATTTATTGGGATGAGAGCCGGGCATACCGCTTTACGCTTCGGCAAGTGGAAGAGCAGATCGAAAAGCCCACTGCGGAACTGCACCAGATGTGTCTGGACGTTGTCGAACGAGCAGTTAACGACGAACAGATTATGCAGCAACTGGCGATCCCGCCGCTGTACTGGGACGTTATTGCCGAAAGCTGGCGCAATCGTGATCCCTCTCTGTACGGCCGCATGGATTTTGTCTGGTGCGGAAATAACTCCCCGGTCAAGCTGCTGGAATACAATGCTGATACGCCAACGTCGCTCTATGAGTCGGCGTATTTTCAGTGGCTATGGCTGGAAGATGCGCGTCGTAACGGCGTTATCCCACGCGATGCCGACCAGTATAATGCCATTCAGGAACGGCTTATATCCCGTTTTGCTGAACTTTATAGCCAGGAACCCTTCTACTTCTGCTGCTGTGAAGATACCGATGAAGATCGCACTACCGTGCTGTATTTACAGGATTGCGCGCAGCAGGCAGGGCAAGAATCGCGGTTTATGTATATTGAAGAACTGGGGCTTGGCGTCGGCGGTGTGCTCACGGACCTGGATGACAATGTGATTCGTCGCGCTTTTAAGCTCTATCCCCTGGAATGGATGATGCGAGATGAAAATGGTCCCTTGCTTTGCCATCGTCGCGAGCAGTGGGTTGAACCGTTGTGGAAAAGTGTGCTCAGTAATAAAGGGTTGATGCCATTGCTGTGGCGTTTTTTCCCCAATCATCCCAACCTACTGCCAGCTTGGTTCGACGGAGAAGTACCGCAAATAGCGCAGGGTGAAAGCTATGTGCGTAAACCCATATTCTCCCGTGAAGGGGGAAACGTCACCATTTTTGATGGTCAGCAACATATCGTCGAACACGCTGAGGGCGACTACGCCGAAGAGCCGATGATCTATCAGGCATTTCAGGCGCTACCGCGTTTTGGTGATAGCTATACGCTGATTGGCAGTTGGATCGTGGATGATGAAGCGTGTGGCATGGGGATCCGCGAAGATAATACGTTGATCACGAAAGATACTTCTCGCTTTGTTCCTCACTATATTGCGGGCTAACCGTGCTTTTGTGATCTCCCTCCGTCGCGAATAATGTGGTTCTGACCATACTTAAGGTGACGGCCATTGACGGAGGGAGACACAATGCACTGGCAAACCTATACCGTTTTTAACCAACCTGTACCGCTCAATAACAGCAACTTATATCTGTCCGATGGCGCGCTGTGTGAAGCGGTTATCCGTGAAGGCGCTGGCTGGGATAGCGATCTTCTCGCCAGTATTGGTCAGCAGCTAGGGACTGCCGAGTCGCTCGAGCTTGGCCGTCTGGCCAATGCTTTTCCACCCGAGTTGTTGCGCTACGACTCGCAGGGTCAGCGGCTGGATGATGTGCGTTTTCATCCTGCCTGGCATTTACTGATGCAGGGATTGTGCGCCAATCGCGTACATAATCTGGCCTGGGAAGAAGACGCGAGGCAGGGATCATTTGTTGCCCGGGCGGCCCGTTTCATGCTGCATGCGCAGGTGGAAGCGGGCACGTTGTGTCCGGTTACCATGACTTTTGCCGCCACGCCGTTGTTACTTCAGATGTTACCTACCCCCTTTCACGACTGGTTTACGCCGCTGCTAAGCGACCGTTATGACTCGCATTTACTGCCAGGAGGGCAAAAGCGTGGGTTATTGATCGGCATGGGAATGACCGAGAAGCAGGGGGGGTCAGATGTGCTGAGCAATACCACTCAGGCAGAACGTCTTACAGACGGCTCGTATCGGCTGGTGGGACATAAGTGGTTTTTCTCCGTGCCGCAAAGCGATGCCCATCTGGTGCTGGCTCAGGCAAAGGGAGGTTTATCCTGCTTTTTTGTACCGCGATTTTTACCCGACGGGCAGCGTAATGCTATTCGTCTGGAGCGGCTGAAAGATAAGTTAGGCAATCGCTCCAACGCCAGCTGCGAGGTTGAATTCCATGATGCGATTGGCTGGCTATTGGGTGAAGAAGGGGAAGGTATACGTCATATCCTGAAAATGGGCGGGATGACGCGTTTTGACTGTGCGCTCGGCAGTCATGGCATGATGCGACGTGCTTTTTCCGTCGCGATTTACCATGCGCATCAGCGACAGGTTTTTGGCAAGCCATTGATCGAACAACCGATGATGCGCCAGGTATTAGGTCGGATGGCGCTCCAACTGGAAGGTCAGACGGCGTTACTGTTCCGACTGGCGCGGGCCTGGGACCGTCGCGTTGATGCCAAAGAATCTCTGTGGGCCAGGTTGTTCACACCAGCAGCGAAATTCTCTGTTTGCAAGGCCGGTATGCCGTTTGTTGCAGAGGCGATGGAAGTGCTCGGCGGGATTGGCTACTGCGAGGAGAGTGAATTGCCGCGCCTGTATCGTGAGATGCCGGTAAACAGTATCTGGGAGGGCTCTGGCAACATTATGTGCCTCGATGTATTGCGGGTGCTGACAAAACAACCCGGCATATACGATATGCTCAGCGAAGCCTTTGCTGAGGTAAAAGGGCAAGACCGACATTACGATCGAATGGTACGTCAACTACAGCAGCGTTTACGTAAACCCAGCGAGGAGTTGGGACGGGAGATTACACAGCAGCTTTTCCTGCTCGGTTGCGGGGCGCAGATGTTGCGCTATGCCTCTCCGCCAGTGGCGCAGGCCTGGTGTCAAATGATGCTCGATACGCGTGGTGGACTACGATTGTCCGAGCAGGTGCTGAACGACTTGCTCCTGCGGGCAACGGGGGGATTACGGTAATAATATGCCTGATGGCGACGCTGGCGCGCCTTATCATGCCTACATTCAATGTAGGCCGGATAAGTTTACGCCATCCGGCAATCTGTTAAGCATAGAGTATGGCCTGTACGCGCCAGTTGTCGGGCTGCTGGTCTTCGTACATCTGAATGATCCGATACCATGAGGCACCCTGTTCATCCGCTTTTAACGCGACTACTCGTTCTACATCCTGCGGATTCCCTGCAATGTTACTGACAGATATCAGGCCAATTTCGTTCAGGCCTGTAACGCAGTCAGCACTGGCGAACTCGGCAGACTGCGCCGTAGTACCTACCAGTCCGGCAGAAAGCAGCAGTGAGGATAAGGCAAGTGATTGTTTCATCGTCAGCTCCATTATTCGTACCCCTACACACGGCAGGGCATTCCATCGCGATCATAAACCTCAAGCTTCCTGCTGTTGGTTTATTGTGCACAGGTAAACGCATAGCGGCGCAAAGCAATGTAAAGCTGACTAAATTCCAACCCAATGTTATTTACGATACAAAATAGCCTGTGAATACCATTGGCCTGTCACGATGGTTTCATCCACTAATAAAACCACGTAGTAATCAGCTTTAGCCGCGACGGCTTTGTCACGGATCTCTGCCAGCGCATCATCCGGAGAGCCTCTTACCAGCGCGCTGACCGTTCCTATTCGCTGTAACCCATTACTCTGGTCACGGCGGATCTCCTGCGGGTGGTCGGCAACGGGCGGTGCGGGTTGCGGCGTTCCCTGTAGCACGCTACAGGCGCTTAAAAGCATCACCAGCAATAAAGAGGCAAACCGACGCATAACTCTATCTCGTTTCCTGATAGCCATAGTGTAGTGCCTTATCAATTTCCCTTTAGGGGAATGTTCCCGAAGTGTTATCTCTCACGCGATTTTCGAATGAAAATGTTGCGAAAGCGTAACCCAGTTCTCAACATTATGAATCATTGCCGAACACATTCGCTTGCGTTAAGTATTGCTGCATGGCATACCAGAAAAAAAGAGGCGACAAATGATCGAAATTGAAACACGACAGTTGGCTGGTATCCCTGTCCTGCACGCCGTTCCGGCTGGTAAACGCGAGTGTTCACTCCCTTGCATTATTTTCTATCACGGGTTTACATCTTCAAGTCTGGTTTATAGCTATTTTGCCGTTGCTCTGGCTCAGGCCGGATTCCGGGTTGTCATGCCCGATGCGCCTGACCATGGTGCCCGCTTCAACGGTGATGCTCAGGATCGAATGTTTCGCTTCTGGCATATATTGCAGCAAAACATGCAGGAGTTTACGACGTTACGTGCGGCGCTGGTGGCGGAAAATTGGCTATCAGATGAAAGACTTGCTGTTGCGGGGGCGTCGATGGGAGGCATGACGGCGTTGGGCATTATGACCCGCCATCCCGAGGTTAAATGTGTAGCCAGCCTGATGGGTTCGGGCTATTTTACCCGTCTTGCACAGACGCTTTTTCCCCCTTTACGGGTCCAGACGCCAGAGCAGCAGGCAGAGTTCGATGCCATTATCGCACCGCTCGCCGAATGGGACGTTACGCATCAGCTACAACGCCTGGCCGACAGACCGTTGCTGTTGTGGCATGGACAGGAGGACGATGTGGTGCCCGCGGTTGAAACCTTCCGCTTACAGCAGGCGCTGATTCAGGCAGGGCTGGATAACAATTTAACCTGCCTGTGGGAAGCGGGCGTACGCCACCGCATCACGCCAGAGGCGCTGGCTGCGACGGTAACGTTTTTTCGCCAGCACCTTTAAACGCGCACGATGCTTACGCCCTGAGCTTCAAGTTGTTGCAGAATCTCAGGGTTAGCATTTTTGCCGGTAATGAGCATATCGATTTGATCGGCGCGACTGAACAGCATCCCCGCGCGTTCACCGACCTTACTGCTATCGACCAGCACCACCAGTTTACCCACTACGTTAAGCATCTTCTGCTCAGCCATCGCGGTTAGCATATCGGTTTTATACAGTCCGTCCGCGGTCAACCCTTTACCGCTGGTAAACATCCAGTGTCCGGCATACAGGCTATTTTCGCTGCCTTGCGGACTAAGCGTGATGGACTGGCTTTTGTTGTATTGCCCTCCCATGATGATCACGCTGTCATGCTCCTGGTCGATCAGATAGTTCGCCAGCGGCAGATAATTGGTGATGATCTGCACCGGCTTGCCGCACATTTCACGACCAAGCAGGAAGGCGGTTGATCCGCAGTTGATCACCACGCTTTCACCCGCATTTACAAGCTGGGATGCTGCCTTGGCAATACGAACTTTTTCATCGTGGTTCTGCGCCTGATGCAGATTCATAGGTGTCCAGCGCGGACGTTGCTGGGTGATGGCTTCTGCGCCATTGCGGACTTTCTTGAGTTTGCCGCTTTCGTCGAGTTTATTGATGTCCCGGCGTGCTGTGGCTGGTGAAATCCCCAGACGCTCAATCACGTTCTCAACGGTAACAAAGCCCAACTGCGCCAGCATATCCAGCAATATTTGATGTCTTTGTGCTTCAGTCATGAGCTATTCCGATACAAATTGATTTGAAAAGATGATATTTGAAATAGCCTGGAAATACTAAAGTAAATGGGAAAAAATGCCGGAATAGCCCGGCATTTTGTAGGGGTCACAAGAAGGATTTAAACGGCAGATCCGGTTCAATCGTGAAGCAGTCATCAAAGCCGCGCGGATAGTGATATTCAAAGTTATCTTTGTCCAGCGGCCAGGTGAACTTACCGCCCACCTGCCAGATAAACGGCTTAAAGCCATACTTCAGTCGATCTTTTTTCATCTCCCACAGTACGCGGATCTCCTGAGGGTCGGCTTGGAAGTTTGACCAGATGTCATGATGGAAAGGGATCACCACTTTCGTATTCAACGCTTCCGCCATGCGCAGCATGTCGGAGCTGGTCATTTTGTCCGTAATCCCGCGCGGATTCTCACCATAGGAGCCGAGCGCAACGTCGATCTGGTGCTCGTTGCCATGCTTTGCGTAGTAGTTAGAGTAGTGCGAGTCTCCGCTGTGGTACAGCGTACCGCCCGGTGTTTTGAACAGGTAGTTTACCGCACGTGCATCCATACCATCCGGCAGCACACCTGCCGCTTTTTGATCGGCAGGCAGCGTGATTAATGCCGTACGATCAAACGCGTCAAGCGCATGAATTTCAATATCTTTCACTTTCACCACATCGCCTGGTTTTACCACGATGCAGCGCTCTTTTGGCACACCCCAACCCATCCACAGATCCACACAGGTTTGCGGCCCGATAAATGGCACGTCATCGGCGCAGTTTTGCATGACGGCGGCCGCGACATTCACGTCGATGTGATCGTTATGATCGTGTGTCGCCAGCACCGCATCGATCTGTCGAATTGCAAACGGATCAAGAACAAACGGCGTGGTGCGCAGGTTTGGCTGCAGTTTCTTCACCCCAGCCATGCGTTGCATCTGGTGGCCGGTTTTCATTAGCGGGTTACCGTGACTCTGTTTACCCGTTCCGCACCAGAAATCGACGCAAATGTTCGTCCCGCCTTCCGACTTCAGCCAGATGCCGGTACAGCCAAGCCACCACATAGCGAATGTGCCCGGGGCGACCTGCTCCTGTTCGATCTCTTCATTCAGCCAACTTCCCCACTCCGGGAATGTGCTCAGGATCCATGATTCACGCGTGATGCTTTTTACTTTACTCATCGCATTTACCTTCATATTTATTCAGATTAAGTCAATTTATGATTTGTTTTGATTGATATTGACATCATTTTTTCAAGAAGGCAATGCGTTGATTTTTGGTGTTCAGCGGGGAAATGTGAGCAAATCACAGCGTGACAGGATGGTTTACTTGAGTGTTTGTTTTGTATTTTATTGTTTTAATAGAGTTTATTTTGGAGGTGATTAATTAGAAGTAAAGCCACTCTGCAAGTGTGTGAATTATTTGCGTACTGCATCACATTTAATCAAATTCAATCTTGTTGTGATTACTTTTGAAAATTAGAGTGAGGGCACAACATCCTGGGCATCTGTAATGAATGTTCAGCAACTTCGTCTACTGGAGATCGTTATGGAGATCCTCTACAACATCTTTACCGTCTTTTTTAATCAGGTTATGACCAACGCGCCCTTGCTGTTGGGTATTGTGACCTGTCTTGGTTACATCCTGCTGCGTAAAAGCGTCAGCGTTATTATCAAAGGCACGATCAAAACGATTATCGGTTTTATGTTGCTGCAAGCGGGATCGGGCATTCTGACCAGCACGTTTAAACCGGTGGTGGCAAAGATGTCCGAAGTTTACGGTATCAATGGTGCGATTTCCGATACCTATGCCTCCATGATGGCAACCATCGAACGTATGGGCGATGCCTATAGTTGGGTGGGTTATGCGGTGTTGTTGGCGCTGGCGCTGAATATTTGTTACGTACTGCTACGGCGTATTACCGGCATTCGCACCATCATGCTGACCGGCCACATTATGTTCCAGCAGGCGGGCCTGATTGCCGTCTCTCTCTACATCTTTGGTTACCCGATGTGGACCACCATCATCTGCACCGCGGTGCTGGTGTCCCTCTACTGGGGCATTACTTCCAATATGATGTACAAGCCGACGCAGGAAGTGACCGACGGCTGCGGTTTCTCCATCGGTCACCAGCAGCAGTTCGCTTCATGGATTGCCTACAAAGTCGCGCCTTATCTGGGTAAGAAAGAGGAGAGTGTTGAAGATCTGAAGCTGCCGGGCTGGCTGAATATCTTCCATGACAACATCGTTTCTACCGCGATTGTTATGACCCTCTTCTTCGGCGCGATCCTGCTCTCTTTCGGCATTGATGTAGTTCAGGCGATGGCGGGTAAAACTCACTGGACGGTCTATATCCTGCAGACCGGTTTTTCGTTTGCCGTCGCTATTTTCATCATCACTCAGGGCGTACGTATGTTCGTTGCTGAGCTTTCAGAAGCGTTCAACGGTATCTCTCAACGTCTGATCCCGGGTGCAGTGCTGGCTATCGACTGCGCGGCGATTTATAGCTTTGCGCCCAACGCGGTGGTCTGGGGCTTTATGTGGGGCACCATCGGCCAACTGATTGCGGTGGGCATCCTGGTGGGTTGCGGCTCTTCTATTCTGATTATCCCTGGCTTTATTCCGATGTTCTTCTCGAACGCGACTATCGGCGTGTTTGCTAACCACTTTGGCGGCTGGCGCGCGGCGCTCAAGATTTGCTTGGTGATGGGGATGATCGAAATCTTCGGCTGCGTCTGGGCGGTGAAGCTCACCGGGATGAGCGCCTGGATGGGCATGGCGGACTGGTCAATTCTGGCGCCGCCGATGATGCAGGGCTTTGCCTCCATCGGCATCGTGTTTATGGCCGTCATTATTCTGATTGCACTGGCTTATATGTTTTTCGCAGGACGCACCTTGCGCGCTGAGGAAGACGCAGAAAAACAACTGGCAGAACACTCTGCTTAATAAGGAGTTCCGATTATGACCGTACGTATTTTGGCTGTATGTGGCAATGGGCAGGGGAGTTCCATGATCATGAAGATGAAGGTGGATCAGTTTTTAACCCAGTCAAATATTGACCATACGGTAAACAGTTGCGCAGTAGGCGAATACAAAAGTGAACTGAGCGGCGCGGATATCATCATCGCTTCTACCCATATCGCCGGTGAGATTACCGTATCAGGCAATAAATATGTTGTTGGCGTACGCAACATGCTGTCTCCCGCCGATTTTGGACCAAAACTGCTGGAAGTGATCAACGCGCATTTCCCTCAGGACGTGAAGTAAGGAGGCGGCCTATGAAATTACGTGATTCGCTGGCAGACAATAACGCCATCCTTTTACAGGCCGAGGCCAGTTCCTGGCAGGAAGCGGTAAAGCTGAGCGTGGATCTGCTGGTTAAGGCTGATGTGGTTGAACCACGCTACTACCAGGCCATCCTCGACGGAGTCGAACAGTTCGGCCCGTATTTCGTGATTGCGCCCGGCCTGGCGATGCCGCACGGCCGTCCGGAGGAAGGGGTCAAGAAAACCGGTTTTGCGCTGGTGACGCTGAAAACACCGCTGGTGTTTAACCACGAAGATAACGACCCGGTCGACATCCTGATCACCATGGCGGCAGTAGACGCCAACACACATCAGGAAGTCGGCATCATGCAGATCGTGAATCTCTTTGACGACGAAGCCAATTTCGACCGTTTACGTGCCTGCCGTACCGCGCAGGAAGTGCTGGATTTAATTGATAACGCCACTGCGGCGGCTGTTTAAAAGGATACCAAAATGTCATTACCTATGTTGCAGGTTGCGCTGGATAACCAATCAATGTCTTCCGCCTATGAAACGACGCGTCTGATTGCCGAAGAGGTCGATATCATTGAGGTGGGCACGATTCTTTGCGTGGCAGAGGGGGTGCGCGCCGTACGCGATCTGAAGGCGCTTTATCCGCATAAAATTGTGCTGGCGGATGCCAAAATCGCCGACGCGGGTAAAATCCTCTCGCGCATGTGTTTCGAAGCCAATGCTGACTGGGTTACCGTCATCTGCTGCGCGGATATCAACACCACCAGGGGGGCGCTGGAGGTGGCGAAAGAATTTAATGGCGACGTGCAGATTGAACTGACTGGTTACTGGACCTGGGAGCAGGCGCAGGAGTGGCGTGACGCGGGCATTGGGCAAGTGGTATATCACCGCAGCCGTGACGCGCAGGCGGCGGGTGTGGCGTGGGGAGAGGCTGATATCAGCGCCATCAAACGCTTGTCTGATATGGGCTTTAAGGTCACCGTCACCGGCGGCCTGGCGCTGGAGGATCTGCCGCTGTTCCAGGGGATCCCTATCCACGTCTTTATTGCCGGACGTAGTATTCGCGATGCCGCCTCTCCGGTAGACGCTGCGCGTCAGTTCAAACGTTCCATCGCCCAACTGTGGGGATAAGGAGCGACTATGTTGTCGAAACAGGTCCCGCTCGGTATCTATGAAAAAGCGCTCCCCGGCGGGGAGTGCTGGCTGGAACGCTTGCAGCTGGCGAAGGAACTGGGCTTTGATTTTGTCGAAATATCGGTTGATGAAACCGACGCTCGCCTGGCGCGTCTTGACTGGCGCCGCGAGCAGCGACTGGCGCTGGTGGCCGCTATCGCTGAGACAGGGATACGCGTACCGTCCATGTGCCTGAGCGCTCATCGTCGTTTCCCGCTTGGCAGTGAAGATGATGCGGTGCGCGAACAGGGGCTGGAGATCATGCGTAAAGCCATTCAGTTTGCGCAGGATATCGGTATTCGCGTTATTCAACTGGCGGGTTACGACGTCTATTACCAGCAGGCCAATAACGAAACGCGTCGTCGGTTTCGCGATGGGCTGAAAGAGAGCGTGGAGATGGCGAGCCGCGCGCAGGTGACGCTGGCGATGGAAATCATGGATTATCCGCTGATGAATTCGATCAGCAAGGCACTGGGTTATGCCCACTATCTCAACAATCCGTGGTTCCAGTTGTATCCCGATATTGGCAATTTGTCGGCGTGGGATAACGACGTGCAGATGGAGCTGCAGGCTGGGATGGGTCATATCGTTGCCGTACACGTGAAGGATACCAAACCCGGTGTATTCAAAAATGTGCCGTTTGGTGAAGGGGTTGTTGAGTTCGAACGTTGTTTTGCGACGCTCAAACAGAGTGGGTACTGCGGACCATACCTGATTGAGATGTGGAGTGAAACGTCGGACGACCCGGCACGTGAAGTCGCGAAGGCGCGCGACTGGGTGAAGGCGCGAATGGCCAGCGCAGGTCTGGTGGAGGCGGTGTAATGCAAAAACTTAAACAGCAGGTTTTTGAGGCCAATATGGATTTGCCGCGCTACGGGCTGGTGACGTTCACCTGGGGGAACGTCAGCGCCATTGACCGCGAGTGCGGGCTGGTGGTGATTAAGCCTAGCGGCGTCGACTACCAAACGATGCAGGTAGATGACATGGTGGTTGTGGATCTGGCCGGCAACGTAGTGGAAGGGCGCTATCGTCCTTCTTCTGATACCGCCACCCATCTGGTGCTGTATCGCTGCTATTCTTCTCTCGGCGGCGTGGTGCACACCCACTCAACGCACGCGACGGCATGGGCGCAGGCGGGTCTGGCAATTCCCTCGCTTGGCACGACGCATGCGGATTACTTCTTTGGCGATATTCCCTGCACCAGGGCGTTAACTGAAGCTGAAGTTCAGGGCGAGTATGAGCAAAATACCGGCAAGGTGATTGTCGAAACGCTGGGGGAGGTGGAACCTTTGCATACGCCTGGCGTAGTGGTGTACCAGCATGGCCCGTTTGCCTGGGGCAAGGATGCTCACGATGCGGTACATAACGCCGTGGTGATGGAGGAAGTGGCAAAAATGGCATGGATTGCGCGTGGCATTAATCCGGCTCTTAGCCCCATAGACAGTTATCTGATGAATAAGCATTTCATGCGTAAGCACGGCCCAAACGCCTATTACGGACAGAAGTAACGACTAAGTCCTGGAGCCCAATCATTCAGGGGATGTTATTGATCTGGCTGTAGGACTTTTTTGCAAAAAAAGCCCCCTGTGATGGGGGCAAATTAAACTGCGGCAATGTTCTCGTTGGTTATTTCTGGTGCTAGCGGTAAATATCTGCACTGGCGTGCATATTTCCGTTACTACCGGGTTCCCTGGTGAGGATCACGTGGTAGTAGGTTGCGCCTTGCGCATCGGTCTCTTCATTCAGGGCCTGAGTGGCTTCACTTTCAGTGGCGAAGTTATGATTTATGTAAATGACGCCTAAGCTCTGCACATCATCCATATTCCTGGCCTGATGATTGTCAATTTTGATGGCTGCCGTTGCATTTGCACTAAGCAAAAGCATAGCCAGAAGGGTCAAAACACGGGCTCGCATATGTACCTCCTCGACTGCGGTCTCTGGTTGCCTCTCTCCTGTGAGTGATTAGCTTCTGATGTAATTTTAACCGCTACCGGCGCAGTCGATAGCGACCATTTCTGATGCAGTTGTTCAAAAAATTACCGCATAGCCATCTTTTCTTTTATTAACAGGCCGCTGGTGTGTACCGCTGCGGTGAAAAATACCTGTCTTTCGCGCATAAGCACTTACCAAATAGTCAATTTAATCGGGTGAGTACGCCGTTTATAGTGAGCCGGATAATTAATATAACTTTATGATAATAAGGCAAAAACTTATGGATACTTCATTCATGGATTTCAGCTACTTTGTGATTATGTTTATGGTCGCGCTGGTGGCAGGCTTTATTAACGTGGTGTCGGGCGGCGGTGGTTTTCTCTCGATTGGCGCACTGTTAATTTCTGGTTTACCCCCGGCGAATGCGCTGGCAACCAATAAAATTCAGGCGCTGGGCAGCTCGCTGACCTCCGGGATTTATTTTTTACGCCGGGGGCATATCAACGTGCAGGAGCACAAGTATGTGTTTTTATCTGCCTTTATCGGTTCTGCGATGGGAACGACGCTTATCCAGTTCATTGAACCGGAACTACTGAAGAAACTGCTCCCGATCCTGATTATCGCGGTCGCTATCTACTTTATTTTTGCGCCAAATCTCAGCGAACCGAAAAGAAAGCAGCAAGTATCCCTGTTTCTCTTCTCGTTGATCGGCGGGGGATGCGTTGGCTTTTATGACGGTTTTCTCGGTGCCGGGGCTGGCTCCTTTTATACCCTCAGCTATATCCTGCTGTGGGGATACAGCATCGATAAGGCGCAAATTCACTCGAATTTTATTAACCTGGCGTCCAACATCGCCTCGATTTTGTTCTTCATTTTTGGCGGTAAAATGATCTGGTCGCTGGGGCTGGTGATGTTTGCCGGGCAGTCCCTCGGCGCACGTCTTGGCGCGACGGTCGTACTAACGCGCGGCAAGAAAGTTATCCGACCCATGATTGTCATTGTCTCCATTTGCATCAGCGTCAAAATGCTGCTGGATATGTATTAATGGCGACATGATAAATAATCGTACAATTACCTTGAGTTTAGTGGCAGGCGCCAGTATTATGACGCGTCAATTTTTCAGCCGACCTTTAACACGTTCCTTGCCTCCCCGGGCCTCGGCTGACCCAGACAGGAGGCTGAATAATCCGTAAGGAGCAATTCGATGCGTCATTACGAAATCGTTTTTATGGTCCATCCTGACCAGAGCGAACAGGTTCCGGGTATGATCGAACGCTACACTGCTGCCATCACTGGTGCAGAAGGCACGATCCACCGTCTGGAAGACTGGGGCCGCCGTCAGCTGGCTTACCCGATCAACAAACTGCACAAAGCTCACTACGTTCTGCTGAACGTTGAAGCGCCGCAGGAAGTGATCGATGAGCTGGAAACTACCTTCCGCTTCAACGATGCCGTTATCCGCAGCATGGTTATGCGTACTAAACACGCTGTTACCGAAGCATCTCCGATGGTTAAAGCGAAAGACGAGCGTCGTGAACGTCGCGATGATTTCGCTAACGAAACCGCAGATGATGCTGAAGCTGGGGATTCTGAAGAGTAATTTCTGATGACCAACCGTCTGGCGTTGTCCGGCACCGTGTGCAGGGCTCCCCTTCGAAAGGTCAGTCCATCAGGAATTCCTCATTGCCAGTTCGTGCTTGAGCATCGTTCTGTGCAGGAGGAAGCCGGGTTTCACCGGCAGGCGTGGTGCCAAATGCCCGTTATTATTAGCGGACACGAAAACCAGGCCATTACTCACAGTATAACGGTCGGTAGCGCAGTGACCGTTCAGGGGTTCATCTCTTGCCACAAGGCAAAGAACGGCCTGAGCAAAATGGTTCTGCATGCCGAGCAGATTGAATTGATAGATTCTGGAGACTAGCCATATGGCACGTTATTTCCGTCGTCGCAAGTTCTGCCGTTTCACCGCGGAAGGCGTTCAAGAGATCGACTATAAAGATATCGCTACGCTGAAAAACTACATCACCGAAAGCGGTAAGATTGTCCCAAGCCGTATCACCGGTACCCGTGCAAAATACCAGCGTCAGCTGGCTCGCGCTATCAAACGCGCTCGCTACCTGTCCCTGCTGCCGTACACTGATCGTCATCAGTAATCGGTCACGGTCCATTAATACGACTTTGAGAGGATAAGGTAATGCAAGTTATTCTGCTTGATAAAGTAGCAAACCTGGGTAGCCTGGGTGATCAGGTTAACGTTAAAGCGGGCTATGCTCGTAACTTCCTGGTACCACAGGGTAAAGCTGTTCCTGCTACCAAGAAAAACGTTGAATTTTTCGAAGCGCGTCGCGCTGAGCTGGAAGCTAAACTGGCTGACGTTCTGTCTGCTGCTGAAGCTCGTGCTGAGAAAATCAACGCACTGGAAACCGTAACCATCGCGTCTAAAGCTGGCGACGAAGGTAAACTGTTCGGTTCCATCGGTACTCGCGACATCGCTGACGCTGTAACTGCAGCTGGCGTTGAAGTAGCTAAGAGCGAAGTTCGTCTGCCGAACGGCGTTCTGCGTACCACTGGTGAGCACGAAGTGAGCTTCCAGGTTCACAGCGAAGTGTTTGCTAAGCTGACTGTAAACGTAGTTGCAGAATAAGTTTTTATTCTGATTACCGCGTAAAAGCGCCGGCCTTGTGTCGGCGTTTTGCTTTTCTGTTCCCTCCGCTTTTCGCTCTGGCTATTCTTTATCCTTTTCGGGATAATCATAAAAATAAAACATTATTTCAAAGTGGTGATGGAATGGAACCAACGCACCAACCTCTGTTTGCGCGTAAAAATGTTGTCTACCTGAGCGCAGCGTTTTGCTGTCTGCTGTGGGGGAGCGCCTATCCGGCGATCAAAAGCGGATATGAGATCTTCCAGATTGCCACGGATGACATTCCCTCAAAAATTGTCTTTGCCGGCTATCGCTTCCTGTTTGCTGGATTATTGCTGCTATTGCTGGCGGTGGCGCAGCGTAAACCGATTGGCCGGTTAAGCCCGCGTCAGTACGGTCAGCTCACGCTGTTGGGACTGACGCAAACCTCGCTGCAATACATCTTCTTCTATATTGGCCTGGCGTTCACGACGGGGGTGAAGGGGTCGATCATGAACGCGACCGGCACCTTCTTCAGCGTGCTGCTGGCCCATTTTATCTATCAGAACGACAAGCTGAGCTACAACAAAGTGCTGGGCTGTATCCTGGGCTTTACCGGCGTAATGGTGGTGAACTTTAGCAGCGGACTGGATTTTAGCTTCAGCTTGTTAGGGGACGGTTCAGTGGTGATGGCGGCCTTTATTCTTTCTGCCGCCACGTTATACGGTAAACGCATTTCTCAGACGGTAGACCCGACGGTAATGACAGGATATCAGTTGGGTGTCGGCGGTCTGGCGCTGGTTATCGGCGGCTACGCTTTTGGTGGCACGCTGACCGTACACGGCGCGTCTTCAGTGGCGATTCTGGGCTACCTGACGTTACTCTCTTCGGTCGCTTTTGCGTTGTGGAGTATTCTGCTCAAGCATAACCGCGTGGGGATGATTGCGCCGTTTAACTTCCTGATCCCGGTTTCGGGGGCGGTTCTGTCGGCGATATTCCTCGGCGAAAACATTCTCGAATGGAAATATGCGCTGGCGCTGGTGCTGGTCTGTTCCGGGATCTGGTGGGTGAACAAGGTGAAGCGCTGACGCTTCACCTTAATGTCTGATGCGCTGTGTTTATCAGGTACACAGGTGTGCCGGTTAACGGGCGCGAATAAAACTGCCGTTAGGTTGTCGAGTAAACAGTACCTGCTGACCATTACCGGTATCAATGGTTAATCCCGTTACCACGCCGTTGGCATTCTGCCTGATTTGTACCATCTGGCCGTCTTTCAGGTTGCTCAGCGGTTTTCCGGCACCTTCAACCTGCGCCATTGCGTATACATCGGTTGGCGGGAGGTTATGGTCACGGAATACCTGCGCCAGCGTTTTGCCCGAGTCTACGCGATAGGAGCGCCACTGCTGCTCAATTCCACTATCCTGTTGGAAAGGTTGCGTCTGCGGCTGAGATTGCTGAGCCTGCGGCTGCGCGTCTGGTTCTCCTTCCTGGATTGGCTCAGGCGCAAGCGGAGCGACCTGGCCCGGATCGTTTTGCGGGGCGACCAACTGTGCCTGCAGTTGAGCTTCGGTCGGCGGCTGCGACTGTGACTGTAAATCCAGCTGGGCAGTACGCGTAACCACAGGGGCATCGCTGGTGTCACTGGAGGGCAGCAGGAAGCCTATCACCAGCACGATAGCAGCAATTATAATGCCGCGTCGGTGCATAGGCGGTAGCGGATCCATAATGCGAAAATTGTCCGGTGCATGCCAGATTTTCGCCAGGGTTGGTTTTAATTCAAAGCGCCCGGGCATGGCTTTCCTCCTGCTCCGCGTCTCGTTCCTCGATCATAGAGTATAGATGGCTAATGCTATGATGTTCGTCATATTACCCGCTTTCGTGACGTCAACGCGGGGTATTCCTATTGTTTATGTTTCCTCGCGATTTGTCATCTGTTCCCGAGACAAAGTTTTACCGGATGCGGCATGGCTGATATGCTGCCCGCTACTTTACATCCGATGAAAGGAAATATGATGGCTAACCCGACTTTTGACACTATCGAAGCGCAAGCAAGCTACGGCATTGGTTTGCAGGTAGGACAACAGCTGAGCGAATCCGGACTGGAAGGACTGTTGCCTGAAGCGCTGGTAGCGGGTATCGCTGACGCGCTGGAAGGTAAGCACCCGGCAGTGCCGGTTGATGTTGTGCATCGCGCACTGCGTGAAATCCACGAACGCGCTGATGCAGTACGTCGCGAGCGTTTCCAGGCTATGGCGGCTGATGGCGTCAAATATCTGGAAGAAAACCGTGAGAAAGACGGTGTGAACAGCACTGAATCCGGTTTGCAGTTCCGTGTTCTGACTCAGGGCGAAGGTGCTATTCCAGCGCGTACTGACCGCGTTCGCGTGCACTACACCGGTAAACTGATCGACGGTACCGTGTTTGACAGCTCTGTCGCACGCGGCGAACCGGCTGAATTCCCGGTTAACGGCGTGATCCCTGGCTGGATTGAAGCGCTGACCCTGATGCCGGTAGGTTCCAAATGGGAACTGACTATTCCTCAGGAACTGGCTTACGGCGAGCGTGGCGCTGGCGCGTCCATTCCTCCGTTCAGCACGCTGGTGTTCGACGTTGAGCTGCTTGAGATCCTGTAAGCAGTGACTTCTGTTCCCTCCGAGGCCGGGGGGAACAAAAAAATAGCGTGAAAAGCTATAGTTACGTGGTTGTCGATATTTTATTTTGCAAATGCCTCGTTAGCGTGTATTTTTGTGAGCTGATTCGCGCTATCAGAGTGATATGACACTCACTTTAAACATTAAATTAACATTATATCTAAATCTTAGTATTCATCCCGCCAATTCTTACCTAATATCGATGAGTCCTGATAATCAGGAACGTCGTATCATAGACACACTAAAGGCCGTAGAGCCTGAACAACACAGACAGGTACAGGAAGAAAAAACATGGTAGATCAGGTAAAAGTCGACGCCGCTGATGAGGCTTCGTCTGAACAGTCGCTACGGCGCAATCTCACAAACCGTCATATTCAACTTATTGCCATTGGTGGTGCTATTGGTACCGGCCTGTTTATGGGCTCTGGTAAAACCATCAGCCTCGCCGGACCGTCGATCATCTTTGTGTATATGATCATCGGTTTTATGCTGTTTTTCGTGATGCGTGCAATGGGTGAATTGCTGCTCTCGAATCTGGAGTACAAATCTTTTAGTGATTTCGCCTCTGACCTGCTCGGGCCATGGGCCGGGTATTTTACCGGCTGGACTTACTGGTTCTGCTGGGTTGTTACCGGGATGGCAGACGTTGTCGCCATTACGGCGTATGCGCAATTCTGGTTCCCCGAACTTTCAGACTGGGTCGCCTCGCTGGCGGTGATCGTGCTGCTGCTGAGCCTCAACCTTGCCACTGTAAAAATGTTCGGTGAGATGGAGTTCTGGTTTGCGATGATCAAAATCGTCGCCATCATCGGCCTGATTGTCGTTGGTCTGGTGATGGTGTTGACGCACTTCCAGTCGCCAACCGGCGTTCAGGCATCGTTCACGCATCTGTGGAATGACGGTGGCTGGTTCCCGAAAGGTCTGAGCGGCTTCTTTGCTGGCTTCCAGATAGCCGTGTTCGCGTTTGTGGGTATTGAGCTGGTGGGAACGACCGCAGCGGAAACCAAGGACCCAGAGAAATCTCTGCCGCGCGCCATTAACTCGATTCCGATCCGTATCATCATGTTCTACGTTTTTGCGCTGATCGTGATTATGTCCGTAACACCGTGGAGCTCGGTAGTGCCAACCAAGAGCCCATTCGTTGAACTGTTTGTGCTGGTCGGTCTGCCTGCCGCGGCGAGCCTGATCAACTTTGTGGTGCTGACTTCAGCTGCCTCTTCCGCAAACAGTGGCGTGTTCTCTACCAGCCGTATGCTGTTCGGCCTGGCACAGGAAGGCGTAGCGCCTAAAGCATTTGCCAAACTGTCTAAACGCGCAGTTCCGGCGAAAGGTTTAACCTTCTCCTGTATCTGTCTGCTGGGCGGCGTGGTGATGCTTTACGTGAACCCGAGCGTGATTGGCGCGTTCACCATGATCACCACCGTGTCGGCGATTTTGTTCATGTTCGTCTGGACCATCATTCTTTGCTCGTACCTGGTGTACCGCAAGCAGCGTCCGCACCTGCATGAAAAATCAATCTACAAGATGCCGCTAGGCAAGCTGATGTGCTGGGTATGTATGGCGTTCTTCGTCTTCGTACTGGTACTGCTGACGCTGGAAGATGATACCCGTCAGGCGCTGATCGTGACGCCGCTGTGGTTCATCGCGCTGGGTCTGGGTTGGTTGTTTATCGGTAAGAAACGTATGGCAGGTATGCGTTAATTTTAGTGCCCGGTAGCGCGGTGCTTACCGGGCCTGAATTCCGTAGGCCGGAAACGCGTTAGCGCTATCCGGCGATATCTTTACTCCCCGGCGAGAGCTCGCGGGAACAACACATTATTTTCCAGACTGATGTGTTCCATCAAGTCGTCGATCATCTCGTTAATGCCGTTATACATGGCTTTCCAGGTGGTGCAGGCTTCTGGCGGCGGCGTCACGTTATGGGTGATGTGTTTGATCACTTCGACCAGTTCACCGGCATCGTCATGTTCGCTTTCCATCACGCTGATTGGTCCCATCGCCTGGCTACCCATGCCCTGTTTGATCATCGGGAACAGGATCTGCTCTTCTTTCATCATATGGCTGGACAGCTCTTCATGCAGCATGGTCAGGTTTTTCGCCAGACCGCGTGGTACGTTCGGTTTATCTGCGTGAACGCGTTCAACTTTCGTGGCCTGCAGGATCAGTTCCGGTAGCTGTTCGCGGTGTCTGTCGTGATAACGCACGATGATATGATCGATGATTTCTGCCAGTGCCACGGTACGCCAATCTTTCTCCAGCGGCTGTTCAGCCAACTGCGCGAGCTGTGCCTCAATAACGTCTAAATCCAGCTCTTTACGCGCAGCAGCGCGTGCTAGCGTTTGCTTACCGCCGCAGCAGTAATCCATATCGTATTTACGAAACAGGGCCGAAGCGCGAGGAATAGAGAGCGCCAGTTCACCTAAAGGTTGATCGCGATAAGACATTGCCGTTACCTCATTCTCAATAATATAAGATGTATTTTAAATGCAACTTATGGCGAAGGATATAACCCTTTCGGGGTGGGGTGTTTTGTGAGGAATGTCACGAAAATTTCTTGTTTCGTTAAGGTGCTGAATCTTATTAGAAAGGAGAGGGATGGCGAAAAAAGCCGCGCGACAGGATTAAATAAGCGCACGCCGCTGCCGATAGTTAGACCTCAGACAATACCTGCATAATAAAAGGCTACAGATGTTTAAACGAATCAAAGTGATAACCCTACTTATCACCGTGTTACTCGCCCTGGGCGCGATGCAGCTCATCTCCGCGGGCGTCTTTATTGGCGCGCTCAATAACGATAAGCAAAACTTTAACGTCTCTCAGCTTTCCAGCCAGAACGTGGCCGAGTTTACCGATGCGTGGATTAGCCTGAACCAGGCTCGCGTCACGCTCAACCGGGGCATGTTGCGTTTACAGGGAACGATGGCCAGCGAGATTAACGGCGGTCAGTTGAAGGAACTGGTGAACACGGCAAATCGCCTGTTAGCCGAATCGAAAGAGCATTACGATAAATACTACGCCCTGCCGGAAACGCCGGGGCTTGATGAACATCTGGCCGATCGACTGGAAGAGCAGTACGGCATCTATTCTGCGACGCTGGCTAAAATGAACGCGCTGCTGGCTGAAGGTAAGCTGGAAGAGATGTTCAAGCAGAATGCCGAGCAAAAGCAAACGGCCATGCAGGAAGTCTATCGGGAATGGCGTAGCGCGCAAACGGCGCTGGCCACTGCCGGGGTGCAGGACAATGAGAGTGATTACCAGAAGATAATCTGGCTGCTGTCTGCCGTGATGCTGATTGTTGTCACCGTGATTATCGCGAGCTGGCTGGCGATGCAGCGAGTGCTGCTCAAGCCTCTCCACGAAGTGATGGGGCATATTCGCCACATTGCTGCGGGTGATTTGACGCACAGCATCAACGCCGATGGCAGCAATGAGATGGCGCTGCTGGCAGTCAACGTTCGCGACATGCAGCAGGCGCTGGCGAACACAGTCAGCGTGGTGCGTGACGGGGCTGACACCATCTATACCGGCGCAGGTGAAATTGCCGCCGGCAGTAACGATCTCTCTTCACGTACCGAGCAGCAGGCCGCCTCTCTGGAAGAGACTGCTGCCAGTATGGAACAACTCACCGCTACCGTGAAACAGAACGCGGATAACGCGCGTCAGGCGACCAGTCTGGCAAAAAATGCCTCACAGACGGCGCAGAAAGGCGGAACCGTGGTTGATGGCGTGGTGCGTACGATGGATGAAATCGCCACCAGTTCCAGCAAAATCGCGCAAATTACCAATGTTATCGACGGCATTGCCTTCCAGACCAATATTCTGGCGCTGAACGCGGCAGTAGAAGCGGCGCGTGCGGGCGAGCAGGGGCGTGGGTTTGCCGTGGTCGCTGGCGAGGTCCGTACACTGGCACAGCGTAGCGCTCAGGCGGCGAAAGAGATTAAGGCGCTGATTGATGACTCGGGGAATCGGGTGAGTGCCGGTACGGCGCTGGTGCATGAAGCGGGTGAAACGATGGCGGAAATTGTGAGCGCCGTGACCCGTGTGACCGACATCATGGGCGAGATAGCCTCGGCTTCTGATGAACAGAGCCGGGGTATCGATCAGGTAGGTCAGGCGGTTGCCGAGATGGATCGCGTGACGCAGCAAAACGCCTCGCTGGTGGAGGAGTCCGCTTCCGCCGCCGCCGCGCTCGAAGAGCAGGCAGCACGACTGAATCAGACCGTAGCGGTGTTTAAAGTTTAACGTCTACTCCGGCCTACAAAATAATACCTTGTAGGTCGGATTAGCGCAGCGCCGTCCGGGCCATTATGATTGTGGAACCACGACGACGCTTGGTTTCTGTGGTTTGGCTCTGACGGCTATCACCACCCCAACAATCAGCAGCGCAATGCCGCTTACCGTCAGCAGTGGCGGAAATTCCTGGCGCAGGATAAAGGTGTACACCAGGCCAGCCAGCGTTTCGAAGACAATCAGCGGGCCGAGGATCACCGTCGGCAATTTTTGGCTGGCGACGTTCCAGCACAGTGCGCCAACCCACGAACACAATACCGCAATCGCTATCATCAGGCCGATAAACACGCCCGGACGCGGGCCGAAGGGCAGGGCAAAGTCCGGCGTTTGCCCGTTCAGCCACAGGCAGGCTGCAATATAACCGAGCAGAGAAACAGGCAACGTTACCAGTGCCTGGGCCGTCGCCCACATCATCGGGTGCTTATCTGGATTCTCGCGCAGCCAGCGGGCATTACGCAGCGCATACCACGCCCAACACACTACCGAGATCAGCGCCAGCGCGATTCCAGAACCATAACGCCAGCCGCTAAAGTAGGGTAAGCCTTGATTCAGCTCCGAGATATTCACGCACAGCAGACCGATACCAATCAGCACCAGCGCAGGCGACAGACGCCACCATGATAATTTGCCGTCGCGCTGGCTGTAGAGCAGGTTAGCGAAGACTGGGATCACAACCGGCAATGTACCAATAATCATCGTTGAAACCGGCGCGCCAGTGCGCTGGATAGCGCTTGCCAGGCAAACGTAATAAATCAGATTACCCATCATCGTTAGCGCCAGCGCAGTGACCCAGTCTTTGCGCGTCAACTGACGCAAGCGCACACGCCCCAGCCAGGCAATCGGCAACGCTATTAGCCCCAGCGCCAGATAGCGCCCCATCGACTGCAATACCGCCGGATATTCCGGTACGATCAGCGGCCCAACAAAAATTAATCCCCACATCAGCCCAGCCAGCAGGGCATACAACACGCCGCTAATCATTTTTGACATCCACATCGCTTAACAATAAGTCGAGTGTAGGCAGGAAAAATGCAGCCGTATTGTATGAGATTGCTGTTCAACGCCGGACGACTTGTTTCTGATAACGTACCGGCGTAATACCATAGCGATGGGTAAACGCGCGGGTGAGATGCGACTGGTCGGTGAGGCCGGTTGCGGCAGCGACCTCCGCGGCGGGCATTCCGTGAGTGAGAAAACCTTTGGCTCGCCACAGGCGGATCGCCATCAGCATCTGGTGCGGCGTGACGTGGAAATGAGATTTAAACTGGCGCTGAAAATGCCAGGGACTCAGCGCTGCAACCCGCGCCAGTTCGTCGAGCGTGACCGGGTGCATATAATTATCGTGCAAATACTCGCGTACCCGCTCAAAGCGATGCGATCCCTCCGGTAATACCGGCGCATGGCGGGCCAGCGGCTGGAACGTGTCGATCAGATCGAGTAATAGCCCTTTTTGCGCCAGCGGATCCTCAGTGTTCCACAGGCCATGGATCAGCGAGCAGATCTGGCGCGAGCGTAGCGGATCGTGACGCGTTACGTCATGAAACCACCAGTGGCGAATCCCGGTGACTTCTTCCAGGAGATCGGGCTCAAGATAGATCATCCGATAGCGCCAGCCGTCGGCGGTTTCCGCTTCGCCGGTATGTAGCTCATCGGGATTCATGGTGACGACAGAATGGGCGGGGGCCACGTACTGCGTGCCGCGATAGCGAAAACGTTCGGCTCCGGCTTCTATCGCGCCAATACCAAACGCTTCATGGGTGTGGGGTTCAAAGGCGTAACGCGAGATGTGCGCATGATATAGCTCAACGCCCGGCACCTGTGCCAGATGGCGAAAGCGAGCGCTGTCTTTCTCATCAATAAACTGCTCAGGTACACCTTGCACGTCTTCTCTCCCCACGCATCATCATGTCATTATCAGAGAGGATGCGCGGGGATGCCACCACAATTAACTAATTTTTAACACTTACACGATGCCTTTGACGCTGTCTGCCAGCGACGTGGTTGGGCGACCAATCAGTTTGCTCAGCGTATGGCTGTCGTCGAAGAGGCCACCTTTAGAGGCACCAACGTCTGAGTCAGCCAGCATGTCCGCCAGTCCGGCAGGCAGACCTACACTTTTCAGCGCGGCGGCAAAATCAGCTTCGCTCAGGTTTTGATACACCACTTTTTTACCGCTCTGTTTTGCCAGTTCGGCCGCCAGCTGGCTCAGGGTCCAACCTGCGTCGCCCGCCAGTTCATAGATTTTACCGGCATGACCGTCTTCACTGATGACGCGCGCGGCGGCAGCGGCATAGTCGGCACGGGTCGCCGAGGCGATTTTGCCTTCTCCCGCCGCCCCAATAAACACGCCGTGTTCCAGCGCGGCTGGTGCGCTGGCGAGATAGTTTTCGGTGTACCAACCGTTACGCAGCAGCGCGTACGCGATACCGGATTCAGCCAGCATCTTCTCGGTTGCGACATGCTCATCAGCCAGCCCCAGCGGGGAGCGATCGGCGTGCAGCAGGCTGGTGTAGGCGATAAATTTCACGTGGGCCGCTTTCGCCGCGTTAATCACGTTGCGATGCTGCGGGGCACGTTGTCCCACTTCGCTGGAGGAGATTAGCAGTAACTTGTCTATCCCCTGTAAGGCCGTGGTAAAGGCAGCTTCATCGCTGTAATCCGCCTGACGAACGGTAATGCCCTGCTGGCTAAGCGCCGTCGCTTTAGCAGGATTACGCACAATAGCCACAATCTGGCTGGCAGGAACGGTTTTCAGTAGCGTTTCAATAACGTGTTGGCCCAGTTGGCCAGTGGCACCAGTAATCGCGATCATAGGATAACTCCTTTGGTATTGGTCTTGTGTTTAATCACATTAACACCTAAACTTACTTTTAGTAAGTACGTACAAAAAGGTTAGTATGAAAATGACAGCTTTGACGCTCTCCCAGCAATTACGTGATGGCAATTTGTTTGCCGAGCAGTGTCCCTCCCGCGAGGTGTTAAAACACGTCACCAGCCGCTGGGGTGTATTGATTCTGGTGGCGCTGCGCGACGGTACGCACCGCTTCAGCGATTTGCGCCGTAAGATGGGCGGCGTCAGTGAAAAAATGCTGGCGCAATCCCTGCAGGCGTTAGAACAGGACGGGTTTATCAATCGGGTGTCATATCCGGTGGTACCGCCGCATGTGGAGTATAGCCTGACACCGTTGGGTGAGCAGGTGAGCGAAAAAGTCGCAGCGCTGGCGGACTGGATAGAGGTGAATTTGCCGCAGGTTTTGGCAAATCATACCGTTAAGAACGAAGACGTCCCGGCATCAGCGTAAACGACCCGGTCGGGCTTGCCGGATGGCGCAGCGCCATCCGGCGTGGTCTTACTTACTCAAATCCAACTGATAAATGGCGAAGCCGATGTCATCGGTAGCGACTTTCTTCAGTGGATACTGGCCTTTCTCTTTGATAAACGCAGCGGCTTTATCAGACGGTGATGTTTCAAAGCGAATATCCAGTTGTGTCTCGCTGTGAATCGGCGCCAGACGCCAGTTGTTATCTGCCGCTGGATGAATTTCGCCTGCGCTCTTTGTCTGGGAACCTATCCATGCTGCCAGCACCGAGCGGTTTTCATCTGGTGATGCAAACGCGATGTGGCTGTCGCCGGTCCCGGCAAACTTACCGCCGTAGGCGCGGTAGTTGTTGGTCGCGACGAGGAAGGTTGCGTTCGGATCGATCGGTTTACCGTTAAAGGTCAGATTTTTAATACGCTCCGCTTGCGGGTTAATCGTCTGGCATTCACCGTCATAGCGAGCGGGTTGTGAAACATCAATCTGATAATTCACGCCGTCAATCACGTCGAAGTTATAGGTACGGAAGCCATCCCAGTTAATTAACGACTGTGGTTTGCTGCTGTGGATATCAATCTGATTAAACTGCCCGGCAGAACATTCCAGCCACTCTTTCACCTCTTTACCGCTGGCTTTCACCACGACCAAGGTATTGGGATAGAGATACAAATCAGCGGCGTTACGGAAGGTAAGCTGACCTTTTTCGACTTCGACAAAGCTGGCCGGATCGTTCTTGCGTCCACCGACTTTAAACGGTGCAGCGGCGGAAAGTACCGGTAGTTTTGCCAGGTCCGGATCGCCCTGGATAAAATGTTCCACATAGGCTTTCTGCGCATTATTCACCACCTGCACGGTCGGGTCGTCCTGAACCAGCGCCAGATAGCTGTACATGTTGTCGGCAGATTTACCGATTGGCTTGCTGACAAACTCACGCGTGGCATCGTGATCGGCTTTTAGGATCTCAACAATTTTTTGGTCTTCGCCAGCCAGTGATTTTTTGGCCGCGGCGTCATAAATCGGGCGCGCCTGCGCTTTCCCCTGCGTAACCTGCCATTTACCGCTGTCGTTATTCAGTACTAAATCCACCACGCCCAGGTGATCGCCCCACATGCCCGGCATCACCGCAGGAACGCCATTGAGCGTACCTGTTGTGATATCTGCGCCTTTGATGTTGGCAAAGTCTTTCCCCGGGAAAACGGCGTGAGCGTGACCAAACATAATGGCATCCACGCCCGGAACTTCACTGAGGTAGTAAACGGAGTTTTCCGCCATCGCCTGGTATGGGTCGGCAGAAAGCCCGGAGTGAGCAACCACCACCACGACATCGGCACCTTTGGCTCGCATTTCCGGCACGTATTTACGTGCGGTTTCCGTAATGTCATTCACGGTCACTTTGCCGCTGAGGTTGGCTTTATCCCAGGTCATGATCTGCGGCGGCACAAAACCGATATAGCCAATTTTCAGCGTCTGCTTGTTTCCTTCCTGATCGACAACCTCAGTCTCTTTGATCAGATAAGGAGTAAACAGCGGCTTTTTGGTCTTAACGTCGATGATATTGGCGTTAACGTAAGGGAACTTCGCCCCGGCTAGCGCGTTGTGCAGATACTCAAGACCGTAGTTAAATTCATGGTTGCCAAGGTTACCCACTGCGTAATCCAGCGTATTCAGTGCCTTATATACCGGATGCGTTTCGCCCGCTTTCAGCCCCTTGGCCGCCATATAATCCCCGAGCGGGCTGCCCTGAATCAGATCACCGTTATCAACCAGCACGCTGTTTTTGACTTCACCACGTGCTGCGTTGATCAGGCTTGCCGTACGAACCAGGCCAAATTTTTCAGTCGGCGTATCTTTGTAATAATCGAAATCCATCATATTGCTATGTAAATCAGTGGTTTCCATTATGCGCAGATCGACGGTCGCGGCATTGACGCTGGCTGCAATCAGCGTGGCCAGAAACGTTGCACTAAACTTAATCATCAGGGGCATCCTTTTAAGATCTAAGCCACAAAAGAAAATGTATATAAATCTTCTTGCTTACAGAACTGTGAATCATGACATGAATATAGCGTTTAAAACCGCAGACGCTATCACAGTTGGCGGATCCTTTGGCGATCGGGTATAAGTAAAACAACGAGTTAACACCACGACAGAAACGAGGTGGAGAATGTTAGAACATGTATGCCAGCTTGCACGGAATGCGGGCGATGCCATTATGCAGGTCTACGATGGAATCAAACCGATGGAGATTACCAGCAAGCAGGACGATTCTCCGGTCACGGCGGCGGATATCGCCGCGCATACGGTGATCCTCGAAGGATTACTGGCGCTGACGCCGGATATTCCGGTCCTGTCTGAAGAAGCGCCTCCTGGCTGGGATGTTCGCCAGCACTGGCAGCGCTACTGGCTGGTAGACCCGCTGGACGGTACCAAAGAGTTCATTAAGCGTAACGGTGAATTCACCGTCAATATTGCGCTTATCGAGCAAGGAAAGCCGGTACTGGGCGTGGTTTACGCGCCGGTGATGAAAGTGATGTACAGCGCGGCAGAAGGTAAAGCGTGGAAAGAAGAGTGCGGCGTGCGCAAACAAATCCATGTTCGTGACGCGCGTCCGCCGTTGGTGGTGATTAGCCGCTCGCATGCTGACAATGAGTTAAAAGAGTATCTGCAACAGTTGGGTGAGCACCAGACCACGTCGATTGGCTCATCGCTGAAGTTCTGCCTGGTGGCGGAAGGGCAGGCACAGCTGTACCCACGTTTTGGGCCAACTAACGTATGGGACACCGCCGCTGGCCACGCTGTTGCCGCCGCAGCCGGGGCGCACGTTCACGACTGGCAGGGGAAATCTCTGGATTACACCCCACGTGAATCATTCCTCAACCCCGGCTTCCGCGTCGCTATTTACTGAGTAATTTGTGCAGCAGGGCAATAACCTGCTGCACCTCTTCCTGCGTCAACGCACCATCTTTTGCCCACTGAACGCGTCCGTCCTTTTCAAGTACGGCGATAGCGGAGCTCTCTTCATCCAGTTGCCAGGCTTTACGCGCAATGCCATTGCTGTCGACAATAAATTGTGACCACGGGTAGAGCTTCTTATTGCTCTCCAGACTGCTGCGCACAAACATACCGGAGCCAGGAATGGCGTCATCGGTGTTGACGATCGTGGTGGTCTGGTATTTGTCGTGCGGCAGGTTGGCCGCTTTGATTGCCTCGATCAGCGTAGCATTTTTCTCTTTGGCGGAGGTGCGTCCGGCAATGTGTTGCACAATTCGCACTTTCCCTGGCAGCTGCGCGCTATTCCAGCTTTTGTAGCTAAACTTATCGTTATCGAGAATCAGTTCGCCGCGATCGGCGATCCCCACCGGCGGTACGCGCTGGTTAGTCTCAAACGAATGCGCACAGGCAATCATCGGCAGCAGCAGGCACGACAGCGCCAGCAGTTTTTGTAAGGTCATAGGTTTTCCTTCTTTCTTTATTTTGCAGGTGATCCGACCACTTGGGTCTGGAATTTAATCATATGTGCGATTGATGCTTTTTCCCGCAAGCGCGATGCCAGTTTGCGGACGGGCGCACAAATCCTGCGAAAAATGAAGGCTTATACTGAAGACAGCGAAGCGTTGAAAAGATAATTCTGAATATTTGTAACCTGAAGGTAAATAAACTTATACACGCTGGAAACATGAGCGAGATAGTCTATAGTCATAGGGCATTAAAATTTGCGCCTGAGGATTGTCGGACCGATTGTGGTACCGCAAAGGCGTAATGCTCAGCAGGAGACAACAATGAAAATTTTCCAACGATACAACCCGCTGCAGGTGGCGAAGTACGTGAAGATCCTGTTTCGTGGACGGTTATATATCAAGGATGTAGGCGCTTTTGAATTTGATAAGGGTAAGATTCTTATCCCAAAAGTGAAGGACAAACTGCATTTTTCCGTGATGTCCGAAGTTAACCGTCAGGTCTTGCGTCTGCAAACTGAGATGGCTTGATCAAAGTGCTATGCGGTAGTTAAAAAAACGGCTCCTGGATGGGAGCCGTTGATGTTTCTGCAGGACGTTAAGACGCCTTTGCCTCTTCTTTTGCATCCGGCAGTTTCGGTACCAGTACGGTAGGTTTACTGTCCAGACGCGTCACCAGCAGCTGATCGATCTTGTAGTTATCGATATCCACCACTTCAAATTTGTAGCCTGAATACTTCACCGAGTCGGTGCGTTTCGGGATTTTACGCAGCATGAACATCATAAAGCCGCCGATGGTTTCATAGTTGCCGGACTGCGGGAACTCATCGATATCCAGGACGCGCATAACGTCATCAATCGGCGTACCGCCATCGACTAACCATGAGTTTTCATCGCGCGCCACGATCTGCTCTTCCAGACCCTGACCGACTAAATCGCCCATCAGCGTAGTCATAACGTCGTTGAGCGTGATAATCCCCACCACCAGCGCGTACTCGTTCATGATGACGGCAAAGTCTTCGCCTGCGGTTTTGAAGCTTTCCAGCGCTTCAGAGAGCGTTAGCGTATCCGGCACAATCAGCGTATTGCGGATCTGTACGCCACTGTTCAACGCCATGCTTTGGTTCGCCAGTACGCGGTTGAGGAGATCCTTTGAATCGACATAGCCAATGATGTGGTCGATATCTTCGTTACACACCAGAAATTTGGAGTGTGGGTGTTCCGCCACCTTGTTCTTCAGGCTTTGCTCATCTTCGTGGAGATCGAACCAGATAATATTCTCGCGCGAGGTCATGGAAGACGGTACGGTACGGGATTCCAGTTCGAACACATTTTCAATCAGCTCATGTTCCTGCTTACGCAGAACCCCTGCCAACGCACCCGCTTCGACCACGGCGTAAATATCGTCCGAGGTGATGTCGTCTTTACGCACCATCGGGATCTTAAACAGACGGAAGATGTTATTTGCCAGACCGTTAAAGAACCACACCAGCGGGCGGAAGACGAGCAGGCAGAAGCGCATCGGGTTGATGATACGCAAAGCCACAGCTTCTGGCGCAATCATACCGATGCGTTTCGGAGTTAAATCCGCGAACAGGATGAACAGGCCAGTAACCAGCGAGAACGACAGAATAAAGCTTAACTGTTCGGACAGCTCTGGAGTGAAGTACTTCGAGAAAAGGCTGTAAAACGCCGGGGAGAATGCCGCATCACCGACAATACCACCGAGAATAGCGACCGCGTTAAGGCCAATTTGCACGACGGTAAAAAACATGCCGGGGTTTTCCTGCATCTTCAAAACACGTTGTGCGTTTACGTTGCCTTCATCGGCAAGCAGTTTAAGTTTTATTTTGCGTGATGCAGCAAGCGAGATCTCGGATATCGAGAAAAACGCACTCACGGCGATCAGGCAGAGAATGACTAAAATACTGTTTAACATATCTTATCCGACCGTTAAGGCCAGATCCTCGGAAGGGAGAAGTTGATAAATCCATGTGAAAACCGGCTCGTGGCGTTGAGCCGGTAAATTCAGAAGCTAGTATAGCGTAAGGTACTGTAAAGTCGCCAGAGGAGCTTTTTTGGCCTTATTCTGCGGGGTTAAGCCTATGTACCATCTGCATCTCACTTTCGCTATAAGGCGAACCATCCGGCTTCAGCACATCATGAAACCATAGCGATGCCGTCGCTTCGTCAAGCGGGATATCCGGCCACGGCAACCAGGTTTGCGTTTTCCCTTGTACCAACCCCCAGTGAAAGCTGGAAACGCGCTGGGCGCTAAACAGCGGTAGCTGCTCTTCTATTCGGCTATCAACATGGCGTGCCAGCCACTCGGTACAAAAGAGCGGCCTGCCAAATTCGGCCAACTGCGACAGAAGAGACAACTGACCTGGGGTATCGACGTAGGCATGGTAGCTAATCACATCGGAAAGCCGCAGCGCGGCGATATCAACAGGATGCGTAAACGCATTCCCGCACGCAGTGCGATCGTCAATATGCCAGGCCGCTACGGTCAACGGTTGAGACGGTGACTCCTGCCGTGCCCAGCCAAACAGATGGGTCATCAAGGTTAAGGCGTAAATTTCCAGCCTATCGTCATAGTGGGTAAATTCGCCAGTATGACAAAAAATCCCGCCGTTGCCTGGCTCATTATATAAATCCCAGACGCTGATACGTGAGTCATGGCGAAAGTAACGGATGATATCTCTGACGTAGGCTTCAATTTGCGGCCAACAGCGTCGGTCCAGCACGCAGGCGCGGCCTGGGCTACCCGCTGCCTGGCTATTGTGAACGCCGGGAACTGGGGCCTTTTGCTGGCCGATAACGGGCTCATCACCGGAAAAAGCGCAGTCGTCGAGCAGCGTCAGCATCACTTTTATGCCGTGGCTACGGGCAATGTTCAGGAAGAGATCAATGCGCTCGAGCAGCCCATCGCGGTCATGCTGCCAGACGGTAAACGGTAAATTTGTTCGTAGCTGGTTATAGCCATACTGGCTGGCCCATCCGAGTTCCTGATCGATAGTGCTGCTATCGAAACTCTCTGCCTGCCACATTTCGAGCCAGTTAACCGCGGTGCGCGGCAAGTAGTTAAAACCGCAGCCCCAGGGTTGATCTTGATACCAGCTTTGCGCTCGTGTTTTGCTCCATGGGTTATACATGATGCGCTCCTTATTCGGCATCTGAGAGACTGACGCGTCCTGCCGTACGCTGCGTGGCGCTGCCACCCCAAACTTCATCGTATTCATAGCCGGTAAGCTGTTTTATCACCACCCGGGTTTCTTCATCGCAGTCGCGATAGTTGCCACCCAGCTTGCGGCGGGCGATCTCTTTGAGCAGAACTTTGTGGGTTTCGCGGGTAAGTTTAAATTTGTAGGTGGCGTAGAAACTCACCGCCAGCAGCGCCGCAGTAGCAAAGATCATCAATCCGATAATGGCGTGTAATGCGCTTTCCGGCTGCGCGCCGCTGCCTTTTACAAAGCCTGCCTCTTCCAGCACCATGCCGATAAGCAAAATAGCGATTGCCACCGTACTTTTACGGGTGAGTACCATAACACCCGCAAAAATCCCTTCGCGGCGCTGTTGGGTCACCATCTCATCGATATCAGGAATAAAGCTGTAGATATTCCACGGGATATAGTAAAGACCGGAACGTGCCATACCAAGCAGAATAAATATCGCAGAGAACAGAATATTGGACACCTGGGTTTCGGTGTAATAAATAACAAATAAAAATACCAATACGCTAAATATACAGGTGTAAGCGAGGCGTAGTGCTGCTGATGGGGTTATATTGAGTTTGTTCAGTAATAGCATAAACCCATAGGTGCCAAAAACTGAAGCGAAGGCGGCAATACTTAACCAGCCAGAAACGGAGGCTACATCCTGACTCAAGCAATAAACTACGTAATAGGTAAATACTGACCCGAATACATCCATAGCGGTAAATGAGAAAATATAAATAATAATATGCAGGCGAAATGCCCGGATCCTGAAAGAAGAAAACAGATCGAGTATCAAATATTTAAGGTGATTCAGTATCCCGCTATTGCGCTGCAGGTTAGTTTGAAATGTCTCTTCCTGAACGTCTTTGGCCTCCCACGTGCAGCGCCAGGTTATGAACACGGCGAGGCAGAACACGACGGAAAATATCAGCCCGGTTAGTGTATAGGTAAATGGGTTATCTTTGCCCGTAAACTGCATCAGGATACCGGGTACCGATACGGCAAGGAATCCGCCCAGCTGCGAGCAGATCATGCGCATACCGGAGAGGCGGCTGCGTTCTTCGTAGCGGTTAGTCATTTCTGCGGCCAGGGTTTCCCACGGCACTAGCACCATCGCTGACAGCAGCTCAATCGACAGATAGGTTCCCAGGTAGTACCAGTAACCCATGTCGGTCAGCCATAGCAGGGCATAGAGAAACATTAAAGGACAACTGAGTAATAAAAAGAAGCGGCGACGGCCAAATCTTCGACCTAGCCAGGTGTTGCCAAAGTTATCGGTGATATAACCCATAATTGGGCTAAGTACAGCATCAATCACGCGGGCAATGGCAAATATTGATCCTGCTTCCAGCACGCTTAAACCGCAGTAGGTTGTGTAAAAAAATAAAAGCCATGTTCCGATAATGGCGAAAGCACCGCCGCCAAATAAATCAGTAATGCCATAGCCGATCGCTACACCATAACTGACTCTGCGTTCAGTTGGTTTGACCATAATATTTTCCAGTATGTAGGGTATGCGTAATCCGGTATTATCCGGCTGTTGTTATTTAATTCTTCAGCGCTGAGTTAATTTTAATTATTAATGGTTATCCATTGTCGTGTTTTAGATGAATGATAAATAGCATCGACTATCGCCAGTGATTTTCGGGCTTCATTAATATTGATATATTCTGTCTGACCTCCATGAGTAATAGCATGATAAAACTGACGAATAGCCTGTTGGTGGCCCAGGCCCCAGTAACTTTTGACGTAGCCGTCCGGCGAACCATCGCAATCCAGCTTCAGGCGTCGGTCCGCTGTAACGCGCCACAGGGTGTTATCGGTGAGCTGGAGCATGCCTTGCTCGCAATGGATCTCCAGCAGCAGCGGTGAATCGAGGGTGTTACAGTTGCTGGCGTAAAACAGACCGCGGGCGCCGTTGGCAAAGTGCAGGGTCGCCATCGCGCTGTCTTCGGCTTCAGTGACGTCCGCCAGTTCACTGCTATCCACTACGCCTTTCAAACGCGTCACGCCGCCTGCGAACCACTGCATCAGATCGAGGGTATGAATAGCCTGGTTGATTAGTAAACTGCCGCCTTCGCTGGCAAAACGCCCACGCCACGGACTTTCGCTGTAATAAGCCCGGGAGCGCGACCAGGTCAAAACCGCTTTAATGCTTAGCATTCTGCCGAGCGTATTTTTCGCCAGTTCGTCGCGGATACGTAAACTGGTTGGATTAAGGCGGTTTTGATAGCACACGCCCAGTAAGCCTTGGGCAGACGCCGCCGCGTAAGCTATGTCTGCTACCTCTGTGCAATTCAACCCTACCGGTTTTTCGCAAAACACATGTTTCCCGGCGGCAAGCGCGGCCGTAATCATGTTTTTGTGCTCGAAGTGAGGCGTACAGATATGGACGACGTCAATGTCATTATCCAGCAGCATTTCCCGGTAATTCTGGTAATAGCGGCAGTTATACGCGATGGCCTGTTGCAAACCGTTGGCGCTATCAATATCGACCAGCGCGCGCAGCGTGACCCCCGGCAAAAGCCGGAGGGCGTTTACGTGGCTGCTGTGGATAGCCCCCGCGCCGATGATGGCGGCATTTAGCGTTGTCATGTCACCTCCGGTTATGTGCGGGCATTCGCCAGCATTTGTGCCTTCACGCACAGTTCTGCGGCTTTAAAGGCGTGGGCCTGAGTCATGGCGTTTTCCGTGCGATTCAGACAATCGAGAATGAATTCGCCGAAGAAAGGAAAACCAACTTTGCCCGCGACTGGGTAGCGGAATTCCCCTTCTTTATTCACCAGATACACCACATCCTGTTCACCTCGGGTGATATCCACATACTTGCGGATCTCAATGTAACCTTCGGTACCCAGCAAGGTCAGGCGTCCATCCCCCCAGCTACTGAGCCCCTGCGGCGTGAACCAGTCGCAGCGGAAGTAGCCGGTCGCCCCGTTGTCGCCCGCCAGCATGGCATCGCCAAAGTCTTCGAACTGCGGATACTGCGGATGATTGACGTTACGCACATGGCTGGCGACGATATGCGCCTCGCTATTGCCGGTATAAAAGAGAAATTGTTCGATTTGATGGCTGCCGATGTCGCACAGAATGCCGCCAAAATAGCGTTTGTCGTAAAACCAGTTCGGGCGACCGTTGCCTTCGCGGTGCGGACCGGTGCCCAGAGTTTGCATCACGCGCCCAATAGCCCCTTGATGGATTAGCTGGCCGGCAAACACGGCGCTTTCAACGTGCAGACGCTCGCTGTAATAGACCGCGTATTTACGTCCGGTCTTCGCCACCATTGCTTTGGCGTCTTCCAACTGTGCGAGGGTGGTTAACGGAGCCTTGTCGGTGAAGTAGTCTTTACCAGCCGCCATTACCTTCAGCCCCAGCGGGCAGCGTTCAGAGGGAATTGCCGCCCCGGCAACCAGCCGGACCTCGCGATCGTTCAGGATAGTCTCGAGCGAATCGGCAACCTGCGCTTGCGGATAATGCTGCAGAAATTGATCTATTTTGAGCGGGTCGGGATCGTAAACCCATTTCAGCGTGGCACCTGCTTCAATCAACCCGTTGCACATGCCGTAGATATGGCCGTGATCGAGTGAGGACGCGGCAATGACAAACTCGCCAGGCTCCACGACCGGCTGAGGCTTCCCGGTAGGGGCGTAGTGCATTCCATCTTGCTTGTTCATTTTTTAACTCCTGAATCTAAGTCTTTACCCAGGGGGATAGCGCCCACCTCCGTGAAATTGCTCACGGAGGCGGATTTCTCATAAAAATGTGGTGCGATTTCAATCAGCCCGCTGGTGCGATAAAACGCATCGGTGTGGTGGATGGGCAGTGTTACCACCGTGCGGTTGATGGCGGATTTATAGATAGCGGTAATCAGCTCCAGCGAGCGCTTGCCTTGTTCGCCATCGACCAGGGGACATGTCCGTTTGTCGATGGCGTTAAGCAGGTTATCGATTTGTCCGGTATGTAGCGTCCATTGCAGTGCTGGCGTAGCGCGAAAAAGTGTCTCCAGATGCTGTTCCAGTTCGCCGTTATTGTTTGGTTGCGGGAAGCCGTTATCCGCCGACTGGCTGGCATGAACCTGCCACGGCGCAGAAATACGCGCCTTTTCGCCTTGAATGACAATCTTTTGGTCTTCGCCGTGATGCACCACGGAGGCGGTCACCTGTGTCAGTGCCCCGTTGGGGTATTTGAAGATAGCCGCGCTAAGGTCTTCGACTTCCGCATTGTCATGAGCAACGTTGGTCATCATCGCCACCACTTCGGCCGGGAAACCCAGCATCCATTGAATGGCGTCAATGTGGTGCACTGCGTGATTCAGCGTGCAGGCGCCGCCTTCTTTCTGCCACGTGCCGCGCCACCATAAGTCGTAATAGCAGTGTCCGCGCCACCAGAATGAATCCACCTGCGCATGGCAAATCTTGCCCGCCAGCCCGGAATCAACAACGGTTTTCAGACGCCAGAAGGCATCGGTAAAGCGGTTTTGCGCGATGACCGATAAGGTTTTCCCGCTGGCCTTTTGCGCGGCGATCATCGCATCGCACTCTTCGAGTGAGGCGGCCATCGGTTTTTCGCACAGCACATGTTTTCCGGCCTGCAGCGCATCAATGCTGATAGCTGCGTGCACGTACGGCGGAGTGCAGACATCGACCACATCTACTTCGATGCCCGCGTCCAGCATCGCCTGATGACTGTGGTAGACCCGCGCTTCGCCCAGGCCATAGCGTGATTTCTTCTCTTCGGCTTTCTCCGGGTAGATATCAACCAGGGCGACAATCCGGCAACGATCGGTGAACTGTAAATACCCCTGAATGTGGTTGTGGGAGATATTCCCGGTTCCAACAATGGCAATATTCAGCATGATTTTCTCCTGCGCGTTACCAGCTACCGGAAGCGTCCAGCGTGCGGCTGGCCGTGGTTTTTTCCACTGAAGAGGCGATACGTTGTTGGAGCAACTGGAAGTAACGCTGTTCATCGATCGGTAGCTCGACCCAGTCATCGGTCCAGGTAGAGAGGTGCATCGCATTGGAAAGCGTCAGGCCGCGAATGCCTTCCAGACCGGGGGCAATCAGCGGCTCGCCGTGCAGAATCGCGGCGGTGAAATTGCGGGTAATGACATAGTGCTCGCTGCATTCTGGTTCGGTAGGGATAGTCACCTCCCAGCATTCCGGCTCACCAAAACCGTTTTGCCAGCGGGCGTTAAAGTCGGTTTCGGATTCCCGTAGTTTCCAGAAGCGCAGGCGGCCTTCTTCCACTACCACTTTTCCCCGGCTGCCGACAATTTCCAGGCGATTTGTGCCGGGTGTTTCGGCGACGGTGGTGATGAACACGCCGGTCGCGCCGTTGGCGTATTCCGCGTAGGCCGTGACGTCATCTTCAACTTCAATCTGGCGGTGTTTGCCAAACTGGCAAAAGGCACGCAAGCGTACCGGCATGCCGACCAGCCATTGCCATAAATCGAGTTGGTGCGGATCCTGATTAAGCAGCACGCCGCCGCCTTCACCTTTCCAGGTCGCGCGCCAGCCGCCGGAGTTGTAATAGCTCTGCGAACGATACCAGTTGGTAATGATCCAGTTAGAGCGACGCAGCTCGCCGAGTTCGCCACTGTCGATCAGATCTTTAACTTTCTGATACAGCGGATTGGGGCGCTGGTTGTACATCAAGCCGAACACCACATCGCATTCGCGCGCACAGGCGTTCATCTCTTGTACCTGCGCGGTGTAGACCCCAGCAGGCTTCTCGCACAGCGTATGGATGCCAAGACGCATGGCCATCATCGATAAACCTGGATGGTCATAGTGCGGTGTGGCGACGATAACGGCGTCGATCAGCCCACTTTCCAGCATCTCACGCGCATCGCTGAACAGTGTCACCTCTTCACCGACCAGCCGTTGGATCGCCGCATGCTGATCAGGATTGTTATCGCATACTGCGGCGAGCGCTGCTTCTTGTACCGTTCCGGCCAGCAGGTAGCGCGCGTGGACGGTACCAATGTTGCCAACCCCAATAATGCCAAAGCGTATTTTTTTCATGTCGTGCCTTTTTCATGAGAAAGAAGGGATATGCGGAACATATGAAACGCCTGGAATATCGACAATGTGATTTTGTGAGAACGGTTGCAGGATGAAAAAGAAGTTCATCCAGTCATTGAAAAAGTGTTTTAGAGTCAATGAACTACGTTTGCAAAAAATTGCAAAGATTGATTGCGAGTGAGGTCACAGAATGTCTGGCAAGCTAAAAATGGACGAAATTGCTGCCCTGACAGGGTACTCGGTGAGTACGGTGTCGAGAGTACTTAGCGGAAAGTCATATACCAGCGATAACGCGCGCGATGCGATTGTCAGCTGCGCGCGCAGGCTGGGCGTTCTGGACTCGCTGTCCAGTGGACGGCTATTGATCAACGGCATCGCCATTTTCGCCCCGTTGCGTACCTTTACCGCCCGTGGCGATGCATTTTACCTCGAAGTGACGCGCGGAATTGCTGAGGCGATAGCGCCGCATGATGTCTATCTGAGTTACTGCGGGCTGGATGAGCAACGCGCGGACATAAAGGTCTTTCAGGAAAAGGCCAACAGTAAAAATATCAATGCCATTATTCTCATCGGCATTGATGACCCGACCGTGCATAAACTGGCGCTACTGCTGGATAAACCCTGCGTGTTGATTAACTCGCAGGACAAAGAAGGGTTACTGGATGCGGTATCCCCCGATCACCGGGCAATTGGCAACCGTGCTGTGCAATATCTTTTTGATCAGGGGCATCGGCGTATTCTCCATGTCACCAGCCTGCGCCGGGAAACCTTGTACTGGCGTCTGGAGGGCATTAAGGAGGTCTACCGACAATATCAGATACCGTTTGATACCGGGCGTGATCTGCTGGTGACGGAAGGGTTTTCTGAGGATGAATCAGAACGTGCGATGGACCACTGGCTACGTGAGACGCCGCGTGAAGCGTGGCCAGAGGTCATTTTCTGCGCCGGGGCATCAATGTCGACGGGCATCCAGCGGGTGCTGGAAAACGGTGGCGTGGAGATACCCGGTGAGATGTCGCTGATGACGACGGATGTTCAGGAGTTGGATGCGCATATCGTCGCCGCGGTAACCAGTATCACTATCCCCTGTCGGGCACTGGGCGTGGAGGCGGTGCATTTGCTGCAGAACCGTCTTAATCGCCCCTCTGCGCCCGTGTTTAACCTGTTGTTGAAGGGAAAGGTGACGGATCGGGGAACCGTTACCCACGCAACGCGCCATGCCGCGCGGGTGACGGTAGCGCGCTAATCGCGGATCAACGTTCTGGCGGCAGACAAACGCCAATCCCGCCAATGCCACAGTACCCATAAGGATTTTTATGCAGATACTGCTGGTGGTCGTCCTCGGCATAGTAGAACGGGGTTGCGGTAGTGATTTCCGTTGTAATGGTGCGCTCGTCGCCAGCGGCGGTCATTGCTGCCTGAAAACGCTCAAGGCTTGCCCGTGCCGCGACGGTTTGCTCCGGCGTTAACGGGTAAATGGCGGAGCGATACTGCGTCCCCTGGTCGTTCCCCTGACGCATGCCCTGCGCCGGGTCGTGATTTTCCCAGAACACCTGCAGCAGTTGCTCGTAGCTGATAACATGCGGGTCATAGACGACGCGTACCGCTTCGGCGTGTCCGGTGTCGCCGGAACACACTTCCCGATAGGTTGGGTTAGGGGTGTAGCCGCCGGTATATCCGGCCGCTGTGCTGTATACCCCGGGTAATGACCAGAATAAACGTTCAACGCCCCAGAAACATCCCATGGCGAAAAATGCTATCTCCATACCGTCGGGCACGTTGGTCATCGAATGTTGGTTAACCGCATGCAGCGTTGCCACTGGCATCGGGGTGTTGCGTCCAGGTAGGGCATCTGCTTGAGTAACAAGATGCTTTCTATCAAATAAACTCATGGCCGTTCTCCCGAAATCAGTCATTTGGGTTAAGGTTGTAACGAGACGCGTCTTTGCCCACAATAAACGGCGTGAATACGTCTAGAGTTAAACATAAGAAATATTTGGGTTGTCGTCTGTTTTTCAACTCTTATTGTTGATTTTTTGTTAAGCCGAGGAACGGCATAGTATTTTTTTCCAGGGGTGGGAAAAAAGGATATTCAGGAGAAAATGTGCCACATATCCGTCAGTTATGTTGGGTGGGATTACTGTGCTTAAGTGGCTCCGCCGCCGCAGCGAATGTTCGCTTACAGGTCGAGGGATTATCAGGACCGCTGGAGAAAAACGTCCGTGCGCAGCTATCCACGATTCAAAGTGATGAAGTCACTCCAGACCGACGCTTTCGTGCGCGCGTTGATGATGCCATCCGCGAAGGGCTAAAAGCGCTGGGCTACTTTGAGCCCACCATTGATTTTGAGCTGCGTCCGCCGCCGGCGAAAGGACGCCAGGTGTTGATTGCCAAAGTGACCCCTGGTGAGCCGGTGCTGATTGGCGGCACCGAAGTGATTCTGCGCGGTGGCGCACGTACGGATAAAGATTACCTGGATCTGCTGAAAACGCGACCGGCAATCGGCACCGTGCTGAATCAGGGGGACTATGATAACTTCAAAAAATCACTCACCAGCGTGGCGCTGCGCAAAGGCTATTTCGACAGTGAATTTAATAAAAGCCAGCTTGGAATAGCGCTCGAACGCCGCCAGGCATTCTGGGATATCGATTACAACAGCGGTGAACGCTATCGCTTTGGGCATGTCACTTTTGAAGGCTCGCAAATTCGCGATGAGTACCTGCAAAATCTGGTGCCCTTTAAAGAGGGTGAAGAGTACGAGTCGAAAGATCTGGGCGAACTGAACCGTCGTCTGTCGGCGACCGGATGGTTTAATTCCGTGGTCGTCGCACCGGAATTTGATAAAGCCCGTGAAACCAAAGTGCTGCCGCTGAAAGGCGTGGTGTCGCCGCGAACTGAAAATACCATCGAAACCGGGGTCGGTTACTCAACTGACGTCGGTCCACGGGTGAAGACCTCGTGGAAAAAGCCGTGGATGAACTCCTATGGCCACAGCCTGACCACCAGCGCCAGCATCTCTGCGCCAGAGCAGGTTCTTGATTTCAGTTATAAAATGCCGCTATTAAAGAACCCGCTGGAGCAGTATTACCTGGTGCAGGGGGGCTTTAAGCGTACCGATTTAAACGATACCGAGCAGGACTCCACTACGCTTGCGGTTTCCCGCTACTGGGATCTTTCCAGCGGCTGGCAGCGCGCGATTAACCTGCGCTGGAGCCTCGATCACTTTACCCAGGGTAACGTCACTAACACCACCATGCTGCTCTATCCGGGCGTGATGATCAGCCGGACGCGCTCGCGCGGCGGTCTGATGCCAGTCTGGGGCGACTCCCAACGTTATTCCATCGATTACTCCAACACGGCCTGGGGTTCAGACGTTGATTTCTCCGTCTTCCAGGCGCAAAACGTCTGGATCCGCACGCTGTACGATCGTCATCGCTTTGTGATGCGCGGCAACCTCGGCTGGATCGAAACCGGGGACTTCGACAAAGTACCGCCGGATCTGCGTTTCTTCGCCGGGGGCGATCGCAGCATTCGCGGCTACAAATACAAATCTATTTCGCCTGAAGGCAGCGACGGCAAGCTGAAAGGGGCCTCGAAGCTGGCGACCGGCTCGCTGGAATATCAGTACAACGTGACCGGAAAATGGTGGGGCGCGATGTTTGTCGATAGCGGCGAAGCGGTCAGCGATATCCGCAGAAGCGATTTCAAAACCGGTGCCGGGGTCGGCGTACGCTGGCAATCGCCAGTGGGACCCATCAAGCTCGACTTTGCTGTCCCTGTGGGCGACAAAGATGAACATGGTTTACAGTTTTACATCGGTCTGGGGCCTGAATTATGAGTTTATGGAAGAAGATAAGCCTCGGCGTGCTGATTTTTATCCTGCTGTTGTTAGGCACGGTGGCGTTCCTCGTCGGCACCACTTCGGGCCTGCATCTGATCTTCAAAGCGGCGAATCGTTGGGTTCCGGGGCTGGAGATTGGTCAGGTCACCGGCGGCTGGCGGGATTTATCGCTCAAAAATATTCGTTATGACCAACCTGGCGTGGCGGTGAATGCTGGCGAAGTGCATCTGGCCGTGGGGCTTAACTGCCTGTGGGACAGCAGCCTGTGCGTCAACGATCTGTCGCTGAAAAATATCAACGTGGCGATCGACAGCAAAAAGATGCCGCCATCAGCGCCGGTTGAAGAGGAAGAGAGCGGTCCGCTTAACCTTTCCACACCTTACCCAATCACGCTTTCGCGCGTGGCGCTGAACAACATCAATATCAAAATCGATGACACCACGGTTTCGGTGCTGGAATTTACCTCCGGCCTGAACTGGCAGGAAAAAACGCTAACCCTGAAGCCAACGACATTACAGGGGCTGCTGATTGCCCTGCCTAAAGTGGCGGAAGTGGCGCAGGAAGAGGTTGTCGAACCAAAGATTCAAAATCCGCAACCGGATGAAAAACCGCTCGGCGAAACGCTAAAAGATCTGTTCTCAAAGCCGGTGCTGCCGGAAATGACCGATGTCCATCTGCCGCTCAATCTCAACATTGAAGCGTTTCGCGGCGAGCAGCTGCGCGTGACCGGGGATACGGATTTAACGGTACATAACATGCTGCTGAAAGTGAGCAGCATTGACGGCAACATGAAACTCGATGCACTGGATATCGACTCGAATCAGGGGACGGTAAAAGCCAGCGGCACGGCGCAACTGACCGACACGTGGCCGGTCGATATTACGTTAAACAGCACGCTCAACGTCGATCCGTTAAAAGGCGAAAAGGTGAAGCTGAAGGTCGGCGGCGCGCTGCGTGAACAGCTGGAAGTCGGCGTAAATCTGTCTGGTCCGGTGGATATGGACCTGCGGGCGCAGGCGCGTCTGGCGGAAGCCGGATTGCCGCTCAACCTTGAGGTGGTGAGTAAGCAGGTTTACTGGCCGTTTACCGGCGACAAGCAGTTCCAGGCTGATGACATCAAGCTCAAACTGACCGGTAAGATGACCGACTATACGCTGTCGATGCGTACCGCTGTGAAAGGACAGGATATTCCTCCGGCTACCATCACGCTGGACGCCAAAGGCAACGAACAGCAGATCAATCTCGACAAACTCAGCGTTGCGGCGCTGGAAGGGAAAACTGAGCTGAAAGCGCTGGTGGACTGGCAGCAGGCGATCAGCTGGCGCGGGGAGCTAACGCTGGATGGCATCAACACGGCGAAAGCGATCCCGGAGTGGCCATCAAAACTGAATGGCCTGGTGAAAACTCGCGGCAGTCTGTACGGCGGAAGCTGGCAGATGGAGGTGCCCGAGCTGAAGCTGGCCGGCAACGTGAAGCAGAACAAGGTTAATGTGCACGGTTCGCTGAAGGGTAACAGCTACCTGCAGTGGACGATCCCGGGCCTGCATCTGGAACTGGGACGCAACAGCGCGGATGTGAAAGGGGAACTGGGGGTCAAAGACCTCAATCTCGACGCGACGATTGATGCCCCGAGCCTGGATAACGCGCTGCCGGGACTGGGCGGTACGGCGAAAGGGCTGGTAAAAGTTCGCGGTACGGTTGAAGCGCCACAACTGCTGGCGGATATCACCGCCCGGGGGCTGCGCTGGCAGGAGCTGTCCGTCGCTCAGGTGCGCGTCGAAGGCGACGTGAAATCGGCAGAGCAAATCGCTGGTAATCTCAACGTTCGCGTAGAGCGGATTGTACAGCCTGACGTGAATATTGGCCTGGTGACGCTCAATGCCAAAGGTAGCGAAAAGCAGCATGAGCTGCAGCTGCGCATTCAGGGGGAACCGGTCTCCGGGCAGCTCTCCCTGGCAGGTAGCTTTGATCGCAAAGAGCAGCGCTGGAAAGGTGCGTTAAGCGATACCCGCTTCCAGACGCCGGTCGGTCCGTGGTCCCTTAACCGCCCTGTCGCGCTGGATTATCGCAATCAGGAACAGAAAATCAGCATTGGGCCGCACTGCTGGAACAACCCGAATGCGGAACTGTGCGTACCGCAAACCATTGATGCCGGTGCACAAGGACGCGCGGTGGTGAACCTTAACCGCTTTGACCTGGCGATGCTAAAACCGTTTATGCCGGATACAACCCAGGCCAGCGGCGTTTTCACTGGCAAAGCAGATGTGAGCTGGGACACCACCAAAGAGGGGCTGCCGCAGGGGCAGGTTACGCTGAGCGGACGTAACGTGAAGGTCACGCAAAGCGTGAACGATGCGCCGCTCCCTGTAGCGTTTGAAACGCTGAATCTGACCGCCGACCTGCACAATAACCGTGCCGAGCTGGGCTGGCTGATTCGCCTGACCAACAACGGGCAGTTTGACGGCCAGGTGCAGGTGACGGATCCGCAAGGACGCCGCAGTCTCGGCGGCAACGTCAACATCCGCAACTTCAATCTGGCGATGGTGAACCCCATTTTCTCGCGCGGTGAAAAAGCGGCAGGGGTGATCAACGCCAACCTACGTCTGGGCGGCGATGTGCAAAGCCCGCAACTGCTCGGACAGCTGCAGCTGAGCGGTCTGGATATCGACGGTAACTTTATGCCGTTTGACATGCAGCCAAGCCAGTTAGCCGTTAACTTCACCGGAACACGCTCAACGCTGGCGGGCGTGGTGCGTACGCAGCAGGGCGAAATTAACCTGAGCGGCGATGCCGACTGGAGTCAGATAGACAACTGGCGGGCGCGCGTTGCGGCTAAAGGCAGCAGGGTTCGTATTACCGTGCCGCCGATGGTCCGCCTGGACGTATCGCCGGACGTGGTCTTTGAAGCCACGCCGAGCCTGTTTACCCTCGATGGCAACGTGGATGTGCCGTGGGCGCGTATCGTGGTACACGATCTGCCGGAGAGCGCGGTAGGGGTTTCCAGCGATATGGTCATGCTTAACAACAATCTGCAACCGGAGAAACCGCAGACAGCAGGTATTCCGATCAACAGCAACCTGAACATCCATGTTGGTAACAACGTGCGTATTGACGCCTTTGGTTTGAAAGCGCGTCTGACGGGCGATCTGAAAGTGGTGCAGGATAAGCAGGGGCTGGGGCTGAACGGACAAATTAATATTCCGAGCGGGCGTTTCCATGCCTATGGTCAGGATCTGATTGTGCGTAAGGGCGAGCTGTTGTTCTCCGGCCCGCCGGATCAGCCGTTACTCAACATCGAAGCAATTCGTAACCCGGAAGCCACCGAAGACGACGTGATCGCCGGGGTTCGCGTCACGGGCTCCGCCGATGAACCGAAGGCGGAAATCTTCTCCGACCCGGCGATGTCGCAGCAAATGGCGCTTTCCTACCTGCTACGCGGACAAGGACTGGATAGCGAACAGAGCGACAGCGCGGCAATGACTTCAATGCTTATTGGTCTGGGGGTTGCACAAAGTGGTCAGGTTGTGGGTAAAATCGGGGAGACATTTGGCGTAAGCAATCTGGCACTGGACACACAAGGGGTGGGTGATTCATCTCAGGTGGTTGTCAGCGGATACGTACTGCCAGGTCTGCAGGTGAAATATGGTGTGGGTATATTTGACTCCTTAGCGACACTCACGCTACGTTATCGTCTGATGCCTAAGCTATATCTGGAAGCAGTGTCTGGCGTAGATCAGGCACTTGATTTGCTCTATCAGTTCGAGTTTTAGCAATGCGAATATTTGTCTACGGCAGTTTACGAACCAAACAAGGCAACAGCCACTGGATGACCAATGCCCTGTTGCTGGGAAATTTCAGTATCGACAACTACCAGTTGTATAGCCTGGGCCACTATCCAGGCGCCGTTCCAGGAGAGGGAACAGTACACGGGGAAGTTTATCGTATTGATAACGCCACGCTGGCAGAGCTTGACGCTCTGCGTACCCGCGGCGGTGAATACGCACGCCAGTTAATTCAAACGCCGTACGGAAGTGCATGGATGTACGTGTACCAACGTCCGGTTGATGGCTTAACGCTGATTGAAAGCGGTAACTGGTTAGACCGAGACCAGTACTGATATGAACACGCCACCCTTGGGTGGCGTTGTTTTATTCTGGATTTAAAACTCCACGCGCGCGTCGAGGTTATAGCGGCGTCCTTCCACCTGTGCGGATTCGTTCCACGCGGTTGTCAGTTTCGGATCCTCATCCAGCACGTTGTAGACCCCAGCCATCAGTTGCGTGTGCTTATTGAGCTGATAACGTAGGCCTACGTCCACCATCGTGTAGTCATCATATTTATAGTTATTGCCGCTGTTGCGGTTACTGCTGCGATAATTCACCGTACTCCATACGTCCAGGCTTTGCGTTGCCGTCCAGTTCAGCGACAGATTCGCCATATGGCGCGGATAATCGTTTAGCGCGTAGCCTTTGTTAACGCCGCTTTTTTGTTCGCTGTGGTTCCAGGTGTAGTTAGCGTTGGCTTTTACATCGGCGGTAATCTGCCAGTCGGCATTCAGTTCTATACCGTATACATCCGCCTCGCTGACGTTGAAGTATTTACTGACGGAATCCGCGTTGTAGCCGTTGACGGAGCACTGGTTCGTCGACGTGGTTTCACAAATCGTTTGTTCAGCAATTTTGTCTTTGAACTGCGTATAGAAGACGGTGCTGTCGAGCGATAGCGCATCTCCCGTCCAGTAGAGGCCCAGTTCAGAGTTAACGCTTTGTTCAGGTTTCAGGTCGTCGTTACCAACGGTGAGGAAGGGATAAGGTACGGTTGAGCCGTAAGGGGTTACGAAGTTGCTGGACGTCGCGCGCAGCTCCGGTTTTTTATAGCCTGCGGAAACGCCGCCTTTCAGCGCCCAGTCATTGCTAAAGGCCCAGTTACCGTACATTTTCGGCGTAATATGTGTGCCAAAATTGTCATCCTGGTCCATCCTCGCTGACGTGGTCAGGATGAAATCGCCAATGCTCCAGCCGTCTTCAGCAAACAATGCCCAACCGTTACGGCTGATTTTGGTCACCGGGTCAGATCCGGGCAGCGTTTTGTTGGCTACATCAAAGCGGTCATTCAGCTCTTCGCGCGTGAAATTCGCCCCAACGGTCAGTTTATGGGTGTCGAGCGTGAAAGTGGTTTGCGAATTGGCGACGTAGTTCTCCATCTGCACATACTGCGGGGACTGTCCGTCATAAACATACTTCGAACGGCCTTTTTCATAGTTTATGTAGTTGGTCGTCGCGATGGTGTCGTCTGCATACCAGCCGGTATGCGTCAGGGTGGCGGCGTTACGATCGAACAGCCATGACCACGGCGCACCGCGTTTCTGGGTACGGTTTTTTTCCTGCTCACCGGTGACCACGTTGAGATCGAACAGGTTATTCTCGCTGGCGGCCAGGCCCAATGTCATATCAACGGATTTACGATTGTGTTTGCCAAAATAGTTATTGCGATCGTCATCGCGACGGTCAAGCCAGTCGGCCGCCACGCTAAGGCCGAGAACATCGGGCACAATCGGCCCCATGGTAAACAAATTCATCTGGCTGGTATTACCTAAATACTGGTGCTCCTGCAGCCAGGTATTGGCAGCAATTGCCGTGGTCCACTCTTTTGCGCCGTACGGTTTTTTGGTAATGACGTTAACCACACCGCCGATGGCGTCTGAACCGTACAGCGAGGACATCGGCCCACGGATAACTTCAATACGCTCAATGGCCTCCATTGGCGGTAAGAAGTTGGCTTCAGTACCAATATCATGTCCGTAAGGGCGAGATTCACCGGTATTTTGTTTGACGCTGTTGACCATAAAAGCGGTATAGGACGGGTCCATGCCGCGGATCATAATGCTGCCGGCGTTCATGCCGCTGCTGTTGGTGACCGAGACGCCGGGCAGGTTTTTAATTGCTTCACCGATGCTACGGTCCGGCTGAATATCCAGCGTGTTACGATCGATAACTGAAATAGTGGCCGGCGCTTCGCGTTTTTGCTGCGAGAATCCGGATGCGGTGATCACCATTTCATCTTCGCTAGTGCGTGAGGTCTCGGTGAGTTCTTCTGCCTGGGTGGGGAAAATAACACCGCCTGAGAATGCAACGATCCCTGTCAGCGTAATAAGTTGACGCGTTTTCATAATATAGACACCTGAAAAGTAAAAAATAAAAACATCACCTTGCAGCTCAAAAAAGCTGCAAGGTGCAGATAGTTTTTTAATTATTAATATTTAGAGAGATCGATTTTCAGCACGTAGTCGGGCTTCACACCTGTCATTTTTTCCGACTGTTTGACGCTGACGTACAGGGTGTTAGCATCTGCCGAGAGCGCCAGACTGTTAGGTAAGGCATTGGTTTCAATGCTTTGTTTTACCTGATAGGTCTTGCTGTTCACAATGCTGATGCGTTTAGCATTACGGTGGGTGATATAAACTTCCTGGCGTTTTTCGTTATATATCACTGCCAGCGAGTTAATAACCTTAATTGGTGCAATAACCTTACCGGTATTAAGATCAACAACCAGTACGTCCGCTAAATCCGGATCGGTCAGGAATGCGCGGTTATTTTTTGCATCCAGGGCAATATTCAGGAAAAAATGTTTTTTATCTGGCTCAATGGTAAAGCGATTAATAATTTGATGGTTGGTGGTATCCAGCGTAATAAGCTCGTTTCGGCCATTCACAACATACAGGCGGTTCTTATTTGCATCCACGGCCATGCCGGTCGGGTACTGGCCCATGTTCTCGAGGGTGGCGATTTTCTCGCGCTTTTGTGTGTCCACCACCCAGACTATGCCTTTTTCAGCCACGCCGGAAACGTACAGACGGTGGTGCTGTTTATCGAGCACCATTTCACGCGTATGAACAATATCTTTCGAGTTTTTGGCTTCGCTCAGTTGCAGTATCGCCAGCTCTTTACCGCTGCGGGTATCGACTAGCGTTACTGAACCTTCCAGCGTGTTGCCGACATACAGCACCTGGTTTTCTTCATCCAGAGCGGTGGCAAAGGCACGACGGCTGGTGTCGATGACTTCAGTCGTCGTGAGTTTCTCCAGATCGAGTTTATAGATAAGCCCGCTGGTTTTATCTTTATCAAACGACGGCGACGAGGCGACAAAAAGCGCATTCTGCTGGCTATCAACCGCCAGCTCATACACGCCGTTACCGACATCGCGAGTCAGAAAATCTTTCTCAGGTAGCGTCTGCGCCACGCTGGACAGGCTGGTAAATAACAGCGCTGTGGCGAGTGCCACGCAGGAATAGCGTTTCAGGGACTTCACATTGTGGAGGTTCATTGACTTTTATTCACATTTATTTACATGCTGAGAATGATAATGAGATCTAATATCATTCTCAATTAAGATAAATGAAATGTGACTACCCATTCTGGTAGGTCAAAAAGAAAACAGCGAAGGGGAGAGGTGGTAGAACGTAGAAATTTAAAAACCCTTACTAACCAGAGACTGGCGTTCAGGGTTTTAAGCTAACGCGAACTTACTTCTTCGCGCGCTCGAAAGAAGCAACGATTTCAGCTTTAGCGGCTTCAGCGTTGTCCCAACCGTCAACTTTCACCCATTTGCCCGCTTCGAGATCTTTGTAGTGTTCGAAGAAGTGGGTGATCTGCGCTTTCAGCAGTTCCGGCAGGTCGGTCACATCTTTGATGTGATCGTATTCTTTGCTCAGCTTAGTGTGCGGAACCGCAACCAGTTTCGCATCTTCACCGGATTCGTCAGTCATTTTCAGCACGCCAACCGGACGGCAGCGGATCACTGAACCTGGCTCCAGCGGGTACGGAGTCGGGACAAGAACGTCTACCGGGTCACCGTCCAGAGACAGGGTGTGGTTGATGTAACCGTAGTTGCACGGATAGAACATCGCGGTGGACATGAAGCGGTCAACGAACAGGGCGCCGCTCTCTTTGTCAACTTCGTATTTGATCGGATCTGCGTTGGCAGGGATCTCGATAACAACGTAGATATCTTCCGGCAGGTCTTTACCGGCAGGGACGTTGAGTAAGCTCATGTCTGTTTCCTTTAAATAAGCTATGGCAAACAAGTGGCGGGTATTATAGCCAACTCGCGCTGAATGTCTCCGCTTGTTTTCGCTTTCTCTGCGCTCATTTTCTTCTTTTTACCCCTCTCTCGTGACAGAAAAATCCATATCTTCAGCCGCATTTTTCATAGCGAGATGAAAGCGATTACAAAGTTGTGATTAACGTTTTATTTACTTTTTTGAAGTGTGATGTAACGCAATTCGTTACATGCTCAATTGTCTATAGTTTTTTCGCGACGGTTTATTAACCAACAATAATCACCCTACGAGGACGCACTTATGTGGAAGCGCTTACTTTTAGTCACAGCAGTTTCGGCAGCCATGTCGTCTATGGCAATGGCAGCCCCTTTAACCGTAGGATTTTCGCAAGTTGGCTCTGAATCCGGCTGGCGCGCCGCAGAAACCAACGTTGCGAAAAGCGAGGCTGAAAAGCGTGGTATTACGCTGAAAATCGCTGACGGCCAGCAAAAGCAGGAAAACCAGATTAAAGCAGTTCGCTCATTTGTTGCGCAGGGCGTTGACGCCATCTTTATTGCGCCGGTCGTGGCAACGGGTTGGGAACCGGTTTTAAAAGAAGCTAAAGATGCCGACATTCCGGTCTTTTTGCTCGATCGTTCCATCGATGTAAAAGACAAATCTCTCTATATGACCACGGTCACCGCCGACAACGTGCTGGAAGGTAAATTGATCGGCGACTGGTTGATTAAACAAGTGAACGGCAAGCCGTGTAACGTCGTTGAGCTGCAAGGGACTGTCGGGGCCAGCGTGGCCATCGATCGTAAAAAAGGGTTTGCTGAAGCCATCGCCAGCGCACCAAACATTAAGATTATCCGCTCACAGTCCGGCGACTTCACCCGCAGTAAAGGGAAAGAAGTGATGGAGAGCTTTATCAAAGCGGAAAACAATGGCAAGAACATCTGCATGGTTTACGCCCATAACGATGACATGGTGATCGGGGCAATCCAGGCGATTAAAGAAGCGGGCCTGAAACCCGGCAAAGATATTCTGACCGGTTCCATCGACGGCGTACCGGATATCTACAAAGCAATGATTGACGGTGAAGCCAACGCCAGCGTCGAGCTGACGCCGAATATGGCAGGCCCGGCATTCGACGCGCTGGAGAAATTCAAAAAAGACGGCACGATGCCTGAGAAGCTGACCATTACCAAGTCGATCCTCTATCTGCCGGATACGGCGAAAGAAGAGTTAGAGAAGAAGAAAAACATGGGCTACTAGTTTTGCTGCCGGTCTTCCGTAGGCCTGATGGCGTTGCGCTTATCAGGCCTACGAAAAGGCCGTGATTTCGTACCGGAGGAATGCCATGACCACCGACCCCCATCAGGAAATCCTCCGCACCGAAGGATTAAGCAAATTCTTTCCCGGCGTCAAAGCGCTGGATAACGTGGATTTCAGCTTGCGTCGCGGTGAGATTATGGCGCTGCTGGGAGAAAACGGAGCCGGTAAATCGACGCTAATCAAAGCGCTGACCGGTGTTTACCATGCAGATCGCGGCACGATCTGGCTCGAAGGCCAGCCTATCTCCCCCAAAAATACTGCCCATGCCCAGCAGTTGGGGATCGGTACCGTGTATCAGGAAGTGAACCTGCTGCCCAATATGTCGGTAGCGGATAACTTGTTTATTGGCCGTGAACCGCGGCGTTTTGGCCTGCTGCTGCGCAAGCAGATGGAAAAACGCGCGACGGAGTTGATGGCGTCATACGGTTTTTCCCTCGACGTGCGCGAGCCGCTGAACCGCTTTTCCGTGGCGATGCAGCAGATCGTCGCCATCTGTCGGGCGATCGATCTCTCCGCGAAAGTGCTGATCCTCGATGAGCCCACCGCCAGTCTTGATACCCAGGAGGTAGAAATGCTGTTCGGCCTGATGCGGCATCTGCGCGATCGGGGCGTCAGTCTGATCTTCGTTACCCACTTCCTCGATCAGGTCTATCAGGTCAGCGATCGCATTACCGTTCTGCGTAACGGCGGCTTCGTTGGCTGCCGTGAAACCCGCGAACTGCCACAGATCGAACTGGTCAAAATGATGCTGGGTCGCGAACTGGATACCCATGCACTACAGCGTGCGGGCCGTACGTTGCTGAGTGATAAACCAGTGGCGGCCTTTAGCGACTTTGGCAAGAAAGGCACCATCGCGCCGTTTGATCTACAGGTGCGTCCTGGTGAGATCGTCGGTCTCGCTGGACTGCTGGGATCCGGGCGAACGGAAACGGCGGAGGTGATCTTCGGTATTAAACCCGCCGACAGCGGCAGTGCGCTGATCAAGGGCAAAGCGCAGACCTTGCGATCGCCGCATCAGGCTTCGTGTCTGGGGATCGGCTTCTGTCCGGAGGATCGCAAAACGGATGGCATTATCGCCGCCGCCTCGGTGCGTGAAAACATCATTCTGGCATTACAGGCGCAGCGTGGCTGGCTGCGGCCTATTCCGCGGAAAGAACAAAATGAGATTGCCGAGCGTTTTATCCGCCAGCTCGGAATTCGCACCCCCAACGCTGAACAGCCGATCGAATTCCTCTCCGGCGGCAATCAGCAAAAAGTATTGCTCTCGCGCTGGTTACTGACCAAACCGCAATTCCTGATCCTCGATGAACCCACGCGTGGGATCGACGTCGGCGCGCATGCCGAGATCATCCGCCTGATCGAAACGCTGTGCGCGGATGGTCTGGCGCTGCTGGTGATTTCATCCGAACTGGAAGAGTTAGTGGGCTATGCCGATCGGGTCATTATTATGCGCGATCGCAAACAGGTGGCCGAGATCCCGCTGGCTGAACTGTCCGTGCCGGCGATCATGAACGCCATTGCGGCCTAAGGAGACTATGGTGATGCCTCAATCTCTCCCTCAATCCACTCCGCCGCAACGGCGATTCCGCTGGCCAAAGGGCATGCCACAACTGGTGGCGCTACTGCTGGTGCTGCTGGTGGATAGCCTGGTCGCGCCGCACTTTTATCAGGTGATTTTGCAAGATGGTCGGCTGTTCGGTAGCCCGATTGATATTCTCAACCGTGCCGCCCCCGTGGCGCTGTTAGCGATTGGCATGACGCTGGTGATTGCCACCGGCGGCATCGACCTTTCCGTAGGCGCCGTCATGGCCATTGCCGGTGCCACCACCGCGGCGATGACGGTGGCCGGGCACAGTTTGCCGGTGGTGCTGCTTGCCGCCTTAGGCTCCGGCATTCTGGCAGGGTTATGGAACGGGATTCTGGTGGCAATCCTCAAGATCCAACCGTTCGTTGCCACGCTAATCCTGATGGTGGCCGGGCGCGGAGTGGCGCAGCTTATCACCTCCGGGCAAATCGTCACCTTCAATTCGCCCGAACTGTCGTGGTTTGGCAGCGGCTCGCTCTTACTGTTCCCCACGCCAGTGATCATTGCCCTGCTAACGCTGGTGGTGTTCTGGCTACTGACGCGTAAAACGGCGCTGGGGATGTTTATTGAAGCGGTAGGCATCAACATTCGTGCGGCAAAAAACGCCGGGGTGAACACGCGCATTATCGTGATGCTCACCTATGTGCTGAGCGGTCTGTGTGCGGCTATCGCCGGCATTATCGTCACGGCGGATATCCGCGGGGCAGATGCCAATAACGCCGGATTGTGGCTGGAACTGGATGCCATCCTGGCGGTAGTCATCGGCGGCGGCTCGCTGATGGGCGGGCGCTTTAATCTGCTGCTGTCGGTGGTCGGGGCATTGATTATTCAGGGCATGAACACCGGGATTTTACTGTCGGGCTTCCCGCCAGAACTAAATCAAGTGGTCAAAGCCGTGGTGGTGTTGTGTGTGCTGGTCGTGCAATCACAACGCTTTATCAGCCTGATAAAAGGAGTGCGTGGTCATGATAAAACGTAATTTACCGCTGATGATCACCCTCGGCGTGTTTGTGCTGGGTTACCTCTACTGCCTGACACAGTTTCCGGCTTTTGCTTCAACCAGAGTTATCTGCAATATCTTGACCGATAACGCTTTTCTGGGCATCATCGCCGTGGGCATGACCTTCGTGATTCTCTCTGGCGGGATCGACCTGTCCGTTGGCTCGGTGATCGCGTTTACCGGCGTATTTCTGGCGAAGGCCATTGGCTACTGGGGTATATCTCCGCTGCTGGCGTTTCCCCTGATTCTGCTGATGGGCTGCGCGTTTGGCGCGTTTATGGGGTTACTGATTGATGCGCTGAAGATCCCAGCATTCATTATTACCCTGGCGGGAATGTTCTTCCTGCGCGGCGTCAGCTATCTGGTGTCTGAAGAGTCGATCCCAATTAACCATCCGGTTTATGACATGCTCTCAAGCCTGGCATGGAAAATTCCCGGCGGCGGCCGCCTGAGTGCAATGGGATTGCTGATGCTGGCGGTAGTCGTCATTGGCATATTCCTGGCGCACCGTACGCGCTTTGGTAATCAGGTTTACGCGATTGGCGGCAACGCCACCTCTGCCAACCTGATGGGGATCTCAACCCGCAGCACGACCATCCGTATCTATATGCTGTCGACCGGGCTTGCGACGCTTGCCGGCATTGTCTTTTCAATTTACACCCAGGCGGGTTATGCGCTGGCGGGCGTCGGCGTTGAGCTGGATGCGATTGCCTCAGTCGTGATTGGCGGAACCCTGTTGAGCGGCGGGGTCGGTACGGTGTTAGGAACGTTGTTTGGTGTCGCCATTCAGGGGTTGATCCAGACCTACATTAATTTTGACGGCACATTAAGTTCCTGGTGGACGAAGATCGCGATTGGCATTTTATTGTTTATTTTTATTGCCTTACAGCGCGGTCTGACGGTACTTTGGGAAAATCGTCAAAGCTCGCCAGTAACCAGAGTGGGGACGGCGGCAACACCAAAGTAACATCCTGATTTTTCAATAAACATTTAAATACCTAAACTTTTTCCGGTTGTAGTCGATAGGTTCTGTACAGGTCTGTTTTAACCCTACAACCGGAAATATAACGATGCCAAAATCCCTTTCAATTCGATCAAGTTTGTTGGTGTTATTGTCTCTGCTGACGTTCCTTCTGTTGCTGACCGGCGGTATGGGGCTGTATGCCTCTACCCGTATCATTACTTCGTTGATTTACCACGGTATTATGAGCGCCTCGATGTTGGCTGCCCTCGCATTGCTGGCGGTGATTTGGTTCATGCTGCGAAATAAGTTTCTCAAGCCGCTGGATAATATGGTTGAGCAACTGGAACGCTTGGCGACGGGGGATTTGTCGCCGGTTGCCGCGCTGTCGGCCAGCGCCGAATTCAACCGTCTGAACGCGGCAATGGATGAAATGCGCCATGCGCTGGGCGACTCGGTACAGCGTGTCCGCGATGCCAGTTTACAAATTGATATTGGTAGCCGTGAGCTGACGGCCGGGAACCAGCATCTGGCACAACGTACTGAATCGACAGCCACTTCGCTGGAGCAGACCGCCGCCAGTATGGAAGAACTCACGGCGACCGTGAAACAGAATGCGCAGAACGCGGAACAGGCACACCAGTTGGCAAAATCGGTGTCGGATACCGCCGATCGCGGCAGTGAGATGGTGTGCTATGTGATTGAGAAAATGCGCGATATTTCCGGCAGTTCCAGCCGAATCGCCGACATCCTCAGCGTAATCGACGGTATTGCTTTCCAGACCAATATCCTGGCGCTCAATGCTTCTGTTGAAGCGGCGCGTGCCGGTGAGCAAGGGCGGGGCTTTGCGGTCGTTGCGGGTGAAGTGCGTAATCTGGCCAGCCGCAGCGCCGAGGCGGCAAAAGAGATCCGCACGTTAATCAGCGATTCACACACCCACGTGGGAGAAGGCAGCGAGCTGGCGCAGCAGGCGGGCGAAACCATGGATGAGATTGCCAATGAAGTGATGCGCATGACCAAACTGATGCGTGAAATTGCCAGCGCGTCGCAGGAACAGAGTCGCGGCATTGAGCAGGTGAATATCGCGGTGATTCAGATGGATGAAACGGCGCAGCAAAATGCGGCGCTGGTACAGCAATCTTCAGCGGCTACCCGCTCGCTGGAAGAGCAGTCACATGCGCTGCTCGAAGCAATGGCGGCGTTTAAAGTACAAACGGCGTAGGGGATAAATTTGCCGGATGATGGCGTTAACACGTCTCATCCGGCAAAGCGTATTACGCGTCCGGGAATTCGCGGATAAAGCGTTCTACATCTTCAACCATATGGTCGTTACCTACGAAGAAGGAGCGACGCTGGTGCAGGCTTTCCGGGGTGATATCCAGAATGCGATCTTTACCATCGCTCGCTTTGCCGCCCGCCTGCTCGGCCAGGAAGGCCATCGGATTGCATTCGTACAGCAGACGCAGCTTCCCTTGCGGGTGGCTGGCGGTGCTTGGGTACAGGTAGATCCCGCCTTTGAGCAGATTACGATGGAAATCCGCAACCAGAGAGCCAATGTAGCGCGAGGTGTACGGGCGCTGAGTTGACTTATCTTCTTCCTGGCAGAATTTAATGTACTTCTTCACACCGTTCGGGAATTTAATGTAGTTGCCTTCGTTAATGGAGTACGTGCTGCCTTTCGCCGGGAAGCGCATACGTTCCTGGCTGAGGCAGAATACGCCCAGAGAAGGATCGTAGGTGAAGGCGTGTACGCCACAGCCGGTGGTATACACCAGCATGGTGGAAGAACCATAAACAACGTAGCCCGCAGCAACCTGCTTGTTGCCTGGTTGCAGGAAATCCTCTTCCGTGACCGGCGTGCCGACTGGGGTTACGCGGCGATAAATAGAGAAAATCGTACCGACAGAGACGTTAACATCGATGTTGGATGAGCCATCCAGAGGATCCATCAGCACAACATATTTTGCGTGTTCACAGCCTTCAAAGACGACGATTTCATCTTCTTCTTCCGAGGCAATGCCCGCCACAATGTCGCGCGCCTTCAGTGCAGCTTTCAGTTTTTCGTTCGCGAACAGATCGAGTTTTTGCTGAACCTCTCCCTGCACGTTCTCAGCACCGCTGGCACCAAGGATATCGACCAGACCGGCCTTGTTGATATCGCGGTGGATGATCTTGGCGCCCAGCTTTATTGCCGACAACAAAGCAGTGAGCTCACCGGTAGCATGAGAAAACTCGTGCTGCTTTTCGACAATAAATTCACCTAACGTTTTCATAACACTTTCCCTGCAATTTATGTGGAGTAAAGCGACCGCAACAATATTAACAAATATTTCCATTGCCGCGCTTAGGTGAATCGCGCCAGCAAACTACGGAATATCCTGAAATGCGTTTCTCACTTGCCGGACATGTGCGTAAAATGGCCCCCAGATTAAAAAAGGATAGTGACGTATGCGCATTCATATTTTGGGAATTTGTGGCACTTTTATGGGCGGTCTGGCGATGCTGGCGCGCTCACTCGGTCATGAAGTAACCGGTTCGGACGCCAATGTGTATCCGCCGATGAGTACCTTACTTGAGAAGCAAGGCATTGATCTGATTCAGGGTTACGATGCCAGCCAGCTCGATCCGCAGCCGGACCTGGTGATCATTGGCAATGCCATGACCCGGGGTAATCCGTGTGTGGAAGCAGTGCTGGAAAAGAACATTCCGTACATGTCCGGCCCGCAGTGGTTGCATGACTTTGTGCTTCGCGATCGTTGGGTACTGGCGGTTGCGGGGACGCACGGCAAAACCACCACCGCCGGAATGGCGACCTGGATCCTCGAAGCCTGCGGCTATAAGCCTGGCTTTGTGATCGGCGGCGTACCGGGTAACTTTGAGGTTTCCGCGCGCCTGGGTGAGAGCGACTTCTTCGTGATTGAAGCGGATGAGTACGATTGCGCCTTCTTCGATAAGCGTTCTAAATTCGTACATTACTGCCCGCGTACGCTGATCCTCAACAACCTTGAGTTCGATCACGCTGATATCTTTGACGATCTGAAAGCGATCCAGAAACAGTTCCACCACCTGGTGCGTATCGTGCCGGGCCAGGGACGCATTATCTACCCGGAAAACGACATCAATCTGAAACAGACGATGGCGATGGGCTGCTGGAGCGAACAAGAGCTGGTTGGCGAACAAGGTCACTGGCAGGCGAAAAAGCTGACCACTGATGCATCCGAATGGGAAGTGTGGCTGGACGGTGAAAATGTTGGCGTGGTGAAGTGGGGCCTGGTAGGCGAACACAACATGCACAACGGTCTGATGGCGATTGCTGCCGCGCGCCATGTTGGCGTCGTGCCTGCGGATGCAGCCAATGCGCTGGGCTCGTTTATCAACGCCCGTCGTCGTCTTGAGCTGCGCGGCGAAGCCAATGGCGTGACGGTGTATGACGATTTCGCCCATCACCCAACGGCCATTCTGGCAACGCTTGCGGCGCTGCGCGGTAAAGTAGGTGGCACGGCGCGCATCATCGCGGTGCTGGAACCACGCTCGAACACCATGAAAATGGGCCTGTGCAAAGATGACCTGGCGCCGTCGTTAGGGCGTGCGGACGAAGTGTTCCTGCTGCAACCCCCGCATATTCCGTGGCAGGTAGCAGAAGTCGCTGAAGCCTGCGTTCAGCCTGCGCACTGGAGCGGCGATGTGGATGCACTGGCAGATATGGTGGTGAAAACTGCACAGCCTGGCGATCACATCCTGGTGATGAGTAACGGCGGGTTTGGTGGCATCCATCAAAAACTGCTGGATGGCCTGGCGAAGAAAGCCCAGGCAGAAGAAGAGTAAAAAAATGCCCGGTGGTGCTACGCTTACCGGGCTTACGATCCGTTGTGGGCCGGATAAGGTGTTTACACCGTTATCCGGCACTTTCTCAGGAGCACGATCTCCGTTGCCATCCGGCTTTCTGGTTACGTCATACTTCTCAACGGAATGGGAAGCCTCCATATGGAAATTTATAACTCAGATCGCAGAAATTAATTTCTAAATCATAAAATCTATTTCCGCTTTTCCCTTGCTAATATCCCCTCGAGAGCCAATGTGGCGTAAGTGCCACATAATAAAAGGTGCGCTCCATGCGAAAAAATTTAACCAATAATGAACTGCGAGTTTATAAATTCTGCCAGGAGAATCCTGCTGATGTTTATAAAATGAAAATTCATGAACTGGCAGATCGCGTTTATACTACCGCGCCATCTATTTCTAAGTTGGTAAAGAAATTAGGCTTTAATAATTTCCAGGAGTTTAAGGTCAACATTCGGGACGTATTCTCCAGAACGCAAAACTCGCAGCACCATAACGCGTTTGTTAGCGAATATATACAAGAAATGCAGGATGCTTTAACCAGAGTGTCTGAGAATAAAGTCAAAGTCTTTTGTGATTTTTTGTCCGACTGCAATACGATTATCACCTGGGGATACGGTACATCAGATAGCGTGGCGAACTATGTTAGCTATAATTTGATGGTGCTGGGCTTTAATATCCTCAATGAAACAGACTACACCAACTGTAATGTCCGCAGCCGCTTTCTGACCGCTAACGATTGTATGCTGATTGTTTCCAACAGCGGTGAGTCAGAAATGCTGGAAGAGATAATTTTTAATGCCAGAAAAAACGGCATCAAGGTGGCCGCGATTACCAGCCGGGAAAACTCTACGCTGGCGCTTAAGGCCGATGCAGTCTTGATCTACAAAAACGCCATTATTAAAGATACTGCTTTCGAAAATATAAGCTATCCGATACAGATAGCCATCGTAGATATTATGCTTTTCCATTTATCCAATGTCAGAAAAGTGTCGTTGAAATTTAATTCAAAAGTAGAAGACTAATGAAAAAACTAAAACTCGTGGTGATAGGTGCGGGTAGCAGCTATACGCCAGAACTGATTGAAGGGGTAATTAAAAACTACCACCAGCTTCCCATCTCTCACATCGCTTTTGTCGACGTTGAAATGGGTAAAGAGAAAATGAACATCATTTTCGATCTCACCAAAAGAATGCTTGCCAAAGCAAATTTACCAATTGATGTCATCCAAACTTTTGACCGCAAAACAGCGCTGCTGGGTGCCGACTTCGTGGTGACTCAACTGCGCGTCGGTGGTATCGATGCCCGAATCGTTGATGAAAAACTGCCGAAGTCATACGGTTTTATTGGCCAGGAAACCAACGGTGCGGGCGGGATGTTCAAAGCTCTGCGCACCATTCCGGTCATCATTGAAATAGCGAATGAAATGAAGGCGATTTGTCCAAACGCCTGGCTGATTAACTTCACCAATCCAGCTTCCATGGTGACAGAAGCGGTACTCAAATACAGCCACAACAATCGGGTCATCGGCCTGTGCAATGGTCCTGTCAATATGACCCATCAGGTGGCCGGGCTGCTGAATGCCAACGTAGAGGATTTATACGTCGAGTTCAAAGGCTCCAACCATATGAACTTTATTACCAAAATTTTGCATAACGGCGTCGACCGTACCCGCGAAGCCATCGAGATAATCAACGCCGCCGACGTTGATGCACTGAGCTTTAAAAACATCAGCAATGAGCAGTTTAATAAAGAGCTGCTGGCCGCCACCAATCTGATCCCCTCTTCCTATTTAAAATACTACCTCAAGACGACTGAAATGCTGGCCGAGCAGGAAGCAGCCGAGCAATCACGGGGTGAGATCGTCAAAAATATCGAAGCCGAACTGTTTAAAAAATACAGCGACGTTACGCTTCAGGATAAGCCTAAAGAGCTGGAAGCCCGCGGCGGTGCGCTTTATTCCACCGCCGCGCTGAACGTTATTCGCGCTATTTACCTCGACGATAAGAGCATTCAAACCGTCAACGTTCGTAACGGCGGTGCTATCACTAATTTACCGGAAGAGGCGGTAGTTGAAGTGAACTGTGTGCTTACCCGTAATGGTCCGATTCCAATTTGTACTGGTGAGATCCCATCTCCTGCGAAAGGGATTGTTTCCATGATGAAAGACTATGAAGCGCAGATCGTCAAAGCCGCCGCCACCGGCGATTATCAAGCGCTTATTTCTGGCTTTATTTTCAACCCATTATGCTCAAGCGACACTTCGGGTGTGGCGTTAGTCAAAGAGATGCTGCTGGCCAATAAAAAGTATCTTCCTTTATTCGCCAAAAAGATTGAATCACTTTAATAGCGAGAAGAAACGGATGAAATGTACAACGTTTGATACCAATGCCGCGCTGGCTGAACAGGTCGTTAGTGAGCTATCCGCGCTCAAACCACATTCTCGCGTGCTGATCCCCTCCGGTAGCACGCCTCACTGGATTTACGAAGCACTGGCAGCGACACCGTTTGCCGAACGCCTTACCTTCTTTGCGCTGGATGAGTGGGTCAACGTGCCCAGCGAATCAGATGGCAGCTGCCTGAACATGATTAATCAGGACTTTGTGCACAAATGTGCCTATCCGGTGCGGTTAGTCCATTTCAATCCGTTTGCCTCTACGGCACAAAATATTGCCCATTACCAAACCGCGCTCAACGGTGAAGAGTTTGACTATGTAATTCTGGGCGTGGGAATGAACGGGCATATCGGCTTAAACGAGCCGGGCGTGCCGTTTGATGAGGATTATCTACAAACTCAACTGGATGACGTAACAATTAACGTCGCCAGCCATAAATACTTCTCCGGAGATGTCACCCTCACCGAGGGTATTACCGTCGGGCTGAATAAAATCATCAAGGCTGGAAAGGTGATTGTTATCATCAACCACGATGCGAAAAAAGATATTTATCAGGAGATTGTTAACGGCGATGCGCACCACACTCAGGTTCCTGCCATCTATATCAAGCAGTTCCCGCAGGTTAATTATTACGTGACAAAAAACCTTATAGGGTAAGCGGGCATGAGCATAACCTCTCTACTCGAACAAAAGATGTTGCCACTGGCCGAGAAAATCTCGTCAAACATCTACCTGACCGCACTAAAAAATGCGTTTATTGCCCTGATTCCCTTTTTGATTGTCGGTTCATTTTTCGTATTGTTAACCAACTTTCCTGTTAACGGCTATCACGAGTTTATGAGTTCGCTGTTAGGGGACGGCGTGCTGGATAAGCTCAATTACGGGATTAACGCCAGCTACGGATTAATGACGCTGCTGGTGATTATCACCTTCTCAAAGGAGTTAGTTGAAAAGCTTAATCTCAGCCAAAGTTCCGCTATTTTACCGGTGGCGATCTTCTTCTTAATGTCGCCTGGTCATATTACGACAGGATCGGGAGAAATCGTCGCCGATGCTTACGCGCTGCTCGACTTTAGCTCTGAATCGATGTTCTTAGGGATTATCGTTACTGTGGTCACCATCAAGGTGGTTCAGTTTCTGGAAAACAGGGCTTTTACCATCAAGATGCCTGCGAGTGTCCCGCCAGAGATTGCCAGGTCGTTTAAATCGCTGGTACCTATCTTCTTAGTGCTACTGTTCTGGATTATCGTCAAGGTGCTGTTTGAGAACACGCCTTTTGGTACGCCGGGGAAATTTATCAGCGTCATGCTGCAACAGCCGTTGCTGTATCTGGGGAATTCCCTCTTATCGCAACTGATTGCTGAGATGATGATCAGTTTCTTCTGGTTCTTTGGGATCCATGGCGACTCTATCATGACATCCGTAATGGGGCCTATCTGGCAAACGCTCAGTGCGCAGAACCTGGCGCAAACTCAGGCCGGGCTGGTAGCGACCAACATCATTACTCAGCAGTTCAGGGATGTCTATTTGATTGCCGGCGGTACGGGCTTTACCGGGGCGCTGTTGATTAGCATCTTTATGGTTGCCAAAAGTACGCGATTAAAGCAGCTCTCACGGCTGGCGGCACCGGCGGCAATTTTTAACATTAATGAGCCGGTTATTTTTGGTTTACCAATCGTGCTTAATCCGCTGATGCTTATCCCGTTTATCATTACCCCAATGGTGCTGTGTACGGTTACTTATGTGGTTATCGCACTCGGCTGGGTTCCCCCCACCTCTGGTATCTCCATTCCCTGGACAACGCCGATCTTTATTTCTGGTTTCCTCACCACCGGGATTTCAGGCATTGTGTTACAGGCCGTGAATCTGGTTATCGCCACCGCGATTTATACACCGTTCGTGAAGATTTTAGATAAGCAGTATCTGCATGAAGAGAGTCAGTCAGAGAACGCTATGGGCGAAATGCAGCCCCAGCAGTAAGGGCACAGAATCCAGGCCGGATGAAGTATTTACATCATCCGGCACTTTCTGCAGACGAAGAGATTAGATTTCGTTTTCCGCCAGTTCACGCAGATACTGGAAAATCTGACGTGCTGATTTCGGCGGCTTGTTGCCTTCTTGCTCTTTCTTCGCATTGCGAACCAGAGAACGAAGCTGCTGGCGATCGGCGTTTGGCCACAGGTTCAGCACTTCCGCTACCGCATCATCACCTTCGGCGATCAGGCGATCGCGCAGTTGCTCAAGCTTGTGAAACAGTACAACCTGTTGGTTGTGACGGTTTTTCAGCTTGTCCAGCGCCTGACGGATAGGATCAACATCGCGCTGGCGCAACATTTTGCCAATCAGCTGCAGCTGGCGGCGGCGACCTTCCATCTTAATACGCTGGGCCAACTCAATCGCGGCACGTAAATCCGCGTCGAGCGGGATTTTATCCAGCGCGTTTTTCCCCAGTTTCACCAGTTCCACACCCAGGTGTTTTAACTCCTCGGCGTCACGTTTTATTTCACTTTTACTAACCCAGATAATTTCATCGTCTTCGTCTTCGATGTCATCACCGGGAACGTCGTCGAGCCAGTCTTCGGGCTGCTTAGTCATGTCAGGCTCCTTAAAAAAAGAGGCTAATGTTACCAGTTAAGATGCGCACTGAAAAACGGTTCTCTGTTAGACTTCAGAGAAACTCTCTCTACATTATGGCATTTGCGATGAAAGTAATCTCACAAGTTGAAGCGCAGCGTAAGATTCTGGAAGAAGCGGTCTCGACGGCACTGGAATTAGCGTCAGGTAAGTCGGATGGCGCGGAAGTCGCTGTGAGCAAGACCACGGGTATTAGCGTCAGCACCCGTTATGGTGAAGTGGAGAACGTAGAATTCAATAGCGATGGCGCGCTGGGGATTACGGTTTATCACCAAAACCGTAAGGGCAGCGCATCGTCCACCGATTTAAGCCCGCAGGCGATTGCACGTACCGTGCAGGCCGCGCTGGATATTGCACGTTACACCTCACCGGACCCGTGCGCGGGCGTGGCAGATAAAGAACTGCTGGCCTTTGATGCGCCCGATTTGGATCTGTTCCACCCGGCGGAAGTTTCCCCTGACGAAGCTATCGAACTGGCAGCCCGCGCGGAACAGGCGGCGCTACAGGCCGACAAGCGTATCACCAATACCGAAGGCGGCAGTTTTAACAGCCACTATGGCATCAAAGTGTTTGGTAACAGCCACGGGATGCTGCAGGGCTACTGCTCCACGCGTCATTCTCTTTCCAGCTGCGTCATCGCGGAAGAAAATGGCGATATGGAGCGTGATTACGCCTACACCATTGGCCGGGCGATGGGCGATCTGCAAACGCCGGAATGGGTGGGGGCAGACTGTGCTCGCCGCACCTTATCTCGCCTCTCTCCGCGTAAACTTTCCACCATGAAAGCACCAGTGATTTTTGCCAACGAAGTGGCGACTGGGCTGTTCGGACATCTGGTCGGCGCGATTGCCGGTGGTTCGGTGTACCGTAAATCCACCTTCCTGCTCGACTCGCTGGGCAAACAAATTCTGCCGGAATGGCTGACTATTGAAGAACATCCGCACCTGCTGAAAGGGCTGGCGTCGTCGCCGTTCGACAGCGAAGGCGTACGGACCGAACGCCGTGACATTATTAAAGACGGTGTGCTGACCCAATGGCTGCTGACCAACTATTCCGCACGTAAGCTGGGACTGAAGAGCACCGGTCATGCGGGCGGGATCCACAACTGGCGAATTCCGGGACAGGGTCTAAGCTTCGAGCAGTTGCTCAAAGAGATGGGCACAGGTCTTGTGGTTACCGAGCTGATGGGCCAGGGCGTTAGCGGCATTACCGGCGATTACTCGCGCGGCGCGGCGGGTTTTTGGGTCGAAAACGGCGAAATTCAGTATCCGGTGAGTGAAATTACCATCGCCGGTAACTTAAAAGAGATGTGGCGCAATATTGTGACCGTAGGCAACGATATTGAAACACGCAGTAATATACAGTGTGGTTCGGTATTGTTACCGGAGATGAAAATCGCCGGGCAATGATACTCGTTAAGGCGTTAATTTTTTAATAATAAAAAAGGAAGTGAGCAATGCGTAAACACCTGTTAGCGATCGTCGCGGCTTCAACGCTGGTTCTTGGTTCTTCTGCGTTTGCAGCCGATCTCGAAGATGACATGGGGATCCTCAACGACAACCTGAAGATCGTCGAAAAAACGGACAATGCGACTGAACTAAAAGACGCGTTGACCAAAATGCGTGCAGCCGCGCTGGATGCTCAAAAGGGAACGCCACCGAAGCTGGAGAGCAAATCCCCGGACAGTGCGGAGATGAAAGATTTCCGCCACGGCTTTGACACGCTGATCGGTCAGATTGACGGCGCGCTTAAACTGGCGAACGAAGGTAAAGTCAAAGAGGCGAAAGCCGTTGCGGAAGACCTGAAAAAAACGCGCAACGAAAACCACAAGAAGTTCCGCTAATCTACTCTATCCGGCCTGCATAACCGTAGGCCGGATAAGACGTTGCGCCCCTGCATCCCATAAGTAAACGCTATCCCCATCACATTTTTTCATTTTTATCGTCCATTCATTGTTCGCATTTCCTTCCATTTTGCTGTTCACTCTTGCGATCTCAATCACATTCTTCCAGTGATTAATCGTGGTCCCGGCCCTTTTTGCGGCACAGATCACTATCGCTGCGCCCCTTTCCACTTCGAAGTGGAAAACAACTCGCTACAAACTTTTAACCCCCACCGCTAAGTTAACCTCAGAGCCACTAGTGGGGTAAGACGAGTGAATAACGGAGCTGTAATGAATGACATGGGGGAATCGGTGGAACTGGCCGACCGCATGCTGGCGCAGGTGTATGCCTTGCTGCGTGAACGCCACATTATTCCCAACGCTGTACAGGAACAGATGCTGACGTCGCATGTTCGCGCCATGGCGCACCGCTCGGTAACGGGTGAACCCTTACCAGAAGTCGATGCCAGCTTGTTTGATGAAATTTCTGCCGAATCAATGGCGCTTGCCCGTGACGTGGTCGCTGAGTTTGGCAATCTTCCTGAGGAAGAGGCCTGGCTGCTGTCGGTGCACTTCGAAGTCGCAAAAGACAACCTTTAAGGAGCAAAAGATGGAACAGATTACCGTAGTGATTGGCGATCGTCTGGGTAAAGGCCAGAAAGTGGCGGCAGGCGTTGAGAAAGCGGGCGGCCGTGCGGTTGTGGTGCCGGGCGTTGCGGCAGATATGAAGCTGGGTGACGTGATGAAAGCGGAAAACGCCACCTTTGGTATCTCGTTTTGCGGCAGTGGTGGCGCGGGTGCGATTACCGCGCAGACCAAATACGGCTACAAGGCGAAATACGGCATGCGCTCGGTTGATGAAGGGGTCACTGCCATCAACGAAGGTTGCAACGTGCTGGGGTTCGGTTTTATGGACAAAGAAGAACTCGGTGAGCGCCTGGTACAGGCGTGGCAAAAGAAACACGGCGCTTAAGCATGAAAGAACAATTCACCACCACGGTGAGAGTCACTGGCAAGGGCGAGGCCAAAGCGCGCGCCTTTGCCGATGCCCTGAACCACGTTCAGGCTGCGGTGATGAAAGCGTCGCCGCATATCTTACTGCGTATTGAGCCACAGGATGTGCAGGTTGTTCAAGCGCGTGAATCGGTGCGCAAAGAGGCATTTTTATTCCTCTTTTTGCGCCGGGAAAGACGCACCTTCAGCGTGGAGCTGGACGTGACCGTCAACGTGACTGCCATCAATCTCGACAAGGTGGATTTCGTTACGCAACGCTGATTCTTTATTAAAAGGCATAATTATGTTCCTGATAATATTAATAAAATCGCTCATCATCGGCGGCCTGGTTGGCGTCGGTGTCGGCGCTGGGGCTGCACGCATGTTTCATGCGCCTACCACTCAAGGGATGGGCGCGTTTCGTACTCTGGGAGAACTGAATTCCTGCGAAGGGGATCCGGCTTCTCACTTCTCGTTCGGCCTGGGCTTCTTCTTTAACGCCTGGGCTTCCTCCGTTGCGGCGGGGGCGTTCACTCAGGACGTCGACCATCGCATCATCCCCAACTGGGGCGCTGCTGCGCTGATGGTTAAAAACCGCAACGTCGGTGAAACGCTGCACGATCCCAAGCGCATGGCGATTGCCTGCGGCGTTATCGGGATGATCGTCGTGACCTTCCTGAACCTCACGGCGTCATCCGTACCGGAAGCGTTGCAGGTGACCGCCGTCAAGGTGCTGGTGCCTGCGGCTAACCTGCTGGTTAACACCGTGATGCCAGTGATCTTCTGGCTGGCGGCGATCGATGCCGGTAAAAAATCAGGCTTCTGGGCGACCGTCTTTGGCGGCGCGGCGCAGCTGATTATGGGCAACGCCGTCCCGGGTCTGGTCCTTGGCATTCTGATCGGTAAAGGCGTGGAAGAGAGCGGCTGGAACCACGTCACTAAAGTGATGATGGTGGCTATCGTCGCGCTGTTTGTCCTGAGCGGCTTCTTCCGCGGCTTCGACATGAAGATGATCGAATCCTTCCATCTGACTGTGCCTAACTGGCTCGAACTGATCCACAACTCGCTCAGCGGCAAATAACGGAGGCCATCATGGAACAGAATAAAGGTTTTTGGTTCGCTGACTGGTCGTTCCCGATCTTCGTTGGCCTGCTCTCCTCTGGCGTATTTGCCGGAACGCACATGTACTACCTGTACGGTATTGGCGCATTTAACGAAGTCGCTTTTGTGGCGATGCTGAAGGCGGGAATGGACACCGGCTCCTACGGGGCGGTGGCGGCATTTGGTGCAAGCTTCCTGTTTGCCCGCATCATTGAAGGTTCGCTGGTGGGGATTCTGGATATTGGCGGGGCGATTCAGACCGGGGTCGGGTTAGGTGTTCCGGCGCTGCTGTTGGGCGCAGGTATTATCTTCCCGGTTGCCAACTTCGCAGCGTCGCTGGTCACCGGTCTGGTGATTGGTCTGGCGATTGGCTACATCATTATTCTGGCGCGTAAGTTCACCATCAATCAGAGCGACTCGACCTACGGTGCGGATGTCATGATGGGGGCCGGTAACGCCTCCGGCCGCTTCCTCGGACCATTGATTATCCTCAGCGCGATGACGGCGTCTATCCCTATCGGCATCGGTTCACTGGCGGGCGCGCTGCTGTTTTACCTGTGGCAGAAACCGATCACCGGCGGGGCGATCCTTGGGGCGATGATCCTCGGGTCCATCTTCCCGATTGCCATTAGCTAACTGTTGATTTGTAGGCCGGATGAGGCGGTTGCGCCGCCATCCGGCAAAGGAGAGAGCGATGTTTGATTTACTCCTGCGCCGTGCGCGCCTCGTTGATGATACGGTGAGCGATATTGCGCTCAAAGACGGCAAAATTGCGGCGTTGGGCGACGTTGATGGCCCGGCGCTGAAAACCATCGAACTTGGCGGCGAGTACTACGTCAGCGCAGGTTGGATTGATTCCCACGTTCACTGCTATCCGAAATCCCCGATTTATCACGACCAGCCGGACAGCGTCGGTATAGCTACCGGCGTTACCACGGTGGTGGATGCGGGTAGTACCGGGGCGGATGATATCGATGATTTTTATACCCTGACCCGGGAAGCGACCACCGAAGTGTATGCGCTGCTGAATATCTCCCGCGTTGGGCTTATCGCCCAGAACGAGCTGGCTAATATGGCCAACATTGACGCCGATGCGGTGCGACAGGCGGTGAAGCGCCATCCTGATTTTATCGTCGGCCTGAAGGCGCGCATGAGCAGCAGCGTGGTCGGTGAAAACGGCATTACGCCGCTGGAGCGCGCCAAAGCGATGCAAGCGCAGAACGGTGACCTGCCGCTGATGGTGCACATCGGCAACAATCCGCCGGATCTGGATGAGATCGCCGAACGCCTGACCGCGGGCGACATCATTACCCACTGCTACAACGGTAAGCCGAACCGCATTCTGACGCCGCAAGGCGAGCTGCGGGCGTCAGTGACGCGGGCGATTTCACGCGGTGTGCGTCTGGACGTTGGGCATGGCACCGCCAGCCTGAGCTTTGCGGTGGCAAAACGCGCTATCGGTCTGGGCATTTTGCCGCACACCATCAGCTCCGATATTTATTGTCGCAACCGTATCAGCGGCCCGGTGTATTCCCTGGCGAATGTGATGTCGAAATTTCTCGCCATTGGGATGTCGCTCCCGCAGGTCATTGAGTGCGTTACTGCCAATGCCGCCGATGGTCTGCGCCTGAAACAGAAAGGGCGGCTGCAGGTTGGTCTGGATGCCGATTTAACCCTCTTTACGCTTAAGCGCCAGCCAACCGTGCTGGTAGATGCAGAAAACGACAGCCTGCAGGCTGAACAACTGCTGGTGCCGCTTGCCGCAATACGTGCGGGCAAGGGCTATATGACCGAACAAGGGAGCGCGGAACATGCCTTCGATTTTTGAGAAATACAATTTAAAACAGGTGATTAACACCTCAGGCCGCATGACGGCGCTCGGCGTTTCTACGCCACGACCAGAAGTGGTTCAGGCCGCAATGGCGGGGATGAATCAATATTTTGAGATGAAAGACCTGGTCAATAAGACCGGTGACTACATTGCGAAATTGCTGGAGGTGGAAGGGGCTACCGTCGTCTCCTGCGCTTCGGCCGGAATCGCCCTGTCAGTGGCTGGAGTGCTGGTTAAGGACAGCGACTGGCTGCTGGAGAACCTGCACGTCGCGCCGATCGAGAACAACGAAATCGTGCTGCCCAGAGGCCACAACGTCAACTTTGGCGCTCCGGTTGGCACCATGGTGGCGCTCGGCGGCGGCAAGCTAGTGGAAGCGGGTTATGCCAACGAATGTTCCGCCGCTCAGCTGGCGGCGGCCATTACGCCACGCACGGCGGCCATTCTGTATATCAAATCTCACCACTGCGTCCAGAAAAGTATGCTCAGCGTGGAACAGGCTGCGGTGGTGGCGCGTACGCATAATCTGCCGCTAATCGTGGATGCGGCGGCGGAAGAGGATTTGCAGTGCTACTACCGGGTTGGTGCGGATCTGGTGATTTATAGCGGTGCGAAAGCGATTGAAGGGCCAACCAGCGGCCTGGTGATTGGCAAAACCCAATACGTTGAGTGGGTGAAGCGCCAGACCGCGGGGATTGGCCGGGCGATGAAGGTGGGCAAAGAGGGGATTCTTGGCCTGACCTGCGCCATCGAACTGTATCTGAACGCGCAGAAAGAGAGCGGCGCGGAGATGGTCGAGAAAATGACGCCGTTCATTAATGCGTTAAACCAGCTTCACGGCGTAAGCGCCCGCGTGGTGTGGGACAGCGCAGGGCGCGACATCGCGCGCACGGAAATTAAGTTTGACGAAGCGGCAACCGGCATCGCCACAGGTGAACTGGTCGACGCGCTCAAGCAGGGAGAGTACGCGATTTACTTCCGTGGTTACAAAGCTAACGAAGGCATTATCGAAGCCGATGTGCGCAGCGTGGATCGCGCGCAACTGGAGATTGTGGCCCGTCGAATTGGTGAAGTGATTTCGCAGGAGAAAAAAGCATGAAACTGACCCCTAACTTTTATCGCGACCGCGTCTGCCTGAACGTGCTGGCGGGCTCCAAAGAAAATGCCCGGGATATTTACGCGGCGGCGGAAGGACACGTGCTGGTCGGTGTGTTGTCAAAAAATTACCCGGATGTCGCAAGCGCGGTCGCGGATATGCGTGAATACGCAGCGCTTATCGACAATGCCCTCTCCGTGGGGCTGGGGGCGGGCGATCCAAACCAGTCGGCGATGGTCAGTGAAATCTCCCGTCAGGTGCAGCCACAGCATGTTAATCAGGTCTTTACCGGCGTGGCGACCAGTCGCGCGCTGCTGGGTCAGCAGGAGACGGTGGTCAACGGTCTAGTCTCGCCAACTGGCACACCGGGCAGGGTGAAAATCTCCACCGGTCCGCTGAGCAGCCAGACGCCAGACGGCATTGTGCCGGTAGAAACCGCGATTGCGTTGCTCAAAGACATGGGGGGGAGCTCGATTAAATACTTCCCAATGGGTGGCCTGAAGTGCCGTGAGGAATACATTGCAGTCGCCCAGGCTTGCGCCCGTCATGACTTCTGGCTGGAGCCAACTGGCGGTATCGATCTGGATAATTTCACTGAAATTTTGCAGATCGCCCTGGATGCCGGAGTGAGCAAAATCATTCCTCACATCTATAGTTCGATTATTGATAAGGTGAGTGGTAACACCCGCCCGGACGACGTGCGCCAGCTGATGGCGATGACCCGGGCCTGCGTAGGCTAACTGACTGATGAGGAAACTGACGTGCGATTCCCCAACCAACGTTTAGCGCAGCTGTTTGGCATGCTGCAAAACGAAGCGCTTCCACAGGACGAGCTGGCGCAGCGGTTGTCGGTTTCCACACGCACCGTACGGGCGGATATCACTGCGCTAAACGCGCTGCTCACCCAGTACGGCGCGCAGTTTGTCCTCAGCCGGGGTAACGGTTATCAACTCAAAATTGACGACCCGGCACGTTATCATGCCCTGCAAACGCAGCGACCAGACGCGTTGCTGCGCATCCCTCGCACCAGCCAGGAGCGGGTGCACTGGCTGGTGGTTCGTTTTCTGACGTCGGCCTTTTCGCTGAAGCTAGAGGATTTGGCTGATGAATGGTTTATCAGCCGCGCGACGCTGCAAAACGATATGGCTGAGGTGCGCGAGCATCTGCAACGTTATCATCTGACGCTGGAAACGCGCCCCCGTCACGGTATGAAGCTGTTTGGCAGCGAGATGGCGATCCGCGCCTGTTTGACCGATCTGCTATGGACGCTGGCACAGCAGGATCCACAGCACCCGCTAGTGACGCAAGAGGCACTAAATGCCGGGATCCCTGAACAGCTACAACCTGTTTTGCAGGATATTTTTGCCCGTTTTCACATTCGCCTGACCGATGAGGGTGAGCTGTTTTTGCGGTTGTACTGCGCGGTGGCGGTACGGCGGATTAGCGAAGGGTATCCCCTCCCGGAGTTTGCCGCAGAAGAAGCCGAGCAATCGGTGTGCCTGGCCACGCGGGAAATCGCAGCGGTATTGCACCGACTGGCGGATAAACCGCTTACCGTTTCCGAAGAGAACTGGCTGCAGGTGCATATCGCCGCCCGCCAGGTACAAGAGGTCGCCCCCAGCGCCATCAATGCGGATGATGACGAAGCGCTGGTCAATTACATCCTGCGGTTTATCAACAGCCAGTACAACTACAACCTGTTGAATGACAAACAGTTACATGCTGACCTGCTGACGCATATTAAGACGATGATCACCCGGGTGCGTTACCAGATAATGATCCCCAATCCGCTACTGGAAAATATTAAACAGCACTACCCGATGGCGTGGGACATGACGCTGGCCGCCGTCTCGGGATGGGGAAAATATACGCCGTACACCATCAGTGAAAATGAGATTGGCTTCCTTGTGCTGCATATTGGCGTCGGGCTGGAGCGTAGTTACAACATCGGTTACCAGAGGCAGCCGAAAGTTCTGCTGGTATGCGATGCTGGAAATGCGATGGTGCGGATGATTGAGGCGGTGCTGGCGCGTAAGTATCCGCAGATAGAAATCGTCGATACCGTGACGCTACGCGACTACGAACAGCGGGAAAGTATCAGCGAAGATTTCGTCATCTCTACCGCGCGGGTTGGTGAAAAAGATAAGCCTGTGGTGATGATTGCACCGTTCCCTACCGATTACCAACTGGAGCAAATTGGCAAACTGGTGCTGGTCGACAGAACCCGTCCGTGGATGTTGAACAAATTCTTCGATGCCGCCCATTTTCGTGTGATCGACGAGCCAATGGATCAACAAACGTTGTTCAACGTTTTATGTCGCCAGTTGCAGGATGAAGGCTTTGTCGATGCGGAGTTTCTTGATTCGGTGGTTGAACGTGAGGCCATCGTCAGCACCATGCTGGGTGACAGCATTGCCCTGCCGCACGCCCTCGGTCTGCTGGCAAAGAAAACGGTGGTCTACACCATCCTTGCCCCGCAGGGTATCGCCTGGGGGGATGAAACGGCGCATGTGATATTCCTGCTCGCCATCAGCAAAAGCGAATACGAAGAAGCGATGGCGATCTACGATATTTTCGTCACCTTCCTGCGCGAGCGGGCGATGACGCGACTCTGCGCATGCCGCAATTTCAGCGAGTTCAAAACGGTTGCAATGGAGTGTGTGAGCCGTTTTTGAGAGGCGTTTTTCAGAAATGAAAGTAATGCCACTGTAATGCATTACACGTCTTTTTTCTCTGGAGGCATAATGGCCACGCTTAACGTCCGTCTGGTTGAGCTATGAGCTGGTTTTTGATCCTCGAGCGTTAAAAGAGTTCAGTTTGGATATGGAAAAATATTGTATGGAAAGCCTGTTTTCGAACTGATTCCACTTTCGCCGTTGGGTGAGCCTTCGCACTATAAGGGGTTTGGCGGGATAAGATAGCCTGAATGCGATACCAGAAGAGTAATACCCCTCCAATAATAAAAAATAATCTGATAACATCACTATATTATTAACAGAGTTATTTATATGGATTATATAAAATGGATATTTATTAGTTATGGCTATTCCTGCTTACCTTTGGCTAAAAGATGATGGTGGTGCTGATTTAAAAGGTAGTGTTGATGTTCATAATCGTGAGGGGAGTATCGAAGTTATAGGTTTTGGTCATGGTCTTTTCCTTCCAACAGACAACAACACGGGAAAGATAACCGGAACAAGAATTCATTCTGCTATAACCTTTGAAAAAGAGTTCGATTATTCAAGTCCATACCTTTATAAAGCAGTAGCAACAGGCCAGACGCTGAAATCAGCAGAATTTAAATGGTATAAAATTAATGATGCAGGCCAGGAGGTTGAATGTTTTAATATGTTTCTTCAGAGTGTGAAAGTTGTTTCTGTTTGCCCTGTGATGCATGACTGTAAAAATCCAGCTATGGAAAAACACAATCATATTGAAGCTGTCTCTTTACGTTATGAGAAAATAACGTGGAAGCATTGTGACGGGAATATTATTTTTTCTGATTCATGGAATGATAGATGATCAGATGTACGTTCTATTTAAACGGTGGTAGCCTTTCAACGCTAAGTTGTCCGGGCGTGGGTTTTTTCCCCGCTTATTCAGGAAACTCGGGGCTACATCGTAATAACCCAGATTCGACAAATGTAAAAAATATCGGGCCATTACCGCCTGGGAAATATTATATCGTAAGCCGTCCTCTTGGTGGAATAAGAACAATGGTTTATGACTATTTTTCTTCACAAATAAGCGGTTCAGATCGTGATGTCTGGTTTGCTCTTTTTCGTGAAGATGGGCAGGTCGATGACATCACATTTTTCGAATCAGTTTCACGTGGACAATTCAGGTTACATCCTGCAGGATATGAGGGAGTAAGTAATGGATGTATTACTCTTCCTGGTAAATCACACTACATGCATCTTAAGAGATGCTCTCTTAAGCGAACATAATGCAGTAATTAAGGTGACATCATCATTAACTGCATATGGAACTATACAGGTATATTAATGAAAGCATATCATTTTGTTATTTTCTGGATTGCTCCAATGTTGAGTTGGGCTGCATTTATGTTTTTGTTGTATTTTTGTCTTCCATTCGGTGATTTACTTGAAAAATACAATGAATACCTCGGTGACATAGGTGGTGAGAGTTGGGATAATCGCATCAGTGAAATAGTTATTTTTGGCTCGGCGTTTATAAATTGTATTTTTATCTGGTGTGTGGCTAAATTTATAATATATCATCGGAATAAAAATAGTTAGCATCTCTGATGAACCGCGTTACCGCAAATGATGTACAACCTGGTTGCTGCTTCCGCGCCAGATCAGTGCCGGGTCTTTGAGATCCTGCACGTATTTGCCATCGACCAACACGTTGATGAGATCCACCACCTGCATTTGCACGGCATCGAGTTCATCGAGCTTGTAGCCTGTCCACACCCAGATGTCTTTTCCCGGACACTCAGCGCGAATGCGCTGCACCAGTTGCAGAATATCCGGCACGTTTTGTGGATGCAGCGGATCGCCGCCGGAGAGCGAGATCCCCTGACGGTGAATACGCGTGTCGTTCAGATCGGCAATGATCTTGTCTTCCATCTCTTTGCTAAACGGCTGGCCGGAATTGAGCCGCCAAGTGCTTTTGTTATAGCAACCGGGGCATTCATGCACGCATCCGGAAACAAACAGCGTGCAGCGAGTGCCGGGACCGTTAACGATGTCGACAGGGTAATACTGATGGTAATTCATTTTCGCTTCTCATCCGTTTATCAATTCGCGCCATAGCTGCGTTCGTGCGCCCGAGTCACTTACTTATGTAAGCTCCCCGGGACTTACTCATTTGCTGCCTTGCTATGACGTGAATTGCGTTGCGGAAATAATGGCCCGAAAAGCGTCGCATCGCCGGGCAATAAAATCGTCTAAATTAACCGATCTGCCCGTTACCTAAATGCTTAACGCGGCGCTTCACTTCTTCCTGCTTACCGGCGTTAAACGGACGAGCGTCCGGGCTGCCTAAATAACCGCAGACGCGGCGGGTGACCGATACGCGGGCGGCGTCGTGGTTACCACATTTCGGGCAGGTAAAGCCTTTGCTGGTGCACTCAAATTCACCGGTAAAGCCGCACTCGTAGCATTCATCGATTGGCGTGTTGGTCCCGTAATACGGCACGTGCTGATAGCTGTAATCCCAGACATCTTCCAGCGCTTTCAGGTTGTGCTGAATATTCGGGTATTCGCCGTAGCAAATGAAGCCCCCGCTTGCCAGCGGCGGGTACGGCGCTTCGAAATCGATCTTGTCGTACGGGTTAACCTTCTTCTCCACGTCGAGGTGGAAGCTGTTGGTGTAGTAGCCTTTGTCGGTCACGCCCGGGACCACGCCAAATTCGGCGGTATCCAGACGGCAGAAACGGTCGCACAGGTTTTCACTTGGCGTGCTGTACAGGCTAAAGCCGTAGCCAGTCTCGTCTTTCCACTGATCGACCGCCTGACGCAGGCGTTCCACAATGGCGATACCTTTGGCGCGCAGCTGCTCGCTGTCATACACATGCTTGTCGCCAAACAGCGCATTGATGGTTTCGTGAATACCGATGTAGCCCAGAGAGATGGATGCACGACCATTTTTAAAGATTTCTGACACGTCATCGTCCGCTTTCAGACGCACGCCGCAGGCCCCTTCCATATACAGAATTGGCGCCACGCGGGCCTTCACGCCTTCCAGGCGCGCAATGCGGGTCATCAGCGCTTTACGCGCCAGCACCAGACGATCGTCGAGCAGTTTCCAGAAGGTGGCTTCATCGCCATGTGCTTCCAGCGCGATACGCGGCAGGTTAAGGCTGATAACGCCGAGGTTGTTACGCCCGTCGTGAATCTGTTCGCCGTTCTCGTTTTCCCACACGCCGAGGAAGCTGCGACAGCCCATTGGCGTTTTGAACGAGCCGGTCACTTTGACCACCTGATCGTAGTTCAGGATGTCCGGATACATACGCTTGCTCGCGCACTCCAGTGCCAGCTGCTTGATGTCGTAGTTCGGATCGCCAAACTTGTGGTTCAGACCGTCACGAATCGCGAACACCAGTTTCGGGAACACTGCGGTTTTACGATTTTTACCCAGGCCGGCAATACGGTTACGCAGAATGGACTGCTGGATCAAACGCGATTCCCAGCTGGTTCCCAGACCAAAACCAAAGGTCACGAACGGCGTCTGACCGTTGGCGGTATGCAGGGTATTCACTTCATACTCGAGAGACTGGAATGCGTCGTAGCACTCTTTCTCGGTACGGGAATGGGCATAACCGTCGGCGTCCGGGATCTGCCACTCTTCAGCGGTTTTACGATGTTTATTAAAGCTCTCGGTAACGAACGGCGCGAGAACTTCATCAATACGGTTAATGGTGGTGCCGCCATAAATATGGCTGGCAACCTGTGCGATAATTTGCGCGGTGACGGCGGTCGCGGTAGAGATGGATTTTGGCGGTTCAATCTCCGCGTTACCCATCTTAAAGCCCTGCGTCAGCATGCCTTTCAGGTCGATCAGCATGCAGTTAAACATTGGGAAGAACGGAGAGTAGTCGAGATCGTGATAGTGAATATCACCACGCTCGTGCGCCTGGACGACATCACGCGGAAGCAGGTGCTGACGCGCATAGTGTTTGGCAACGATACCGGCCAGCAGGTCGCGCTGGGTCGGGATCACCTTGCTGTCTTTGTTGGCATTTTCATTCAGCAGAGCAGAGTTGGTTTGCTCAACCAGACCACGAATTTCCTGGTTCAGACGGCCACGTTTTTCACGCTGGATATCACGGTCGTGGCGATATTCGATGTACGCACGGGCGAGTTGTTTGTACGGGCCAGACATTAGCTGGTTTTCTACCGCTGTCTGGATCTCGTTGATATCGACCTTGCTGCGCTCATTCATCTGGCTACTAACGACTTCTGCGACGGTGGCACAGTAATCTGCGTCATCGACTCCCGCTGCTTTAGCTGCACGCAGAATGGCTTCTTTGATGCGCTCTGATTTAAACGGCACTTTACAGCCATCTCGTTTCATCACATGCGGTGTCATGATCACTCCATATTTATAAGAACAGGTTATCCACAGAGGTTGGGGAGGCCATCAGGGCTTTATTCATCTCTATTGCCAATGACTTCCCGCAATCCTGACCCACTTTATCCACAATTCCACCGTGAAGCGGTGCACTGTAGTTGTAGCAATTGTAGTCGATTAATACAACATATTGGGTCGGCGTGCATTTTAAGTTCTATATGTAGTGATTTGCATCAAGGATGTTTACGATTTATTTGATGTAGCGCAAAGTAAAAATCGGAGCGTACAGATGACGGGCACTACAGCCGATTGTAAATTGTGGGCAGAAAATTCTGATTAATTATTCAACAAAAACAGAAAGGTATAGCCGGGCAGGCATCAGCTGCCCGGAATACGCTATTACGACAGCTACTGCACCCAGTGAATACCTGCGTTAATGAAGGCAGCTGAGGCGACGAGACCCAGAATGAGCGGTACAAGACGATGACTTTTCACGCGGTTTTCTGGTGTTTCCTCCGCTGGCGTAGCGCCAGGCGAGAGCAGCGCCAGTACCTCTTCGGCAGACGTAGCGTTAAGCATGGCGCTTCGCATCTCATCTTCAACCAGCGACGAGGTAAGCTGGGTTAATAGTTGCATATGCGTGGTGCCTGCTTCCGTGGGCGGGATCGCCAGCAGGAACACTAACCGTACGGTTTCTGGCCCTTCAAGACCGGGCCACAGTATTGGCTCGGGAAAGAGGGCGACGCAGAACGACGCCTGCACGACGGACTCACATTTTCCATGAGGGACGGCCAGTTCTTCTCCCAGCGCGGTCGGTCCTTCTTTTTCACGGCGCAGAACGCTGTCAATAAAAGCGTCTTTATGGGTAATGAGTCCGCATTCGAACAGTGCCGAAGACATATGCCGGATGATCGCATCGGGAGAAGATTGCGGCGGATCGATAAAAATGAGTTCAGAGCGAGTCAGTGCTGACAGTTCCATGTTATGCCTCCGGTTGCGTTGTGGTACGGATCCAGACGGTTTGCCAGCCCGTTAGCTTGCAAACGCCGTTAAAGGCTTTTCCCGACAAAAGATCTATTCCTCCGATGGGGAGAGAAAGTGATTGTGGGAGACCGGTGACATTTACCACACAGTACACCGTTTCCCCCTCTGTCGAATGGTGGCGTTCAACACCAAAAAGCGCATCAGGTAGTTCAAGAACGCGCTGTGTGGCGAAAGGTGAAAAAGCCGGATGTTGCTTACGTATACGCAGTAAGTTCGTCAATGCGGCATAGATCCTGGCCTGTTTTGACTCAGGCGTAATAAGTGTGTTGTGAAGGGGGGCAAAATCCAGCTTTTCACGGTTAATGCGGCGATTTATCCCTGACGCGTTCAAACCTGCAATATCATTTTCGCTACCGAGAAGGCTGTGGTAGTAAATTGCAGGTACGCCCCGCAACATAAAGAGGATGGCGTGAGCGGCGGCAAATCTGGCGACCTGCGTGTCGGGAGCTTCTCCCGGTTCGCTCAACGCACTCAGAAAGTTAATATTCATCTCGTACGGCGACTGGCTGCCGTCCGGATTGGTGCGCCAGGAAATACGCCCTTGCTTGCGCTCCACTTCACTGACCAGAAACGTTTTTTCTTCCGTAGAGAGAATATTTTCAACGGGTCGCAATCCGATGCCGTCGTGGCTGGCGAGGAAATTGAAAAACGTGGTGTTGTCAGGAAAGGTGTCCTGCTCCAGCCTTTGCGCCCACTGGCGTAGCCAGCGTGCGTTGCCACGCAGGAAGGCGTGCAGCGTCAGCGGCGGTAACGGGAATTGATACACCATATGAGCCTCATCCCCGCAGCCCAGATAGCTGATATTTTCCTGATGCGGCACATTGGTTTCGGTAATCAACAGACAGTCAGGCCAGATCTCTTCCAGAATCGCCCGCCAGAGTTTGATGATCAGATGAGTTTGCGGTAGATGAATACAGCGGCTGTTTTTCTCTTTCCACAAAAAACCTACGGCATCGAGTCGAATCGCCCGAGCGCCGCGGGAGGCGTATTCCAAAAGAATATCAATACTTTCCAGTAAAACATCAGGTTCACGAAAATTGAGATCGATCTGATCGGCGCTGAATGTGGTCCAGATGTGTGCCGTTTCCCCTGTTGCTCGCTTGAAAGGGGTGAGCAGCGGCAGCGTCCTGGGACGCGTCACCTGGTGGTAGTCGTCATCCGGATCGGCGTTAATAAAGTAGTTTTGATAGCGTGGCTCACCGCGCAGAAAGCCCTGGAACCAACGGCTTTGCTGTGAAATATGGTTTATCACAAAATCGAACATTAGATTAAAGTCGCCCGCCAGCGCGGCAATATCTGACCACTGCCCAAGATTGGGATCAACCTGTCGGTAATCCACCACGCTGAAACCGTCATCGGAAGTCCAGGGGAACATCGGCAGCAGGTGAATGTCACTGATCGTCCCCTTCAACCACAGTTTTGCAAAATGGTGGAGAATCGACAGGGGATTTGCCCCTTGCGAGCTGATGCTATCGCCATAGGCGATCATCCAGATACGGCTTTGATCTAACGCAACTGCTGTTGGCGTTTTCGGTTTCCAGCGTTGAGCAAGTTGCTCGATTTTTGCGGCGATTTCCTGATGATCTGCATGCGGGTAGAGCTGTGTCAGCGTCTCGCGGATAAATGCTTTATGTGGGGAGATATTCATACTTTTACGTCACGCTCTGGCAGTGAGAAAAGAAAATCGCATGTAGCGAAAGGCGCAATTTCGCGGCAGCGTTCAACGGATTCTTCCAGATAGTTAATCTGCGGTATCTGTTGCAGTAATGGCGGAAGTTCAACAGGATGCTCACCGGCATTGAAAATACGTAATATTGTTCCATTTATCGTCTGGGCGTGTGGCAGCGCCGAAAGGATGAGCGGTTCAGGCAGCGTTAGCAGGCTGCAGGTCTCTGGCAGGGAACGCGGCATGAAATTAAGCGTGAAGCGCTCCAGACGGTTGTCCAGCGTGTTTAGCTTCTGGTTCTGCCAGCTGAAAGGCTGGCGTAACGCTCGAGCCTCAAGGCGACGTAATGTCATATGATCGGCTCGTTTGGCGAGAGATAACGTCAGGCTAAAATGTAGGAGCTTGTGGAGCTGAGCCTCTGGCGTGTAAATAACGGTGTTATTGATGCCGGAAGCGCGTCCGGGTCGCCACGCCAGATCGTCGCGTCCCAGAACGCCAGTCGATTTGAAGAGCGTCAGTGCTACCTGCGATGTTGTATTTTGCAGGATCTGATACTCCTTCATGCCCAGACTGTTAACGATCATCGCGTTGTCGTTTTCCGCAATAGCAATAATGCCCTCGCTGGTTTCGATATCGACAGGTTTCTCACGATAGTTTTGCTGCCAGTTCGCAGGGGCGTCGGCAATGGGGCGGTGAATAATGCCGAAAGGCTGCGAAGCTATTGATTCGTGGGTGTGAATATCGCTGTTGATCAGCAGGCGCAGGCGGTGGTCGCAAACGTTGTTTTCCAGGCGGGTATCAATAAAAAGATGGGCTTCTCCCTGACGGAGTTCGCAAACAACCTGTAACCGGCACTCTTGTGGCGCGCGTTGACTTAATGAATAAGGCAGGTTGAGCGTGATGCCCAACGTTAAGCGCTCAACGTGCTGGCTCTTTTCACAGGCATCAAGCGTGAAGTGATTGAACTTTTGCGGGATATCACCTTCCAGCGGCGAAAAATCATAGCTATCGCCTGCATCCGCACAATCTTCGAAAGTTAGCAGATCGGAGATAGTCCTGCCGGTACGCTTATCCCGCAGCGTCAGCGTTCCGCCAGCAAGCGTTAGCCGGTAGTGGTCATTTTCAATGTAGTTTTCAGCACAAGGACGTAGCGTAGAAACCGCGCATGCGCCCTCGCGAACGCTGATATTAATATAACCCAGCGCGGGCAGTGCCTGCGTATCGATAGCGACCTGCGAGCGGTAATAGGGCGGTAGCTCAACCTCTTTTTCTCCCTGCGGCGTAACCTGAATCACGCGTCCACCGGAAAGCTCTGTTTGTTCAAGAATGCTAAATGAAAGAGTCCGCCCACCAGCGCAGAGTTCAAAGGATGGCGCGCTGGTGTATAGCGTGGCGTTGATAATCCCGGACCAGGGCGTCGCGCCAGGGTTCACCACAAAGAGATCGTTCTCCTGACTGCTGGCAATGGCCAGTTCTTTGATAACCAGATTCCACAGGCTTTGGCTGAGCTGTTCCGTTTGTTCCAGTCGATGCAGAATATCCCGGTTGGTGGCATCGCTGTTGCATCCGCCGATAGAGTCATGGGCATGGTTGCGTAACAGGTTTTTCCAGATTTGATCAACCCACTGGAGGTTGACGTCAATACCATGATGGCGGGCCAACGCGATTGTCGGTTCCAGCTTGCTCAACAAAAATTGTTCGACATCGTAATTTATCTTTTTAATGTCGTAGCGAACGGAGCCGATGGTTTTGTGGATCCGGGTATAGCGCGGGGATTTCAGTTCTCCCTGCCAGCAGGTAAATCCATCGGCTTGCTGACGAAGCGTATCAACATACGCCTCCAGCGACGAGATATGGAACCGATCGCCTTCAGATGAGCGCTCGCTGACCGTCTGCAGAATCTCTGGCAGCAGGGGATCAATATTGACCTGATCGCCACCGCAGGGCAGGAGTAAGTCATGCAGACCGGAGCGTTGGCGGATGAGATTCACCATCGGAAAGATTTTTTCTTGCAGGTGGGCATCGTCCGGCTGAATATTTTTGGCCGCCCCGTAGCCAAACGGCATTGCGCAGGCGATGACCTGCGAACCTGACGGCGCTCGCCAGATAAACTGGCTCTGTGCAACCTGCGTGTCATGATCAATACCGCGCCAGAACACGATGTTATCCAGATTGCATCCGCGAAGCAGCGTCGGAAGCTGGCTGTTATGACCAAAGGTATCGGGGAGATAGCCCACCATCATGGCGTGGCCCAGTTTACGCGCGGACAGTATGCCGTACTTCAGGTTGCGGATAATCGATTCGCCGTGAACGTTAAACGTATCCGTCTGGGTGTACCACGGGCCAATATAAAGCCGTTTGTTTTTGACGAGTTGCTTCAGGCGGTCAGCATATTGCGGATTGACGGCCAGAAAATCCTCAACAACCGCGGTTTGTCCGTCGAAATGGTAACAGGTGTAATCGGCGTTACGTTCTAATGTGTCGATAACATCGGCAAAATTTCGTGATGCCAGGATATTGCTGTCCTGTAGTGTGAAATACCACTCTTGATCCCAGTGCGTGTGGGCGATGACATGGATATGACTCATTTTACTTTCCTGAATTTGTTGCCAGTTTCGGGCTGAAGAAAAGCACGCCCAAAGCGCACACCAGAGAGCCTGCGAAAACGCTGATCAGATAACCCGTAACGTTGGTAGCTAGCGGCCATCCCCAAATAGCGGGCAGCGGTAAGGATTGTTTGACGCCTAACGTTGTAGCAATCAGTGCGCCAGACATCGCGCCGACCATAAAGACGGGAATCAGGCGTGGGTTTTTCAGAATAAAGGGGATCGCCCCTTCGGAAATGCCAATGAATCCCAGTAGTAGTGAGGTGCTACCGATGGTTTTTTCTTCACTATTGAACACATCAGGAAGACCGAAGCGGTTATTGAGCAATGCGGCAATGCCGACGCCGATTGAAGGGATGACGATAGCCAACTCTCTGGCCGTTAAATCGAAGGTCTCGCTCACGCCGTTAAGTCCCAGCGCCACCGATCCCGCCGCTTTGTTAATTGGTCCGCCGAGGTCGAAAGCGGTACCTGCTGCGATCATCAGAGAATAAAAATTGCGTCCGGAGTCCCCGGCAGAAGTAAAAAAAGTCACCATCGCCTGATTCAGTGCGCCAAAAATGGGGTTAATCAGATACTGCATCACAATAACCAGCGTGATACCGGTGCACAGTGGCACGATCAACATGGTTTTGATGGTAGTGATTTGCTGGCGTACTTTTATCGTATCGTTAAGCCATTGCACCAGGTGGCCGACAAAAAAGCCGATGGCGATTGCACCAAAAAATCCCGAAGGCATAAAACCTTCGAGATTAAAAAAGCGCTTGTAGACTTCGTCAGACATAATTCCGCCGATAAGGCCGGGTATCAGCGCAGGTTTCCCGGCAATCGAAAAGGCGAGATACATAGCGAATACTGGGTACATGAACTTGATAACCATAAAGCCCAGTTTATCCAGCACCTCAAACGGCGTACCGGCGATGGGGATAAATTGCCCGGTTATTTTAGCCACCGCCATGAGCAACCCGCCCAGAACGACGACAGGCAACATATAGCTGATTGCCGCCATAATATGGCCAATAAATATTTGCCATGCGGAACGACGCTCTTCCGATTCGTCAGTTATCTGGGTGGATCCTTTGCTTAAGGCTAGCGCCTGGCGAATATAGCGCTCGGTATTTTTAATCAGTTCCTGTGTACGAATTTTAAGATGCTGCGTGTTTTCGAATCGTTCAGCATCCTGGATGGGAACGTCCGTTGCCAGTATGACAGCGTCAGCGCTGGCGATATCTTGCCGGGAAAGCTTATTTTTGACTCCGTCGCTTCCTTGTGTTTCTACTTTAACGTTAAAGCCATTTTCTTTCGCCCATGTGACAATTTTGTTGGCCGCCATAAATGTATGGGCGATACCTGTAGGGCATGCCGTTACTGCAACAATTTTTAGTTTTGTCATTGTGAAATCTCTGAAAATAGGACTGCGAAAATTATAAAGAGAATTAAACAAACCAATAAACGTTTGGTGATACTTATTGCGTATGGACATACCTGTATCATGATAGTGTGATTCGTATTGCAGTGTCTGGCCTAGGATACGGGTATGATTATTCTATCTGTAGTTAAAGAGTGCTATTTCATGAATTCTTTTCAAGGTAGTGAAAGATTAATATTTGAATATATACAGTGTCATGCACATGAAATTTCTGGCATTTCCGCTAAAGTGATTGCTACCGAGACCTTCACTACGACGACGTCCGTGAATCGGGTGTGTAAGAAAATGGGGTATCAAAGCTATACGGAACTACGCTATAAATTTTCACGAGACCGACGCGTTGCCGAGCCGGTAAAATATAGTATTGGCAACGAAAAAGAAGAAGTAATTATACAATTGTGTAACCAGTTGAGTAATTCAAGTCATATATTTTTATATTCACGTGGTGCATCGCTGACCAGTTTGAATTACCTTTCTCGTTTTCTCTCACTGGCGAGTCTGCCCCATTTAATTCTCAATGATATTCATCAGCTTACTCGGGTCTCCCGAGGAACACTGGTGTTGATCAGTAAATCGGGAGAAACCGCTTCTTTAGTTGAAATGGCAAGAAATGCGTTGCGTAAAGGGCTAAAAATAATTGCGATTACCAGAAGAGAATCTTCGTTAGCGGCGCTGGCTACTTTGTGTTGGCCCCTCGACATTGATATCGATGCGATTTCCTTGTATCAACGGGAAGGCCAACTGGAGCTGCTGACCGTTGTTGACCGCATCGGTTGCTATTTGTTGCAACACGATGCGGCGTAAAACATCAGAGTTGCTTAACGATGCCCAGACGCACGGCGTAATCATTTTCATGATTTCCGTTGTCATTGATGTAGGTTTTATCAAGAGACACTAGCTCAACATACGGCGTCCAACCATCGTCCAGTTTATAATTGAATGCCACGGTATGTTCCCAGTACGTATCATCACCCGTTCCCTGGTCGACCCCGTCCTGCCAGCGGAAACGGGGATTATAAGACATACCAAACTTGCCAATATTATAAGCAAACCAGATATCGAATTGGTGAGATTCGCGGCGGGTATACCCGCTGCCGTCTAATTCTCTGTCACTGTGTGAGTCATTTACGGTGTTATAACGATAACGAGCGGAGAGATTAATCCCATTGTCAAAAGATTTCCATCCCTGAATAAAAGGGCGGTAATGTGTGTTGCTGGTGGTAAATACCGTAACTAAGCCTGGTGCAATAGCATAACCGTCACCTAAGTCAAAACGCCAGCGTGTTTCTATTTCTTGAGCAGCTTCAGTAACACCTTTATCATCGGGGTCGTTACGATCGGTATCGCCAAAAAATGTGTCATTGTGATTTTGTGCAGCTTCAACAGAAAAATAAAAACCATTATCAGCTTGGTGCATGACCTTAATTCTTGAATCATTAACGTCAGAGTTAGTGTTATGACCAAAACGTAAATCAACAGCAGTATTCCCACACCATCCCTGGCTGCTAATCAGTAATGCTGAAAGAGTACATGTCCTAATAAGTTTTTTCATAATATCCTGCCGGGTTATATAATAAGAGGCAGGTATATTTTTGTTTTATTCTCCAGCGCTTGTAAATTTTATCATGGTACATTTCAGGTATCGCTATACGTCACACCTGGATTGCATAATAAAAGATACGGATAAAGATGCTTATCCGTATCTTTGCGGCGTTACTTTTGCAACCACCAGACGGCTTCAAAAGGACGCAGCGTCATGTCTGTGGGTTGGCTGGCGACCTCGGCATAGTTGTGCATCAGCACCTGCCAGTTGCCGTCGGTCTGGGTCGGCTGCCAGCTCTGGAAGGTATCGCTCAGATTAGCAATGACCAGCAGCCGCTGTCCTTGCCATTCACGTTGATAGCACCACAGATGCGGGCTGTCCGGTAGCAGATCCTGATAGTCGCCCCAGGTGATAACCGGCTCTGCTTTACGCAATGCGATCAGCTTCTGATAGGTATAGAACACCGAGTCGGTATCGCGCAGCGCTGCCGCCACGTTGATATCCGCTGCGTTGTCGCACAGATTGATCCACGGTTCACCCTCAGTAAAGCCCGCGTGTTTGCTGGCATCCCACTGCATCGGCGTGCGGCTGTTATCGCGCGATTTACTGGCGAGGATCGCCAGCAGCTCTTGCGCATCGCGCCCCTGGCCGTTCAGGGCGGCAAACATGTTATGGCTTTCCACATCGCGATAATCGGTAATCTGGCGGAAGTGCGGATTGGTCATGCCGATCTCTTCACCCTGGTAGATGTAGGGCGTGCCCTGCATACCGTGCAGCACCATCGCCAGCATTTTTGCGGCCGGAACGCGGTATTTACCTTCATCGCCAAAACGCGACACGATGCGTGGCTGGTCGTGGTTACACCAGAACAGCGCGTTCCAGGCCTGATTGTGCATGCCTTGTTGCCAGTGGCGGAACAGGGTTTTGAGCGCCACATAGTCGGGTTTGGCTAACGTCCACTTCTCACCGTTGGGGTAATCCACTTTCAGGTGGTGGAAGTTGAAGGTCATCGACAGTTCGCTGCCATCGAGTGCGGCGTACTGCTGGCAGTTTTCCAGCGTGGTGGAGGACATTTCGCCGACCGTCATCAGGCCGCGGGGCGTGAAGACGTCGCGATTCATTTCACGTAAAAACGCATGCGCGCGCGGGCCGTCGGTATAAAAACGCCGCCCATCGCCGTCGGGATCGCTCGGGAAGTCCTGATCTTTAGAGATAAGATTCACCACGTCGAGACGCAGCCCGTCCACGCCGCGATCGGCCCAGAACTCGCACACTTTTTTTAGCTCGGCGCGGACCGCCGGATTCTCCCAGTTCAGGTCTGCCTGCTCCGGAGCAAAGAGGTGCAGATAGTACTGCTCGCTTTCGGCGTGCCAGCCCCAGGCGCTGCCGCCAAATTTGGAGTGCCAGTTATTCGGGAGACTGTCTGGCGTACCGTCGCGCCAGAGGTAAAACTGACGATACGGGCTGTCTTTATCCAGCGCCTCGCGAAACCAGGGGTGCTGGGTTGAAGTGTGGTTAAACACCATATCGAGAATAATACGGATGCCGCGCGCTTTCGCCTGTGCCACCAGTTCGTCAAAGTCTGCAAGCGTTCCGTAGGCCGGATCGACAGACATGTAATCCGCGACGTCGTAGCCGTTATCAACCTGCGGCGAAATATAGAACGGCGTTAGCCAGATGGCATCAACCCCCAGCGTTTGCAGATAGCCGAGGCGCTGCGTCACGCCGCGTAAATCGCCGGTGCCGCTGCCGGTGGTGTCCTGAAAACTCTTGGGGTAAACCTGATAGATGACGCCGTTTTGCCACCAGTGGGGAATATTCATGGTTGTTTCCTGGAAATACGATGGGGCGCAACTGCGCCCCGAAGAAAAGTTAGACAATTTGTAGTGTGCCCATACGGTGTTTACGCTGATAAACGAATGAGGTCAGTACCATGGGGATAACAATCGCAATGACCATTGCCATGCCAAATACCTGCCAGTAAGTCGGCTGGATGGAGAGGATGCCTGGCAAACCGCCGACGCCAATTCCGTTCGCCAGCACACCGTTCAGGCCGCACAGCAGTCCGGCGAGACCGGAACCGATCATCGCGCACAGCATTGGGAAGCGGTATTTCAGGTTGATCCCGTACATGGCCGGTTCAGTGACCCCGAGATAGGCGGAAATCGCGGCAGGAACGGAGATTTCACGTTCATTGTGTTTGCGACTGGAGATGATGATCCCGACTACCGCAGAGGCCTGAGCGATATTCGACAGTGCGATCAGCGGCCATACCGGCGTACCGCCCATGCTCTGAATCATCTGCATGTCGATAGCCAGCGTGGTCTGATGCACGCCGGTTATCACCAGCGGGGCATACAGGAAGCCGAACAGCGCCGCGCCAATCGGGGCAAAGCTGCCGGTCAGCAGGTGACGGACCGCAAACGCGACACCGTCGCCGATCATGCGGCCAAACGGACCAATAAAGGCGTGCGCGAGGAACACCGCGAGGATCAACGAGCACACCGGGACGATCACCAGATACAGATAATCCGGGACGATGCGTTTCATGCGTGTTTCAATAAACCCGAGCGCCAGACCGGCCAGCAGTGCCGGAATAACCTGCGCCTGATAGCCCACTTTTTCAATGCTGAACAGGCCGAAGTTCCACACTTCCGGTACCTGTTGACCGAGTAGATAGGCGTTCATTAGCTGCGGTGAAACCAGGGTCACGCCCAGCACAATACCGAGGATCGGCGTTCCGCCCATTTTCTTCACTGCTGACCAGCAGATCCCGACCGGCAGATAGAAGAAGATCGCTTCGCCAATTAGCCACAGGAAGTCGTAAAGGGTTTTCAGCGAAGGATGCATCTGCGCCAGCGTCTGCCCGTTGCTCATGGGCAGATCGCCAATCACATTACGGAACCCCAAGATCAAGCCGCCGCTAATCAGCGCTGGCAGCAGCGGGAAGAAGATCTCCGCAAAATGAGAAATCAGCTGTTCGTGCCATTTCATATTCTGCCGCGCGGCTTTTTTCGCCTGCTCTTTGTCGGCGCTGGCCTGACCGGTTGTCGCCAGCAGCGCTTTGTAGTAATCGCCCACTTCGGTGCCAATCACCACCTGAAACTGCCCGGCGTTGGTGAAGCAGCCTTTGACCATCGGCAACTGTTCGATCTCTTTTGGCCTGGCATTCGCAGGCTGATTCAGCACAAAACGCAGGCGAGTAATGCAGTGACTTACCGTGGCGATATTGTCGCGCCCGCCTACCAGCTCAATCAGCCGGTCGATGTCTGCTTGTTTTATTTTGCTCATGATGATGTGTGTTCCCCGTAGGCCGGATAAGACGTTTTAGCATCGCCATCTGGCAACTCTCTCGTTGCTGTGGCCAGAGTATATCGTCGATGATTTTTTAAAAATGGGAACGTTCCCGAAACGCAGCGAAGATCACAAATTAACGCTCAGAAAGCGATCAGGAGAGGGTGGAAGGAATAACGATTTGTCGTAGTTCGCTACGGCCATTGATCTGCTCGATCAGCTGCGAGGCCGCTTGTCGTCCGGCTTCGGCATATCCTGGATCGACGGTGATAATTTCCGGATGGAGGAATTTCATCAGCGGCGTACTGCCCACGCTCGCCAGCTGTAAATTCTCAATTCGCTGCTCTTGCAGATATTTGCTGACACCAAGGGCGAGGGTATCCGTCGCGCAGACTAAGGCAGTGGTTTCCGGGGTGATGACGTTGGCGGCCTGCTCATAACCCTGCTTCATGGCAAGACCCGGTAGCGCGGCTACAGGATGCAGTTTGTGTTTCTTACAGAACGCCAGGTAGGCTTCATGGCGGCGCTTACCGGTGGTCACGTCGCTATGGGGAACGCCAAGAAAGCTGATATGGCGATGCTCGCGATCGTATAAACGCTGCATCAGGGTGCGAATGGCGCCTTCATCGTCATAGCAGACGGAGGCAAAGCCTTTGGCATCTCTTGCCAGCAGCACCAGCGAATCCTGCCAGGAGGCGAGCATGGATTCACTTATGCCGGTAAAACCAAACAGCACCACGCCGTCAATATTGCGGCGTCTGAGCATGCCGAGATGCTCTTCAACCAACTCGGGCGAGAACTGGCTTTCCATCATGATCGGGTCGTAACCCTGCTCATAAAAGGCGGGCAGCATGGTTTGCACGGCGAGATTTTCCGAAAGCGAGTCCAGACGCGTGACGATGATCGCCACCACCTTATCACTTTGTCCGCGCATGGCGCGTGCGGAGCGGGAAGGGGAAAAACCGTGCTGATTCATCACCGCTTCAACGCGTTCGCGGGTGCGTTCGCTCACGCCGCTTTCATTGTTAAGCACACGGGAAACGGTTGATTTTCCCACACCGCTTAAGCGGGCGATGTCTTTAATTGTCAGCCGGTTTTGCATCCTGTTTTCCCGTGTTGCGTGTGAAGTTATGCCAAATAGAGAATAACTTTACTCAAGCGCAGCGCAATGGGCAAAGTCTGGTATACGTTTGGTTTAGTTTCCATGGTTTATCATACTGCCATAATTGCCACAAACCTTATGGTTTTCTGCGTATAATCCGCAGCGCAAATCATTCACTTACCGGAGGCTATATGGATCCCGATCCCACCCCTCTCCCGAGATGGAGAAACTCCCCTTTCCGGTAAGCCTGTCTTTCACTGTCTTACCGGAGCAGTAAGACAGTGACGTTCTGACGTCCCTGTTGTGATTTTAATATTGCCATCAGGTAAGGCTTTGCCACGCCTGAAGGATTTACTGCGCCTGTTGAGACTGGCGCAGAGGGACTGCCTATGTTCAAAAATATTACTCGCCAGCTATTTGCCCGGCTAAACCGTCATTTACCACATCGTCTGGTGCATCGCGATCCGTTGCCTAATGCCCAGACCGTTGCCAGCACGCCGATCCCACCATCGCTGAGCGAACATTGTCTGAAAATGGCGCTGATGGACGAAGCCGCGCTGTGGAAAACGTTTGGCGCGCACCCGGAAGGATTAAATGCCGCAGAAGTGGAAAACGCTCGCGAATTACATGGTGAGAACCAACTGCCGGCGCAGAAGCCGTCGCCGTGGTGGGTGCATCTGTGGGTCTGCTACCGTAACCCGTTTAATATTTTGTTGACCATCCTCGGTGCGATTTCCTATGCCACCGAAGATCTGTTTGCCGCTGGCGTCATTGCTCTGATGGTCGTCATCTCTACGTTACTGAATTTTGTGCAGGAGGCGCGTTCCACCAAAGCGGCAGATGCGCTGAAAGCGATGGTCAGTAACACCGCTACGGTGCTGCGCGTTATCAACGAGAAAGGAGAGAACGGCTGGGTTGAACTGCCGATCGACCAGTTAGTTCCCGGCGATATCATTAAGCTGGCGGCAGGGGATATGATCCCGGCCGATCTGCGTGTGGTGCAGGCTCGTGACCTGTTCGTGGCCCAGGCTTCGCTGACCGGTGAATCGCTGCCGGTGGAGAAAGTCGCAACCAGCCGCGACCCGCAGCAAAGCAACCCGCTCGAATGCGATACCCTGTGCTTTATGGGCACCAACGTGGTGAGCGGCACGGCGCAGGCCATCGTGATTGCGACCGGCGCCAATACCTGGTTCGGGCAACTGGCGGGCCGCGTCAGCGAGCAGGAAAGCGAGCAGAATGCTTTTCAGAAAGGGATCAGCCGCGTCAGCATGCTGCTGATCCGTTTTATGCTGGTGATGGCGCCGATTGTGCTCATCATCAACGGCTATACCAAAGGCGACTGGTGGGAAGCGGCGCTGTTTGCCCTGTCTGTCGCGGTGGGGCTGACCCCGGAAATGCTGCCGATGATCGTCACCTCGACGCTGGCGCGCGGGGCGGTGAAGCTGTCAAAACAAAAGGTCATCGTCAAACACCTCGACGCCATTCAGAACTTTGGCGCGATGGATATCCTGTGTACCGATAAAACGGGTACCCTGACACAAGACAAAATTGTACTTGAGAATCATACAGATATATCTGGTAAGCCCAGCGAGCACGTCCTGCATTCTGCGTGGTTGAACAGTCATTACCAGACCGGGTTGAAGAATCTGCTGGATACGGCAGTGCTGGAAGGCGTGGGCGAAGAATCAGCCCGCCAGCTCTCTACCCGCTGGCAGAAAATTGATGAGATCCCGTTTGACTTCGAACGCCGCCGCATGTCGGTGGTGGTCGCTGAAGAAGCCGATGTGCATCAGCTGGTGTGCAAAGGCGCGCTGCAGGAGATCCTCAGTGTCTGCACCCAGGTGCGCTACAGCGGTGAGGTTGTCCCGTTAGATGACAACATGCTGCGTCGGGTGAAGCGCGTCACGGATACGCTGAATCGCCAGGGGCTGCGCGTGGTGGCGGTGGCGACGAAATACCTGCCAGCGCGTGAGGGCGATTACCAGCGTATTGATGAATCAGATCTGATCCTCGAAGGCTATATTGCGTTCCTCGATCCGCCGAAAGAGACCACCGCGCCAGCGCTCAAAGCGCTGAAAGCCAGCGGTATTACGGTGAAAATCCTGACTGGCGATAGCGAGCTGGTGGCGGCGAAAGTGTGTCACGAAGTGGGGCTGGATGCGGGCGATGTGGTTATCGGTAGCAACATTGAAGGGTTAAGCGACGATGAGCTGGCAACGCTGGCCCAGCGCACCACGCTGTTTGCTCGTCTGACTCCGATGCACAAAGAGCGCATTGTCACGCTGCTCAAGCGCGAAGGTCATGTGGTTGGCTTTATGGGGGATGGCATTAACGATGCCCCGGCGCTGCGCGCGGCGGACATTGGTATCTCCGTTGACGGCGCGGTTGATATTGCGCGTGAAGCGGCTGATATCATCCTGCTGGAAAAGAGCCTGATGGTGCTGGAAGAAGGGGTGATCGAAGGACGCCGTACTTTTTCTAACATGCTGAAGTATATCAAAATGACGGCCAGTTCTAACTTCGGTAACGTGTTTAGCGTGCTGGTGGCGAGCGCCTTCTTACCGTTCCTGCCGATGTTGCCGCTGCACTTACTGATTCAGAACCTGCTGTACGATGTATCCCAGGTGGCGATTCCGTTTGATAACGTCGACGAAGAGCAGATCAAAAAGCCGCAGCGCTGGAATCCCAGCGAGTTGGGGCGCTTTATGATCTTCTTTGGACCGATCAGCTCGATCTTCGACATTCTGACATTTTGCCTGATGTGGTTCGTCTTCCATGCGAATACGCCAGAACATCAGATGTTGTTCCAGTCTGGCTGGTTCGTGGTAGGCCTGTTGTCGCAAACGCTGATTGTGCATATGATCCGTACCCGCCGCGTGCCGTTCATCCAAAGCCGCGCCGCATGGCCGCTGATGCTGATGACGCTGGTGGTCATGGTGGTAGGCATTGCATTACCGTTCTCGCCGCTGGCCAACTATCTGCAATTGCAGGCGCTGCCGCTGAGCTACTTCCCGTGGCTGATTGCGATTCTGGCGGGCTACATGACATTAACCCAGCTCGTGAAAGGTTTTTATAGCCGCCGCTACGGCTGGCAGTAATCCTCAACTTCTTTGCAGGAGGGTGTTAATACTCTCCTGCATTTCTCTTTTTCATTCGAAAGATATTCTCCCGAAATATTGGTGTTTTATTTTTATTGAAATGCTAACGCGGGTAATTAGTATCAAATTGCCTTCTTTGCGTTGTTTTTTTATCAATAAAACGATCTGCGTTGCAAAAATGAAACAGCGTGCTAAAAATTATAAGCATCTGCGATTTTTTGTGAACGCAGTCATCGAAATAAATTGTTACACCAGTTAGTCTGCGCAGGTAACGTCGTTAAGAAAGTTTCTCGCTGCCCGTTTTTAATTCCGGCAGTCATTTGCTCTGCAAGCTATTCCTGTTAATGGATATTATGAACTTCTGGAGAAGGACAAATGAAACTGACAAAAAACCTGTTAAGTCTGTGTATTGGCGCGTCTGTATTACTGGCGAGTCATGCAACGCTGGCACAAACCTTTCGCGCCGCAGATGTGCATCCGGCTGATTACCCGAACGTTGTTGCAGTGAAACATATGGGGGAGAAACTTAGCGCCGCGACCGAAGGTCGTCTGGAGATCAAAACATTTCCAGGTGGTGTGTTAGGCGATGAAAAACAGATGATTGAACAGGCGCAATTAGGCGCCATTGATATTATTCGCGTCTCAATGACGCCAGTTGCCGCAATTCTCCCTGAAATAAACGTGTTTACCCTGCCATATATTTTCCGCGATGAGGACCATATGCATAAGGTTCTCGACGGCATGATTGGTCAGGAGATTGGCGACCGTCTGACAGCCAATACCAAATCACGACTGGTGTTCCTTGGCTGGATGGATGCGGGAACGCGCAACCTGATCACCAAGAATCCGGTAGTGAAACCGGAAGATTTGCACGGCATGAAAATCCGCGTTCAGGCCAGTCCGATAGCGCTGGATACCCTAAAAGCGATGGGCGCTAACTCCATTGTGATGGGCGTCAGTGAAGTATTTAGCGGCATGCAGACCGGCGTTATTGATGGTACGGAAAATAACCCGCCAACGTTTGTTGCGCATAACTATTTGCCGGTCGTGAAAAACTATACCTGGAGTAAACACTTTATTATTCCTGAGCTTTTTCTGTTCTCGAAAGCCAAATGGGATAAGTTAAAAAAAGAAGACCAGGAACTCATTATTAAACTGGCTAAAGAAGCCCAGGTAGAGCAACGTAAACTTTGGCAGGATTATAATGCGAAATCGCTGGAGACCATGAAAGCCAACGGTGTTCAGTTCCACGATATTGATACGGACTATTTCTATAAAGCCACGCAGTCAGTACGGGATAATTACGGTAAAGACCACCAGGATTTGATCAAACGTATTCAGGATGTGAAGTAATTCATCGGGTGGAGGATATCAATCCTCCGCCTGAGTCTTTTGATTAATTCGAGGTGATGATTATGGGTGAATGCTATTCATCGGTAATGGATTTTCTTTATCGAGTGTCAATGTGGATTGCCGGTATCGCATTATTGGTTATGGTCGCCATTATCCCTATTGGCATATTCGCGCGTTATGTCCTGAATAACGCGCTGTCATGGCCTGAGCCAGTCGCCATTCTTTGTATGGTGACATTCACCTTTATTGGCGCGGCGGTGAGCTATCGCGCAGGTTCGCATATCGCGGTAAGCATGGTGACTGACCGTCTGGGGGAATCTTCCCGCCGTTACTGCTCGGTAGTCGCAGACGTTATGTTAATGGCGATAAGCCTGTTCATTCTGTGGTACGGCTCCATGCTATGCCTCGAACTGTGGGAACAGCCCGTGGCGGAATTCCCAATTTTAAGCGCCGGGCAAAACTATCTCCCGTTGCCGATTGGCTCTGCTATTACGCTGCTGTTTATCGTTGAGAAGATCTGCCGTGGCTCGCAGTACCAACGTCCTGTTGTCATGCTGGGATCGACCAGCTAGTTACCGCCCCCATTTCAGAAAGGAAAGCAGATGGATGCATTTATTCTCGTCTTTACGCTCGGCATTATGCTGGCGATTGGGGTACCGGTAGCGTACGCGGTTGGCATTAGCGCCATCATTGGGGCCTGGTACATTGATATTCCGCTGGAAGCGGTGATGATCCAACTGACCAGTGGGGTGAACAAGTTTTCGCTACTGGCGATCCCGTTCTTTATTTTGGCCGGGGCTATTATGGCCGAAGGGGGCATTGCGCGGCGGCTGGTAAACTTTGCCTATATTTTCGTTGGCTTTATTCGCGGCGGTCTGTCGCTGGTCAACATTGTGGCATCGACCTTTTTTGGCGCAATTTCTGGATCGTCGGTGGCCGATACCGCGTCTATCGGCTCGGTAATGATCCCGGAGATGGATAAAAAAGGTTATCCGCGCGACTTTGCTGCAGCGGTCACTGCCAGCGGCTCGGTGCAGGCGATCCTCACGCCGCCGAGCCATAACTCGGTTATCTACTCGCTGGCAACGGGCGGGACGGTGTCGATTGCCGCGCTGTTCATCGCCGGGATCCTACCGGGCCTGCTGTTAAGCTTCAGTCTGATGGTGATGTGTGTCGCTTTTGCGCACAAACGCGGTTATCCAAAAGGGGAGCGCGTACCGTTTCGCCAGGCGCTGAAGATATTCGTCGATACGCTGTGGGGCTTAATGACCGTTGTGATCATCATGGGCGGTATCTTGTCAGGTATCTTTACCGCGACGGAATCTGCGGCGATTGCCTGTCTGTGGGCCTTCTTTGTCACCATGTTTATCTATCGTGACTATAAATGGTCTGAACTGCCGAAGCTGATGTTCCGTACGGTGAAAACGGTCACTATCGTCATGATCCTGATAGGTTTTGCCGCCGCGTTCGGTGCCGTCATGACCTATATGCAGTTGCCGATGCGTATCACCGAAGCTTTCACCAGCATCTCGGACAACAAATACGTTATCCTGATGTGCATTAACATCATGCTGTTGCTGATCGGTACTCTGATGGATATGGCGCCGCTGATCCTGATTTTGACGCCGGTTTTGCTACCGGTAACCAACGCGCTCGGCATTGATCCGGTCCATTTTGGGATGATCATGCTGGTGAATTTAGGGATCGGCCTGATAACGCCGCCGGTAGGGTCAGTGCTGTTTGTGGCCAGTGCGGTGAGTAAGCAGAAAATTGAGCAGGTAGTGAAGGCGATGCTGCCGTTCTACTTCGTGCTGTTCCTGGTGCTGATGATCGTCACGTATATTCCGGCGATTTCGCTGTTCCTGCCGAGACTGTTTGGTGTGATGTGATAAATGCCCGGTGGCGCTCGCGCTTACCGGGCCTGCAAACTACGCTTGCGTAGGCCGGACAAGGCGAAGCCGCCATCCGGCACAAAAAGACTTAGCGACGAACGGCGATCGCTTCAATCTCGATTTTCACGTCTTTCGGCAGACGGGCAACTTCCACGCAAGAACGCGCCGGGAAAGTGGCGTTGTGCTCGGTGAAGAACGCTTCGTAGGTCGCGTTTACGGTTGCGAAATCGTTCAGGTCTTTAACGAAGACGGTAGTTTTTACGATGTCGCCCACTTTCAGGCCTGCTGCTTCAACGATAGCTTGCACGTTTTCCAGCGACTGACGCGCCTGAGCGGACACGTCTTCCGATACGGCACCGGTTTTCGGATCGACCGGGATCTGACCGGAAGTGATTACCATGCTACCCAGGTCAACGCCCTGAACGTATGGGCCGATTGCTGCTGGTGCATTTTCCGTCGCGATAGTCTTGCTCATGATTTCTCCTGAATTACAGCGGTAATAGAATGTTCCCGGCCATTATAGGGAGCCGGGAAATCATTACCAACACCAATTAGTTGGCCAGCACCACATAATGCGAAAACTCTTTTTCACAGTATTTGCATTTGAGTGCGATGTCGTCAGCGCGCTTTTTCACTGAAAAACTGGACGATACTGGTTCAGCATGGCTGATGCAGTTGCTGTTCGGGCAAACCAGCACGTTATCGATACGTTCAGGCAGGCTCGGACGTGATTTACCCACCACGTCATAATCGTCAATGCGGTTTACCGTTGCCTGCGGAGCGTACAGGGAGAGCTGGTTTACCTGCTCGTCGGTCAGGAACGTATTTTCGATTTTAATCAGGTCTTTACGGCCCATTTCGCCAGACGGCAGGTTCAGGCCGATGGTGATACGCTGGTCGGTTTCAGTCAGTTTGAACAACGTCAACAGCTTAAAACCAACCTGTGCGGGAATATGGTCAATTACGGTGCCACGTTTGATGGCTTCAACCTGCAGTTTGTTATCGTGTGTCATCTCTTTTTCTCCCTTACAGTGCCAGTTCGCTATTCAGTACCAGTGCCAGTAACGCCTGGCGGGCGAAGATGCCGTTGCCAGCCTGCTGGAAATACCAGGCGTGCGGCGTCTTGTCGACGTCGGTGGTGATTTCATCGATGCGCGGCAGCGGATGCAGCACCTTCATGTTCGCTCTGGCACCGTTCAGATCGCTGGCACGCAGAACAAACTGTGCTTTCACGTTGGCGTATTCGGACGGGTCCAGACGCTCTTTTTGTACGCGGGTCATGTAGAGGATATCGACCTCCGCCATTACCTCTTCGATAGTGCCATGCAGGCTCCAGGCGATACCTTTTTCATTCAGCATATCCAGAATGTATTGCGGCATGGCCAGCGCGTCCGGGGCGATGAAGTAGAAGCGGTTACCTTCGAACTTTGCCAGCGCCTGGGTCAGGGAGTGGACGGTGCGGCCATATTTCAGGTCACCCACCATGGCGATTTGCAGATTGTCCAGGCGACCCTGCGTTTCCTGAATGGTAAACAGATCCAGCAGCGTTTGGGTGGGATGCTGGTTGGAACCGTCGCCGGCGTTCAGTACCGGCACGTTACCGGAGAACTCGGTTGCCAGACGCGCGGCGCCTTCCTGCGGATGGCGCATCACGATGGCGTCGACATAGGTGCTGATGACGGAAATGGTGTCGGCCAGAGTTTCGCCTTTTTTGCCAAGCGACGTGTTGCTGCTGTCAGAGAAACCCACCACGCTGGCGCCCAGACGGTGCATGGAGGTTTCAAAAGATAAACGGGTGCGGGTTGACGCTTCAAAGAAGCAACTGGCGATGACCTTATGTTTTAACAGCTCTGGCTGCGGGTTAGCTTTTAATTTCGCCGCCGTCGCGAGGACCAGATTAAGGTCATCGCGGCTGAGGTCGTTTATGGAAATGATGTGTTTTTGATAGAGCGGGTTAGCCATGTTTATCTCCTGACGCCTGGGCAAAAAAAAAGCCCCTCAATTGAGGGGCTCGGAATGGGTGATCAACGGAAAGAAAAACGGCAGGCCAGCGTCCTTTTTCAGACGCGGTAAGACAAAATGTCGTACACACTGAACCATACATCCTCCCGGCAAATTGTCCGCGATTATACTCAGCTCCGTTATGGGATCAAGCGAAAAATGCACTATTTATTCATCGCAAACGGTTCTTATGAATTTTAATTCATTTTGAATAGATAATTAATCTGCTTATGGATCAGGCCCGTTCGCTGTACCACCCGCGGCGCGACCCAGACAATACTGCTACCGGCAATGACGCCGAGAATTTCTGGCAACGCGTGATAATCGAGGATTCTGGCTACGGCGCGACCATAGCCTGCCGCCGTGTGGATGAGGATAAACTCGCTATTGTGTTCCACGCTGACCACCATTTCAGCAATCGATCGGGCAGCATCAGGCGCGGGTCGTGATTGCGGATTTACAGAATAAATTTTTTGCCCTTTTGTATTTCTTATTTTTATAGCACCGAGCAGTTTCAGCAGACGAGATACCGTTGACTGGCTAATCCCGGTGAAACCATGGTGTTGTAGATCGCGGCGAAGCGCTTCCTGAGACAGGTAGCTTTTTTCGCTAATCAGGCGCTGACAAATCGCCAACTGTTTCTGCTCTTTGGTCGAGTAATCATCGAATTCCTTCATAAAAACACCCTAAATTTATCATTTGTATCAATGCGATGGCGAAATTCACCACATTTGCAGTATCAATAACGGCTCAAACGGGCGGTTGTGCAGAAAAACGAGAGCGCGCTCAAAAAAGCCGTCGTGATCCGACGGCCAGCAGGACTACAGCATCGCGCCGATACTCAGAACAACCATGTTCAGTACCGTCAGAATTAGCAGCAGTGGTGCGACCCATTTCAGGTAGCGCACATAAGGAACACGAGCGATGGCCAACCCACCCATCACAACCGCTGAGGTGGGGGTAATCAGATTCACAATGCCGGAAGCGGATTGATACGCGGTGACGACCAGATCCCTTTGCACATGGGCGAAGTCAGCCAGCGGGGCCATAATGGGCATCGTGAGCACCGCCAGGCCAGACGAGGAAGGGACCAGGAAGGAGAGCAAGACTTCCAGCCAGTAAGTCACATTGATGAAAATGGTGGTGGACAGACCGGAGACTAAATTTTCGGCGCTGTGCAAAATGGTGTGGGTGATCATGCCGTTGTCCATCACCACGACGATACCGCGCGCAATGCCGATAATCAGCGCCACGCCGAGCAGATCCCGTGCCCCGTCAATGAAGGTACTGGTGAATGCTTCTTCACTCATGCGGGCAATCACGCCGACGATAATCGCAGATGCCAGAAAAACCCCAGATATTTCCGCCATCCACCAGCCGAGCACCGCGACGCCATAAATCATCACTGCAAAGGCGGCGGCGAATATCAGCAGGATCCACTTACGCGTAGCCGTGAATTCAAGATTGGTATTGGCGCGACTACCGAGAAAATGGGCACGGTTTTCCTCCAGTTTATCGGCCACGATGGAAAGCTCAGGATGGCTGCGAACTTTCCGTGCATAGCGCATGACCCATACCACACAGATTACATAGCCGACGACCAGCAGCAGAATGCGCATCAGCATTCCCTGGGTGAAGGGGATCCCGGCGGCGTTAGCGGCGATAACTGTTGCGAAAGGGTTGATTGTTGAACCGAGGGTGCCGATGCCTGCGCCAAGCAAAACGGTTGCAGCAGCAACCAGTGGATCAAAGCGCGCAGCCATCATGACCGGAACCAATAAGGTGTAGAAAGGAAGTGATTCTTCCGCCATGCCGTAAATCGTGCCTCCGGCGGCGAAAAGTCCCATCAGGATGGGGATCATCCACTCTTCTTTGCCGTTCAGCCTGACCGTCACGCGTTCGATTCCTGCGTCGATGGCGCCCGTTTTGTTTACCACGCCGAGAAACCCGCCAATAATCAGGACAAACAACGCCACATCAATCGCGCCTGCGGTGTAGGTTTCGTGGTTATAAAGCCCGTCAATCGGAGCCAGCAGTACAGCCGTTAAACCTTGTGGATGCGCCTCTGTTGGGGCATAGGTACCGGCAACCGGCACTTCTTTGCCCAGGGTGGCATTCATCGCCATCTGGTATTTCCCGGCAGGGACAATCCAGGTCATAACGGCGACGAGCGCAATGAGAATAAACAGGATGGTATACGCGCTGGGAAATTTGAATTTGCCCATGATGTTCTCCGGATAGCTTGGGCATATGCCGCCAGGCGACACATGCCCGCTGGGGTTAGTCGCCGAGTGTCGCTACCATGACCGCTTTAATGGTATGCATCCGGTTTTCTGCTTCGTCGAAGACGATGGAATGCGCTGACTCAAATACCTCATCCGTGACTTCAAGCCCTTTCAGGCCGTAAGCCGCTTCGATTTCACGGCCCACTTTGGTGTGCTCGTTATGGAAGGCAGGCAGGCAGTGCATGAATTTCACATTGGGATTGCCGGTCGCATCGATGACCTGCTGGTTAATTTGATAAGGCGTCATCAGGCTGACGCGTTCTGCCCACGCCTCTTTGGGTTCTCCCATCGAAACCCAGACATCGGTGTAGAGAAAGTCCACGTCGTAAACGCCTTCCTCAACATCCTCTGTGAGCGTAATGCGCGCGCCCGTCACGCTGGCGATTTCACGGCATTCGGCAACCAGCGCCTCGTCCGGCCAGAAGGATTTCGGTGCGACCAGACGAATATCCATCCCCATTTTCGCCGCGCCGACCATCAGCGAATTGCCCATGTTATTGCGGGCGTCACCAAGGTAAGCGAAGCTCAGTTCGGGTAAGGTTTTACCCGGGGCGTGTTCCAGCATGGTCATCAGATCCGCGAGGATCTGCGTAGGGTGGAATTCATTCGTCAGCCCGTTCCAGACCGGCACACCAGCGAACTGCCCCAGTTCTTCCACGATCTCCTGGCCGTAGCCGCGGTATTCAATACCGTCATACATGCGACCTAACACGCGGGCGGTATCTTTCATCGACTCTTTATGACCAATCTGCGAGCCGCTTGGGCCAAGGTAGGTCACCTGTGCGCCCTGATCGAAAGCGCCGACTTCAAAGGCGCAGCGGGTGCGAGTTGACGTTTTTTCGAAGATTAGCGCGATATTTTTACCGACCAGCGTTTGCCTTTCGCGTCCGGCTTTTTTTGCCGTTTTTAACTCGATAGCCAGATCGATCAGGTACTGGATTTCCGTTGGGGTGTAGTCCAGCAATTTGAGAAAATTGCGATTTTTCAGGTTAACAGTCATGAAAATATCCTTATGTAGGCTGGATAAGGCTTCGCTTTACCCAGCAAAAAAAGCCTTAAGCGTTAACATCATTGGCTTCGCGCCGAATTAGCGTGCCTTTGTCACCGGCGAGAATGGCCGAACCGTCAGCCAACGAGCCGATGCCAGCAATCCCGTGACAGTGAGAGACAAATTCCGCGCAGGCGGTGACTTTGGGGCCCATTGAACCGGCGTCGAATTGCATTTCGCCGAGCCGTTCCGGCGTAACCTGGGCCAGCGGGCGCTGGGTAGGTTTGCCCCAGTCGAGATACACCGCATCGGCATCGGTCAGGATCAGCAGCGCATCGGCGTGGATTTGTTTGGCGAGCAGGGCGGCGGAGAGATCTTTGTCGATCACCGCTTCAATACCGTGGTAGCCATCGGCTTTTTCCACCACCGGTACGCCGCCACCGCCGTTGCAGATAACCAGATGATCGCGGGCGATCAGTGTGCGAATGGCGTCACTTTCCACGATACGTTTGGGTTGTGGAGAGGTCACAACACGGCGGAACGCTTTACCATCGGCTTTGAAAACCCAGCCTTTTTCCGCCTGTAATGCATGGGCCTGGGGTTCGTCATAAATCGGCCCGATATATTTGGTGGGATTGCTGAAGGCCGGATCGTGGGCATCGACTTCAACCTGAGTCAGCAGGACACTAATTTCACGCTGTGGGAGCTGGTTTTTCAGGGCCTGTTGCAGCATATAGCCAATCATTCCCTGACTTTCTGCGCCGAGAATATCGAGCGGATAGGGGGTGACGTTGGCATACGCACTGTTTTGTAACGCCAAAAGTCCAACCTGCGGGCCATTGCCGTGTACCAGAATTACGCGCCACTGCTGCGTGAGTTGAGCGAGAGTTCTTGCCGCCAGCTCAATATTCTTGCGTTGGATGTCGGCTTCCAGCGGTTCGCCGCGTTTGAGTAGCGCATTGCCGCCCAGCGCCACAACCAGGGTAGGTTTGTTTTCCATAACGTCTCCTTAAATACCGTCGCGTTCCAGCGGGCAACTCATGCAGCGCGCACCGCCGCGCCCACGTCCCAGTTCGTCGCCAGGAATGGGTAAAACAGTGATGCCTGCTTTGTCGTATTTTTCGTTGGTCCAGATGTTGCGTTCGTAGCCCACCACAACCCCGGGGCGCAGCGTCAGAACATTGTTCGCGTCATTCCACTGTTCGCGTTCAGCTTCGAAGGCGTCGCCACCGGTGGTGATCAGATTGATCTGGTCGAGGCCAAGTGCTTTTTCGAGGGCATGTACCAGCGTACTTTCCTGGGTGCGTTTCAGGCCGCCACGCCCGTCTGGTGTCAGGGTCCAGCACTGGACATCCGGGCGCACCACTTCCGGGTAGACGGAGAAGGTATTGATATCGATGTGGGTCATGACGGTATCGAGGTGCATACAGGAGCGATGTTTCGGTAGTTCGACTGCGATGACGCGTTCTGCCTGGCGATGCTTAAATAGCGACTGGGCAAGGAACTCAATGCCCTGCGGCGTGGTACGTTCCGACATACCGATGAGAACTGCGCCGCGACCAATGACCAGCACATCTCCACCTTCTAATGTGGCGTGGTCGTAATTAATATTTTCATCGCCGAAATATTTAATAAAATCACCATCGGCAAATTGTGGATGCCAACGGTAAATCGCCCGCAAGTTATTAGTTTCTCGTTGACGTGCAGTTTTTGCCATCGGATTAATGGATACGCCGTTATATATCCAGCATGAGGTGTCGCGGGTAAATAAGTGGTTTGGTAATGGCTTCATAATAAAGTCATTAATATCGTGAGTATCGACCACCATATTTTTGATTGAGGCAGGAATTTCTCCGTATGTCAGCCCACCGCTTAAATGTCGGGCGAGCTCCCGGTGCTGCATATCTGCAAGCCAGGCGCGAATATCCGTGGCGAAAGCGGGGCCAAGGCGATAATCAGAAATTTGTGTATCCAGTAGCCAGCTTTTGGCATCGGGGATATCCAGAGTTTGTGCCAATAAATCAGTGAGTAACAGAACCTCAATTCCCTGTTGACGTAACGTGTTGGCGAAAATGTCATGCTCTTCTCCTGCACGTTCTACCGAAAGAACATCATCAAAAAGCAGTTCCTGGCAATTTGACGGCGTCAGCCTTTTTAGGCTGAGGTTAGGGCGATGTAGCATTACGCTACGTAATTGACCGATTTCAGACCCGACATAATGCTTTTCCATCATTATTCCTTTAATACGATTTTAAAAAATAAAGAGGAGGTGCCTGCAAATAATGTTTATTGCAGTCATGGTTTTTCAGCTGATTTCAGAATCTATATTTAGATCTTATCTGATAGAGAAACGTGATTCATTTCACAGTCAGGTCGATGTTTGGCATTTGTTGTTTAATTTATGAGATGGCTCTGAGAATTTAAAAAATAAAAATATGAATAATTGAATTACTACGCAGGAATATGTCTTGTTATTTAACCGTGTTAATTTTATGTACATATCTAAATATTTAATAAATTAAATAGTACATTGATTTTTATATGTTTTTCTATATTTAATGAATTTTTATGCGAATCTATTATTTTATTATTTGTGCTGTAAGGTTTATTTCAAAATAAATATGACGATGAAGAAAGATAACGAAGGAGACGTAAACTGTGATCGATAGCTGGTTTTTCTAACAAAGCTTTCTATAACAGTGAGTTAGTGACTGAGTTGAAAAGTATGAGACGAAAGTTATGCAGAGTTTATGCATAACCTGTTGCTGGCTATTAGCAATTATTTAACATCATCAGCGATAAACATGCGTTGACGCAAAATATCGGCAAATAGCAGTGGTATGGCAGACCGTTTTTTCGTATAACAACCAAAATGAAACGATGTTTTAATTAAGGGGTTTGAAATGATTGTCGGCAATATTCACAACCTGGATGCCTGGCTGCCGGAAGAGCTGCGTCAGGCGATTGAGCACATTAAAGCGCACGTGACGGATGCGACGGAAAAGGGTAAGCACGACATCGACGGCGAACGTCTGTTCTATCTGATTGCTGAAGATATGACGGAGCCGTTTGCGCAGCGCCGCGCCGAATATCACGCTCGCTATCTGGATATTCAGATCCTGCTCAAAGGTCAGGAAGGCATGACTTTCAGCACGCAGCCTGCGGGCGCACCGGAAACTGACTGGTTGGCGGATAAAGATATCGCCTTCCTGCCGGAAGGCGAACAGGAGAAAACGGTGGTGCTGAATGAAGGTGACTTCGTTGTCTTTTATCCGGGTGAAGTGCATAAACCGCTGTGCGCGGTCGGCGCTCCGGCGCTGGTACGCAAAGCCGTGGTGAAAATGCGGGTAGCATAAACCGGTTTGCCGGGTGCGACTTATCCGGCCTACGGAAGCATGATGGTAGGCCGGATAGGGTGCGTCAGCATCGCCATCCGGCAATTCAATCGCGCAACGCTATTATTTGGAAAGCGTCGCGACCATCACCGCTTTGATGGTGTGCATCCGGTTTTCCGCCTGATCAAATACGATACTGGCGGGTGACTCAAACACCTCGTCGGTCACTTCCATGCCGCCGTGCAGACCATATTCCTGCGCCATTTGTTTGCCAAGCGTGGTTTGATCGTCATGGAACGCGGGCAGGCAGTGCAGGAATTTCACCTGCGGATTGCCGGTCAACGCCATCATCGCGCTATTAACCTGGTACTTACGCAGTTGCGTAATACGTTCGGCCCATTTCTCTTTCGCTTCGCCCATCGATACCCAGACGTCGGTATAGATGAAGTCCGCGCCTTTCACGCCCGTGGCGACATCTTCGGTTAGCGTTATATTGCCGCCGTTTTTCTGTGCCAGCGCTTTACACTCCGCAACGAGGCTTTCCTCCGGCCAGCAGGCCTGGGGCGCGACCAGGCGCAGATCCAGTCCGGTTAACGCAGCGGCTTCCAGCATGGAATTGCCCATATTGTTGCGGGCATCGCCGGTGTAGACCAGCACCATCTCATTAAACGCTTTACCCGGCAGGTGTTCCTGCATCGTGAGTAAATCCGCCAGCAACTGGGTGGGGTGAAATTCGTTGGTTAATCCGTTCCAAACCGGAACTCCGGCATATTCCGCCAGCGTCTCGACAATTTCCTGACCGTGGCCCCGATACTGAATACCGTCGTACATACGACCGAGTACGCGGGCGGTGTCTTTGATCGACTCTTTATGACCAATCTGGCTGCCGCTCGGCCCGAGATACGTCACGCGCGCGCCCTGATCGTATGCGGCAACTTCGAAAGAGCAACGGGTGCGGGTTGAGTCTTTTTCGAAGATGAGCGCGATGTTTTTACCGGTGAGTTTAGCGACCTCGGTACCGTTTTTCTTATCCGTCTTGAGCTGCGCGGCGAGCTGGAGCAGTGACGTGAGTTCAGCAGAGGTGAAATCAAGCAGTTTCAAAAAATGTTTCTGATAAAACGCAGACATAGTTCCCTCACATGGCTTAGGCCATTTATTGAATTAAAATTCAATTTATATGGATGTTTATTCATTTGCAACCTTGTTTAACAAATCTTTCCTGGAAAGGTGGAGGCAATGACAGCGGTATGTGACAATAAGAGTATCGGCAGGACATTATGAGGAATGAGCCATGGCAAACCCGGAACTACTGGAAGAACAGCGTGAAGAAACGCGCTTGATTATTGAAGAGTTACTCGAAGATGGCAGCGATCCAGACGCGCTGTACACCATCGAGCATCACCTTTCCGCGGACGACTTTGAAACCCTGGAAAAAGCGGCAGTAGAAGCCTTCAAGCTGGGTTATGAAGTGACCGAGCCGGAAGAGCTGGAAGTGGAAGAGGGCGACACGGTTATTTGCTGTGACATCCTGAGCGAATGTGCTCTGAATGCCGAGTTAATCGACGCTCAGGTTGAGCAACTGATGAACCTGGCTGAAAAATTTGATGTGGAATACGACGGTTGGGGCACCTATTTTGAAGACCCGAACGGCGAAGAAGGTGAAGACGGCGACGATGAAGACCTCGTCGACGAAGATGATGACGGCGTGCGTCACTAAGTCATCTGCTGACCTACGGTAGCGTCTGCTGCCGTAGGCCAAGGATAACGTATGGATTACCTGCAAATACTTTCCCCGATCCACAACTTCCTGCACTGTAAAACGCCCCAGGCCTGGCTTGATAAAGCGCGAGCCCCGGCGAATCTCCCTCTGTTACTGACGGATCATCTCGTCTGCGAGCTGAAAGCGGCGCAAACGGCCATGCTGCTGGTGCGTAAGTATGTTGCAGATAAACAGGGATCGCAGGCGCTACTGGACTGGCTGAAACCCTATGAAGCGTATGCTTTCAGAGAAGGGGATGAACCGGATTTTATCGCGCTGAATAAACAGATAAGCAAAAGCGTAATGCCGCAAACTGACGACCCGTGGGGGCGCAAGCTGATCGACAGCATGGTTTTGCTGATCAAAGAAGAGCTGCACCACTTCTGGCAGGTGCGTGAGGCGATGATGAGCCGCAACATTCCCTACGTCAAAATTACCGCCAGCCGTTATGCCAAAGGCATGCTCAAAGAGGTGCGAACCCACGAGCCATTAACGCTAATCGATAAACTGATTTGCGGGGCTTACATTGAGGCGCGTTCTTGTGAACGGTTCGCCGCGCTGGCGCCGTATTTGGATGACGATTTACAGGCATTTTATCTTTCGCTGCTGCGATCCGAGGCGCGGCACTATCAAGACTATCTGGCGCTGGCACAGCAGGTTTCTGCCGACGATATCAGTAGTCGGGTGCGGTTCTTTGGCGAAGTAGAAGCCGCATTGATTACTTCTCCCGACGATGAATTCCGCTTCCACAGCGGCGTGCCAGCCTGACTCTCTTCTCTGACGCGCGGCGCTAATCGTCGCGCGGTTTTACCTTTCCTGTTTCCATTAGCAAAATCTGGTGGCTGGAAATCGCTCGCTGCTGCCGTAATAATCAAAACACACGAAGGGGAAATATATCCCCGCAACAGAGACTGTTTTGCATAAGGATGGTTAATGAACTGGGCACACGTATTGTTGGCGGGTTATATCGGGGCGGTGATTGCTATCGTCGTTGGCATGTTTCGCAAAAAAGGCTGGCTGGGAAAGATCTCCGGCGCGGTGGTTTTTGTGGTAGCGATTGTCGCGTGGAATCTGTTTGATGTGCACTACCTGATCCCGCGCGAAAGCCCTGATTATGGGCTGACGGACGCGCAGAAATTTGAAAATGCGATGCTGGCAATGCCTGTTTATCAGGTACTTAAAGAGCAAGAACCCGCGTTATGGCAGAACATCCTCAACCAGGCAACGCAACTGAAAGAAGCTGGGAAAAGCGAACAACAGATTATCGACGCTATTCAGCCGCAAATCCTGCAGGTACAGATGGCGCGTTTGCAGCAGGCACCCGATGCCAATGTGATTGAGTATATGAAAATTAACCTAGAGCAGATTGCTGCGGTGGCAAAAGTGGGCGATGACGAGTGTTTTCGCTTTCTGTTCCCGGCGGTGAAAGGCGGGATTAACCCGGTGCGTATTATTCCGCGGGAGCTGATGAATCGTCGAATGGCCAGCGACATGAGTATGATGCACGCGGCTTATGGCCCGAACAAACATACGGTTACGGCGCAAGAGAAACAGCTGGCGCTTCAGGATCTGCAATCCATCGGCCCGGGATTGGTACAGCGCTTTGGACCGGATATCCAGATTATGGCTGATCCGAGTAAAGGTGTGGGCAAAGAGAAAGTCGCTTGTGAAATGGTGCAGGATTTATGGTCACAGGTGCTGACGCTGCCAACCGCTCGCGCGGCTGGCGTCATTCGGCTGATGCTCTCCGCCGAAATGCAGTAACACAACCATTGCCCCTCCGGCTGAAGTCAGAGGGGTTTTAACATCCGCACTTCGCAATCTACGTGCCCGGTGCAGCCCAGCGCTTCGCTGATATGCTCAAACCCTAAATGTTCATACAGGCGGATTGCCTCGGTCAGAAACGCCGTGGTCTCCAGATAGCACTGTTTGAAACCCTGTTCACGGGCATGTTCGAGGGCCATCAGCGCCAGCTTTTTCGCCAGCCCCTGACCGCGTGCGCTCGACAGGAAGTACATCTTTTGCAGTTCGCAAATGTCCGGTTCGCTACATCCTAACGGCGCAACGCCGCCGCCGCCCACGACTTCACCGTTTTGCTCAACCACCCAGTAGGCCGCGCCCGGCTGGCTGTAAACCTGGAATAGTTCATCCAGATTAGGGTCGGCAACGGTATAGCCCTTATCGGCAGTAAGCCCGTATTCAGCGGAAACTTTGCGGATCACCGCAGCGATAGCGGCATTATCTGCTGCGGTGATTCGGCGCAGCGTAAGCGTGGAGGGTAGCACAACATTCATAATATGGCTCAATTCTAAAAATACACTTATATATTTATTTAATACCACTCTCTTCTGTCGGGTGCAAGACGTTCCTGAATCAGAAAAAATTAAAATACATTGGCTAATTAAAAATAGTATTGTAAACGAACCAGTAAATAAACACTGGTTTTTATTTTTTATCTTAATGGAATTTATATTAGGGATATTGTTCATGAATGATTTTGTTGGTGGCCGGGAAAATCAACGGCACACATTTATTTTTATCGGTAAAGGATGGCAGTACTTTATTATTTGCATTGTCAATTTTTTGCTGTGTTGTATTACTCTGGGTATTTATACACCGTGGGCGATAGTGAAATGTCGGCGTTATATTTACGAGAATATGACTCTCAATGGCCAACCCTTTACCTATAAGGCGACAGGTGGCGCGATATTCGTAAGCTTCTTGTCGATTATGGTGATTTATGGTGCCAGCATGAGTTCTATTGCTAACGGCAGCCCTCTCGTTGGTTTTACTTTGATTGGTTTACTGGTAGCTGTCCTTCCATTAATGACCATAAAAAGCCTGCAGTATCAGGCGATGATGACGTCGCTTAACGGTGTGCGTTTTGGTTTTGACTGCTCACAATTACATGCATGGCTTTTTTTACTGGTTGTGCCAGTGGTGCTTGCTGTGGTGAACTGGGGAGTGATTTATCTTCTGATACTTGCCACCGACTGGATTGAGGGCAGTACTGGAATGCTTATCAGAATAGCATTTATCGCGTTGGTGGGAATTGTGGGCATGGGTATCACCTACGGTATTACCTATGCAAAATGGATGCAGTTAGTGGGTAATGGCGGTAATTTTGGTATTCACCGCTTTACTATTAACGTCAATATGAAAGCAAGCATAGTGGGGTGTATTAAAGCCGTGCTGGTACTGCTGCCATTTGTTGTTGTGATTGTCTGGCTAATTGCCCCTATTTTTCTGCAAATGGTGATGTTGGCTGTGTTAGGCGTGGCCGACGACGAATTTATCCTGGAGAATCAGAGCAAAATAATGGCGAGCTATTTTCTCTATTTCGCCGGAATTATTGTGGTTGGAAGCTATTTATACACCACGCTACGTAATCTGTTCATGAATAACCTGGCGCTGGCCGAGGGCAAAATCCGCTTTCATTCTTCCGTCACTGCACATGGCCTGATCTGGCGTTTTGTACTGGTGTTGTTTATTTCAGGCATCACGTTTGGGCTAGCTTATCCGTGGATGAAAATGTGGCTGGTCAGTTGGCTGGCCAGTAACTCCCATGTACAAGGGGATTTGGATGCGCTGGAACTGACTGACCATACAGAGGCGTTGGAAACAGGTCCGGCGATGTGGGTATCACGTGGTGTGATGACCTACTTCCCGTTCATCTGATACAACAAGGCCGGAGCATGCTCCGGCCTTTAATACGTGTATAACGTCAACGGCAATTACAGCGCGGCGATGACCGCCTGCTGTTCTATCAGCTTCGCTTTCGCTTCCGCATAACCGTCCAGCTTCTCACGCTCTTTGGCGATAACTGCTTCCGGTGCGCGAGCAACGAAACCTTCGTTGGAAAGTTTGCCTTCGATACGGGCAATCTCACCTTCGATTTTCGCCACTTCTTTCGCCAGACGCGCCAGCTCATCTTCTTTATTGATGAGGCCAGCCATCGGGATCAGCAGCTCGGCGCCGTCGATGATTTTGGTCACGGAGACTGGACCTTTGTCATCGGCTGGCAGCACGGTGATGCTTTCCAGACGCGCCAGGTTCAGCAGGAAGCTGCGGTTATCGTTCACACGGCGCATCGCATCAGCGCTGCAACCGCGCAGCAACAGTTCGAGCGGTTTACCTGGGGCGATGTTCATTTCCGCACGGATGTTACGTACGGCAACGATCGCCTGCTTCAGCCATTCGGTATCAGCCAGTGCGGCTTCATCAACCTGTGCGGCGTTATATTCCGGGAACGGTTGCAGCATGATGGTGTCGGCGGTAATACCGGAAATCACCTTCACGCGCTGCCAGATGGTCTCGGTGATGAACGGGATGATCGGATGCGCCAGGCGCAGCAGACCTTCCAGAACGGTGACCAGCGTATTGCGGGTACCGCGCAGTTCAGACTCGGAACCGCCGTTCATTACCGGCTTGGTCAGCTCCAGATACCAGTCGCAGAACTGGTTCCAGGTGAATTCGTACAGAATGCCCGCGGCGATGTCGAAGCGGAAGTTGTCCAGCGCTTCGCGGTACGCTTTGATGGTCTGGTTGAATTCAGCAAGGATCCAGCGATCCGCCAGCGACAGGGTCATTTCGCCGCCGTTGAAGCCGCAATCCTGGTCTTCGGTGTTCATCAGCACGAAGCGGCTGGCGTTCCACAGCTTGTTACAGAAGTTACGATAACCTTCCAGACGCTTCATATCCCAGTTGATGTCGCGACCGGTAGAGGCCAGCGCCGCCAGGGTGAAGCGCAGTGCGTCGGTGCCGTGCGGCTCGATGCCGTCCGGGAACTGCTTCTCGGTACGCTTGGCAATCTTCTCGGCCAGCTGCGGCTGCATCATGTTGCCGGTACGTTTCTCCAGCAGTTCTGCCAGGGAGATACCGTCGACCATATCCAGCGGGTCAATGACGTTGCCCTTGGATTTGGACATCTTCTGGCCTTCGTCGTCGCGGATCAGACCGGTCATGTAGACGGTCTTAAACGGCACCTGCGGCTTGCCGTTTTCATCTTTGATGAAGTGCATGGTCATCATGATCATGCGGGCAATCCAGAAGAAGATGATGTCGAAACCGGAAACCATCACGCTGGTTGGGTGGAACTGACGCAGCGCGTCGGTGTTTTCCGGCCAGCCCAGGGTAGAGAAGGTCCACAGTGCGGAGGAGAACCAGGTATCGAGTACGTCTTCGTCCTGGCGAAGCTGAATGTCGGCACCGAGGTTGTTTTCCTGACGCACTTCGTCTTCAGTACGGCCAACGTAGACGTTGCCGTCGTTGTCATACCATGCCGGGATACGGTGACCCCACCACAGCTGACGGGAAATACACCAGTCCTGAATATCGCGCATCCAGGAGAAGTACATGTTTTCGTACTGCTTCGGTACGAACTGAATGTCGCCGTTTTCAACCGCTTCAACCGCCGGTTTCGCCAGCACGTCGGCACGGACGTACCACTGGTCGGTCAGCATCGGTTCAATAACCACGCCGCCACGGTCGCCGTAAGGTACGGTCAGGTCGTGCGGTTTAATTTCTTCCAGCAGGCCCAGCGCATCAACGGCGGCAACCACCGCTTTACGCGCGGCAAAGCGTTCCAGCTTCTGGAACTCGGCCGGGATTTCATTGGAATAAACGTCGGACTCTTCGCCTTTGGTGTCGTACACTTCCGCGGTTTCACGGATGTCGCCGTCAAAGGTCAGAATATTGATCATCGGCAGGCCGTGACGTTTTCCGACTTCGTAGTCGTTAAAGTCGTGCGCCGGGGTGATCTTCACGCAGCCGGTGCCTTTTTCCATATCAGCGTGTTCATCGCCGACGATGGGAATGCGGCGGTTAACCAGCGGCAGAACAACAAATTTGCCAATCAGATCTTTATAACGCGGATCTTCTGGGTTGACGGCCACGCCGGTATCGCCCAGTACGGTTTCCGGACGGGTGGTGGCGACGACCAGGTAATCTTTACCATCAGCGGTTTTCGCACCGTCGGCCAGCGGATAGCGGATGTGCCACATTGAGCCTTTCGACTCGCGGTTTTCCACTTCCAGGTCGGAAATCGCGGTGCGCAGTTTCGGGTCCCAGTTCACCAGGCGCTTGCCACGATAAATCAGGTCTTCTTTGTACAGGCGAACGAAGACTTCTTTCACGGCATTGGAAAGACCTTCGTCCATAGTGAAGCGCTCGCGCTCCCAGTCAACGGAGTTGCCGAGACGGCGCATCTGGCGGGTGATGGTGCCGCCGGATTCCGCTTTCCACTGCCAGATTTTGTCGATAAACGCTTCGCGACCGTAGTCGTGGCGGGTTTTACCTTCTTCAGCGGCAATCTTACGCTCAACCACCATCTGGGTTGCGATACCCGCGTGATCGGTACCGGCCTGCCACAGGGTGTTTTTACCCTGCATGCGCTGGTAGCGGATCATGGTATCCATGATGGTTTGCTGGAAAGCATGACCCATATGCAAACTGCCGGTGACGTTCGGCGGCGGGATCATGATGCAGAAGGACTCTTTGCTTTCATCGCCGTTAGGTTTGAAATAGCCCTGCTTTTCCCAGTGCTCGTAAAGCGGCTGTTCGATATCTTGTGGGTTGTATGTCTTTTCCATTATTTCCAGGTTGCCGTATTCAGGTTAAAACCAGCCACGCGGTAAGCTTTGTAGCGATCGCGTGCCGATTGTTTCAAAGAATCTTCGTAAGGGACGAAGTCTATCACTTCTGTGAAAGCGGTGGCAAAATCTGCAAAGCCAACGCGCAAACTGATAAGCAGGTCGCGCGGGCTGCTGTTGCGTTTCTCCGGCCAGGCAATCTCTACCGGTGCGCCGCCTCTGGGGCCTTCACCTGCCAGATTATGCGGAACAAAGCTTTCTGCCGGTCTTGCCCACAGGGCTTCATCCAGTCGAAGAGCCTGCTTTTCGTTTTCGCAGGCGATCAGCACGCGCTTGCCAGCACGCCAACGTTCTGCGGCAATTTCACACACCAACTGCTCGACGGCGCTTAAGCCATCGTGTTGCGTGTCATTGTCCAGAAGATAGAAAGTTGCGTTTCTCATATATGGGGCTTCTTCTGGTGAATTTAAATGCGTTGCCATGATGCACAACCGTAGGCCGGATGGCGTTGCGCTTATCCGGCCTACGGGTCTTATTGCTTGTGCTTACCGCCTTACTCTTCGCCGTTAAAACCGGCACGATTGAGCAGGAACTGCGACAGCAGCGCCACCGGACGACCGGTTGCGCCTTTGGCTTTCCCTGAACGCCATGCGGTACCGGCGATATCGAGGTGCGCCCAGTTGTACTTACGGGTAAAGCGTGACAGGAAGCAGCCCGCGGTAATGGCGCCGCCAGGACGTCCGCCGATGTTCGCCATATCCGCAAAGTTGGACTCTAGCTGCTCCTGGTATTCATCACCCAGCGGCAAACGCCACGCGCGGTCGCCAGCCTGTTCGGACGCACCGATCAGCTCATGCGCCAGCGGGTTGTGGTTCGACATCAGGCCGGTGATGTGATGGCCCAGCGCAATCACGCACGCGCCGGTCAGGGTTGCGACGTCAATCACCGCTTCTGGCTCAAAGCGCTCGACGTAAGTTAATACGTCGCACAGGACCAGACGGCCTTCGGCATCGGTATTGAGTACTTCAACGGTCTGACCAGACATGGTGGTCAGCACGTCGCCTGGACGATACGCACGGCCACCCGGCATGTTTTCGCAGCCTGCCAGCACGCCGACGACGTTGATTGGCAGTTGAAGCTCGGCCACCATGCGCATCACGCCATATACCGCTGCCGCGCCGCACATGTCGTATTTCATCTCATCCATGCCTTCGGCTGGTTTGATGGAGATACCGCCAGAGTCAAAGGTTAACCCTTTACCGACCAGCACGATCGGACGTGCGTCTTCGGACGGATTGCCTTTGTACTCGATGACCGACATCAGCGACTCATTCTGCGAGCCGTGACCGACGGCCAGATAAGAGTGCATGCCCAGCTCTTTCATCTGCTGCTCGCCGATCACGCGGGTTACAACATTTTTGCTGTAGCTGTCTGCCAGCTGGCGCGCCTGAGAAGCAAGGTAGGCGGCGTTACAGATGTTCGGCGGCATGTTGCCGAGATCTTTTGCCGCTTTAATGCCGGCGGCGATCGCCAGACCGTGCTGGATCGCACGCTCACCGCTGGTCAGTTCCCGGCGGGTCGGTACGTTGAAGACCATTTTACGCAGCGGACGACGCGGCTCGCTTTTGTTGGTCTTCAGTTGATCAAAGCTGTACAGCGTTTCCTGTGCTGTCTCAACGGCCTGACGCACTTTCCAGTAGTTATTGCGCCCTTTGACATGCAGCTCAGTCAGGAAGCAGACGGCTTCCATTGAGCCAGTATCATTCAGCGTATTGATGGTTTTCTGAATGACCTGCTTGTACTGGCGCTCATCAAGCTCGCGCTCTTTGCCACAACCAATGAGGAGAATTCGCTCAGACAGAACGTTAGGAACATGGTGCAGCAACAGGGTTTGACCTGGTTTGCCTTCCAGTTCGCCACGACGCAGCAGTGCGCTGATGTACCCGTCGCTGATCTTGTCGAGCTGCTCTGCAATCGGAGAGAGACGGCGTGGTTCAAAGACACCCACGACGATGCACGCACTCCGCTGTTTCTCCGGGCTACCGCTTTTTACACTGAACTCCATGCACTACGCTCCTGAATCTTAAAGACAACGGCGGTGGCTACGGATAGAATTGCAAGCTTTCGTAACTCATACCCGCTGTTGCGGTGACTTCGTGTTAATCTTAACGTTATTACGGCATTGGCACGTCAGAACAATTTCTGAGAGGTGGATCCGTTGAGTATAATGATCTTAGCGACGATTTCGACGACTCAAGAGAATAAATGACGTTTAAGCCATGAAACAAGCTAAATTCCGGCAAAAGACGGGTTTTTACGGGCGTATTTAAAGTGATAATCATAAGATATCTGGTTCGGGAAACGCTCAAAAGCCAACTTGCGATCCTATTCATCCTGCTTTTGATCTTCTTTTGTCAAAAGTTAGTCAGGATCCTTGGTGCGGCGGTTGACGGTGATATCCCGGCGAATCTGGTGCTCTCGCTGCTGGGGCTGGGCGTGCCAGAAATGGCGCAACTTATCTTGCCATTAAGCCTGTTCCTCGGGCTGCTGATGACGCTGGGCAAACTGTATACCGAAAGTGAAATTACGGTCATGCACGCCTGCGGGCTGAGCAAGGCTGTCTTAGTGAAAGCGGCGATGGTGCTGGCGCTGTTTACCAGTATTATTGCGGCGGTCAACGTGATGTGGGCCGGACCGTGGTCCTCCAGACATCAGGACGAAGTCCTGGCGGAGGCGAAAGCGAACCCCGGTATGGCGGCGCTTGCTCAGGGGCAATTCCAGCAGGCGACTAACGGCGGCTCGGTGCTGTTTATCGAAAGCGTTGACGGCAGTAACTTCAACGATGTGTTCCTCGCGCAAATCCGCCCGAAAGGTAACGCCCGTCCTTCGGTGGTGGTAGCGGACTCCGGTCATCTTACTCAATTGCGCGATGGCTCTCAGGTCGTGACGCTGAACCAGGGGACGCGTTTTGAAGGGACCGCGCTGCTGCGCGATTTCCGCATTACCGACTTCCAGAATTATCAGGCGATTATCGGTCATCAGGCCGTGGCGCTGGATCCAAACGATACCGACCAGATGACCATGCGTACGCTATGGACGACCGACACCGATCGCGCCCGTGCGGAGCTGACCTGGCGTATCACGTTAGTATTCACCGTATTTATGATGGCGCTGATGGTTGTACCGCTGAGCGTGGTTAACCCGCGTCAGGGTCGCGTACTGTCCATGCTGCCAGCAATGCTGCTTTATTTGCTGTTCTTCCTGGTTCAGACATCGCTGAAGTCGAATGGCGGCAAAGGCAAGCTGGATCCGGTGTTCTGGATGTGGACGGTTAACCTGGCGTATCTGGCGCTGGCGATTGTGCTTAACCTCTGGGATACGGTGCCGATGCGCCGCTTACGTGCCCGTTTTATGCGTAAAGGAGCGGTATAATGCAGCCTTTTGGTGTACTTGACCGCTATATCGGTAAAACCATTTTCACCACCATCATGATGACGTTGTTCATGCTGGTGTCGCTCTCCGGGATCATCAAGTTTGTCGACCAGCTGAAAAAAGCCGGGCAGGGGAGCTACGATGCGATGGGCGCCGGGCTGTATACCCTGCTCAGCGCGCCGAAAGATATCCAGATCTTCTTCCCGATGGCGGCGCTGCTGGGTGCTTTGCTCGGGCTGGGCATGCTGGCGCAGCGCAGTGAACTGGTGGTCATGCAGGCTTCTGGCTTTACCCGTATGCAGGTGGCGTTGTCGGTGATGAAAACCGCGATTCCGCTGGTGTTGCTGACGATGGCCATCGGCGAATGGGTGGCGCCGCAGGGCGAACAGATGGCGCGTAACTACCGTGCGCAGCAGATGTACGGCGGCTCGCTGCTCTCTACCCAGCAAGGTTTGTGGGCGAAAGATGGCGATAGCTTTGTCTACATTGAGCGGGTGAAAGGTGACGCCGAGTTAGGCGGAATTAGCATCTACTCCTTTAACGACAAGCGCCGTCTGCAGTCCGTTCGCTATGCCGCAAGCGCGACGTTTGACCCGGAGCAGAAGGTCTGGCGTTTGTCGCAGGTGGATGAATCCAACCTGACCGATCCGAAGCAAATCACCGGCTCGCAGACGGTGAGCGGCACCTGGAAAACCAACCTTACACCCGACAAGCTCGGCGTCGTGGCGTTGGATCCTGATGCGCTCTCGATTAGTGGTCTGCATAACTACGTGAAGTACCTGAAGTCGAGCGGCCAGGACGCCGGACGCTACCAGCTCAATATGTGGAGCAAAGTCTTCCAGCCGCTGTCTGTGGCGGTAATGATGCTGATGGCGCTGTCGTTTATCTTTGGTCCGCTGCGTAGCGTCCCGATGGGCGTGCGCGTGGTGACAGGGATTAGCTTCGGCTTTGTGTTCTATGTGCTGGACCAAATCTTTGGCCCGCTGACGCTGGTGTACGGCATTCCGCCGATTATCGGCGCGTTGCTGCCAAGCGCCAGCTTCTTCCTGATAAGCCTGTGGCTGATGCTGCGTAAGTCCTGATATTCGCCCCTCCCGCTGTGCGGGAGGGGCGCCTTCCTGCTAGCGTTTTCTCCCGCCCATCAAACTTCCCAACATGCCGCGGATTATCTGATTGGTGACCTGTCGCGCCGCGCTTTTCGCCACGCTTTGTACCACGCCATCGCGCTTGCCGCCGCGCGGTCCGGTGCTGCCAAACAGAATATCCTTCAATCCACCGAGAATACCGCCGTCCACATCGATCGCTTTACCGTTGGCGGGAGGTGTATTTTGCTGCTCGGTGCTGGACTGCACGCCTTGCTGTAAACGCTCATAGGCGGACTCGCGGTCGACCTGTTCTTCATATTTACCGTACAGCGAGGAGTGATTAATCAGCCCGTTACGCTCGTCATCCGTCACCGGTCCCATCCGCGAGCACGGCGCAATCACCATCGCCCGTTCAACCACCGACGGGCTGCCTTTGGCGTCCAGAAACGACACCAGCGCCTCGCCGGTTCCCAGTTCCTGAATGGCTTTTTCGGTATCAAATGCCGGGTTGGCGCGCATGGTTTGTGCCGCGGTTTTCACCGCTTTCTGATCCTTCGGTGTGAACGCGCGCAGGGCGTGCTGCACGCGGTTCCCCAACTGACCGAGCACGTTGTCTGGAATATCTGACGGGTTTTGCGAGACGAACCACACGCCGACCCCTTTCGAGCGGATCAGGCGGATCACCTGTTCGATTTTATCCAGCAGCACCTGCGGAGCGTCGTTGAACAGCAGGTGAGCTTCATCGAAGAAGAACACCAGTTTTGGCTTCTCCAGATCGCCTGCTTCCGGCAGCTGTTCGTACAGTTCGGAGAGCATCCACAGCAAACTGGCGGCGTACAGTTTGGGCATCTGGTAGAGCTTCTCAGCACTGAGGATGTTGATCATCCCTTTGCCGCTGGCGTCAGTTCGCATCCAGTCTTTGATGTCCAGCATCGGTTCGCCAAAGAAGTGCGCCGCCCCCTGTTGCTCCAGCGACAGCAGTCCACGCTGGATTGCCCCGACCGAGGCGCTGCTGATATTGCCATACTGATTCTGGAAGGATTTGGCGTTATCGCCGATGTACTGGGTAATGGCTCGCAGGTCTTTGAAATCGAGCAGCAGCAGACCCTGGTCATCAGCAATGCGGAAGATAATATCCAGCACGCCGGACTGTACGTCGTTGAGGTTCAGCAAACGGGCCAGCAGCAGCGGGCCGAGGTCAGATACCGTGGCCCGCACGGGGTGACCTTTTTCGCCGAAGATATCCCACACCGTGACCGGATTAGCATGCGGTTGCCAGTCGGTAATGCCGATATTTTTCAGGCGGGCGAGCAGCTTTTCAGAGGCCTGCCCTTCCTCGGCCACGCCGGTTAAGTCGCCTTTCACATCGGCCATAAATACCGGTACGCCAATTTCAGACAGCGATTCGGCCAGCTTCTGTAGCGTGACGGTTTTACCGGTCCCGGTCGCGCCGGTAATCAGTCCGTGACGGTTGGCCATGCCTGGCAGTAAAAACAGTTCGGTGTCCGGCGTGCGGGCAATTAGCAGGGGTGTGCTCATTGAGATTTCCTCCATTTATCTTGCCTGGAGTATAGGCAATGTCCATCAAAGAGAGTATGCGATGGCCAGAGAAAATGACTTAAAGCGTATTGCCGTGATAAATCTGGTACCCCAAATCCACGGTGTTGTGGTTATGGTCGTTGTTCTTGATTTTGCTCAGCAACATCTGCGCTGCCATGCGGCCAATGTCAAAACGCGGGGTGATCACGCTGGCGAGGCTTGGGATCATCTGCCTGCCCATTTCCAGCCCGTGGAAACCGGCAATCGAGATCTGTTCCGGAACGGCCAGATCGCGCTCGCGGCACAGCAGCAGCGCGCCCATCGCAATATCGTCGTTGGTGCAAAAAACGCCGTCTAAATCCGGATGCTCGGCGAGCGCGTCCCGCATCATCTGGGTGCCGAGATGGATGGACGAAATAGAACGCGGATTGACGCGCAGCGGCACCAGATCCCGGCGCGTCATGGCATCGCAATAGCCGCGATAGCGCTGTTCATCGCGGACGTCGTCTTTCGAACCGAGATAGAGGATTTTGCGCCGCTGGCGTTTATCCAGCATGGTGCTGACCATATCAAACGCCGCCTGACGGTTATCGAAGCCCACTTCCATGTCCAGACGATCGCCCTGAATATCCATCAGTTCTACCACCGGAATGTTGGCTGAACGCAGAAACTTCACCGTGCGCAGGGTGTGATATTTCTCGGACAGGATAATGCCGTCGATATTGTATGACAGCAGATTGATCACCGACTCTTCCTCGGATTCCCGGTCGTAATTGTAGTTGGCGATCAGCGTCTGGTAGTTATGATCCGAGGTGACCGACTCAATGCCGGCCAGAATATCAGCGAACAGCTGGTTTTGAAACGAGGGGATCAGCACGCCAAGCGTATAGCTTTGCGCATTCAGCAGCATCGCGGGCGCGCGGTTGGGGATGTAATTAATCTCCTCCATAATCTGCGCGATGCGTTCACCGGTTTCCTTTGCGACCTTTTTTGGCGAGCGAATGTAGCGGCTCACCGTCATTTTGGTCACGCCCGCCAGCGTGGCGATGTCTTGCAAAGAAATTCTGTGGTTCCTCATTTTCTCTCCAGAGCCGGGGAGCGCGGATCTGTGCTCCCCGGTGATGACCGTCTTAATGCAGAATGGCGTTCAGCGCCAGAACCCCCAGCAGCCCCATAATGGAAATCAGCGTCTCCATTACCGTCCAGGTACGCAACGTTTCCCCGACGCTGAGATTAAAATAGCCTTTAAACAGCCAGAATCCCGGATCGTTAACGTGGGAGGCAATCACGCTGCCCGCGCCGGTAGCCAGCACCATCAGTGCCGGGTCGGCATGAGTGACGTTGATAATCGGCAGTACCACGCCTGCGGTGGTGATCGCCGCCACGGTGGCTGAACCGAGCGCGATACGCAGCAAGGCGGCGACCGTCCAGCACATCAGCAGCGGAGAAAGCGACGTGCCGGTCATCAGGTGCGAGATATATTGCCCCACGCCGCTGTCGACCAGAACCTGCTTAAACGCGCCGCCCCCGGCGATGATAAACACAATCATCGCAATCGCACCGATAGAGTCGCCAATGATATCCATAATTTGCTCGATCGTACGTCCGTTACGTCGGCCAAGGGTAAAAATGGCGAGCACGATAGCGATAAACAACGCGACCGCAGGGTTACCGATAAATTCAAAGAACACCCGTACGCTGTTGGTCTTCGGCAGTGTGATTTCGCACACTGCGGCGACCGCCATCAGTATGACCGGGATTACTGCGGCAAAGATACTGTTCCAGAACGACGGCATCTCTTCTTCGGTGAACAGATGCGGGTTGAATAACCCTTCCGGCGGCGCTTTCTCAAAGCGGGTCAGCAGCTTAGAAAACAGCGGCCCGGCAACAATCACCGTCGGGATAGTAATAATAAAGCCGTACAGCAGGGTGGTGCCGAGATTAGCCTCGAAAATGGTGGCAATCGCGGTCGGCCCCGGATGCGGCGGCAGAAAACAGTGGGTCACGGACAGCGCAGCTACCATCGGGACGCCAACGTACAGCAGCGGCAGGCCGGAAGAGGCCACCACCGTAAACACCAACGGCAGCAGCAGAACAAAGCCGACTTCGAAAAACATCGCCAGACCCACCACCAGACCGGTGATCACCAGCGCCCACTGCACGCGTTTTTTACCAAACGTGCCAATCAGCGTGGTGGCGATGCGCTGAGCCGCGCCGGTATCGGAAATCAGCTTACCGAGCATTGCACCGAAGCCAAGGATCATCGCCAGACCGCCGAGCGTCCCGCCGATCCCATTTTGTATTGAGTGCAAAACGGCCTGGGCATCCATCCCTTCGGCAAAACCGACGACCGCCGCCACCAGGACCAGAGCAATAAAGCCGTTAACTTTAAAACCAATCATCAGGACCAGGAGCAGCGCGACGCCTGCCGCAATTATTATTAATGGCATAATCGTTTCTCTTATATCCCCGTCATACTTCAAGTTGCAGGTGTGTTGGCTGCGCTCACTCACCTGAATCACTTACTCAAGTAAGCTCATCGGGTTCATTCACTTGCCGCCGTCCTGCAACTCGGATTATTTAGAGGTGGCCAAAAATGCAGCGCCTGGGCGCTGCGTGATGTTGCGTTGTGTTGTATCAGACGGCGACCAGCATGCCGCCATCGACAAACAACAGGTGCCCGTTAACAAAATCGGATGCTTTGGAAGAGAGGAAGACCGCCGCGCCAATCAGCTCCTGCGGATCGCCCCAGCGCGCGGCTGGCGTACGTTTGCACAGCCAGGCGGTGAAGGCTTCATCCTCGACCAGCGCTTTGGTCATCTCGGTTTTGAAGTAGCCCGGTGCGATACCGTTGACCTGGATATTGTGGCGCGCCAGCTCAACGCACATACCGCGGGTGAGCATTTTCACCGCGCCTTTCGAGGCGGCATACGGCGTGATGGTGTCGCGGCCCAGTTCGCTCTGCATGGAGCAGATGTTGATGACCTTCCCGGCCTGACGTTCCACCATGCGACGCGTTACCGCCTGCGAGACCAGGAACACCGCCGTTTGGTTAACGGCAATCACATCGTTCCAGTCCTGCTCCGGGAACTCGGTAAACGGATGGCGGCGCTGAATACCGGCGTTATTCACCAGCACATCGATTGGGCCAATGTCTTTTTCGATATGGTCGATGGCGGCATCAATGTCCTGTTTCTGCGTAACATTGAAGGGCGCGGCAACGGCGCGGATCCCTTCCTGTTGCAGTTTGGCGACGGCAGCCTCCGCGCGCTCCGGCGTAATATCATTGACGATAATCTGCGCGCCATATTTACCCAGCCCGGTCGCCAGTAAATAACCAATACCCTGGGCCGAACCGGTGATCAGAATATTTTTGCCATCCAGTGAAAAAAGATCGTTCATTATGCTCTTCCTTATTTTGTTTCAGCAAAAACGAGCTGGACTTTCGCCGCCTGGGTTTTATCCCCGGCAAAGATCAGCGCCTGTTCAAGCTCGGTAAACGGATATTCAGCGCTGAGTAACGGCAGTGGATCGATAACGTTATTCGCCAGCCACGACACCGCGGTGTTAAACTCGGTGGTAAAGCGGAACGAGCCTTTGAGCGCGATCTCTTTGCCGATCAGCATCATCATCGGGAAGTCCGGTACCGCGCCGCCCATGCCAACCTGCACCATCACGCCTTTCGCGCGGGTGACTTCCAGGCAGGTGGTGATTGAGGACGGATGACCGGAGACTTCGAAGCTGACGTCGAAGTAGCCTTTCTCTTTTTTCCACTCATCGAGCGAGTCCTGCTGCGGGTTAATCAGCGTGTCAGCACCCATCTGCTGGGCCAGCGACAGCGAGCGCGGGCTGATATCAGCACAGACAATTTCTGCTGCGCCGAGCGTTTTCGCCGCGCTGACGATCAGGCAGCCGATAGGCCCCACGCCGGAGATAAACACGCGTTTTCCCTGCAGGTCTCCTGCTTCATGCGCGGCGTGGATCGCGACTGCCAGCGGTTCGGCAAAGGCCATGACTTTTTCATCGGCGTGCTGGGGGTAGGGGATGCACTGCGCGGTATCGACGGTTTTAAATCGGGTAAAGCCGCCGTCAACGTGGGGAAAATACATGGCGCTGCCAAAAAAGCGCATTTCCGTGCACTGGTTTTCTTCGTGCTGCAGACAGTATTTACAGTGGCCACAGGGCTTCGACGGATTAATAGCCACCGACTGACCTTCATGTAATTCTTTTGAGTCGCTGTGCACCACTTTACCAATAACTTCATGGCCTAGAATCATCGGTGCTTTAACGGTAAAATTACCGACTTTTCCTTCCTGATAATAATGTAAGTCGGAACCGCAAATTCCGCCGCGGGTAATTTGCACCAGCGTTCCTTTATTATTCCATTCAATATTTTGGTCGGTAATGGCAACAGTTTTCTTACCCGCGACAACGCAGGATTGGGTTTTGACTTGCATAAATGCCTCACTGGTCAGGTAGTAACCTCGGCAGCATTTAAACGGTTTTGATTGTTATTATTTGTGATAAAGATCACGCTGGAAAATTGTTACACTACAATGTTACGCATAACGTGATGCGCCTTGTAAATCTGCTCAGCCACGCCAAAAAAAGGTGAATTCTGCAATGTGGAAGGCGTAGTATCGCGCCATGGAATATGAATCTGGAGTTTTTTCAATGGCCGGGGAAAGTTATATTTTGATGGGCGTTTCGGGTAGCGGTAAATCTTTAATTGGCAGCAAAATTGCTGCAGTATTATCGGCTAAATTCATTGATGGTGACGATCTCCATCCGGCCAAAAATATTGATAAAATGTCTGAAGGTATTCCATTAACCGATGAAGACCGACTACCGTGGTTAGCGCGATTAAATGACGCTTCATACAGTTTATATAAAAAGAATGAGACCGGGTTTATTGTCTGCTCGTCATTAAAAAAACAGTATCGCGATATATTGCGGCAGGGCAGTCCGAATGTGCATTTTTTGTGGCTGGACGGCGATTACGAGACCATTCTGGCGCGCATGCAGCGTCGGGCAGGGCATTTTATGCCTGTGGGATTACTCAAAAGCCAGTTCGATGCGCTGGAGTGCCCGCAGGAGGACGAACGTGATATTGCCCGCATCGACGTGAACCATGACATTGAGCATGTGACGGAACAGTGCCGCCAGGCGGTGCTCGCGTTTCGTAACGGGCAATAAGCCCAGCCCCTTGCGGGACTGAGCCTTGCATCAGAAGTCGGCTTTCAGCACCACGCGGTAGCGGGCTTTGCCGTCACGCACGTGCTGGATAGCGTCGTTAATTTGCGACATCGGGTACAGTTCGGTGGTGGGCGACACCTTGCTGCGTCCGGCAAACTTCATCAGCTTGCGCAGTTCGAACGGCGTACCGGTTGCCGAACCGGAGATGCTGCGATCGCCGGCAATTAAGGTGAACGCTGGCACCGGCAGCGGCTTCAGCACCGCGCCGACGGTATGGAAGTTACCGCCGTAGGCCAGTGCTTCAAAATAAGGCTGCCAGTCGAGATCGACGTTAACCGTGTTAATAATGAGATCGAACTGGCCCGCCAGCGCTTTTAGCGCATCCGGATCGCGGCTGTTAACCACCTTATCCGCTCCCATCGCCAGCACTTCCTGCTCTTTCGCCGGATTGGAGCTGAACGCGGTCACTTCGCACCCCATCGCGTGTAACAGCTTAATGGCGATATGCCCCAGGCCGCCGATGCCGATCACCCCAACGCGGCTGGTGGCGGTGATATGGTGCATCAGCAGCGGTTTGAACACCGTGATACCGCCGCACAACAAGGGACCCGCCGCCGCCAGATCGATGCTCTCCGGCAGCGGGATCACCCACTGCCAGTCGGCCCGCAGCTTCTCGGCAAAGCCACCGCGATTGAGAATAGTGGGAACGGAACCTTCCAGACAGTTAATCTGATTGCCGCTGATACAGGCGTCGCAGTACCCGCAGCTGCGCGCCGTCCAGCCAATGCCGACACGCTGACCAACCTTCAGACCTTTATCTTGCGCCGCGCTGCCAAGCGCCGCCACGCGACCAATCACCTCATGCCCGGCAACAAGTGGATACTGAGAGAACCCCCATTCGTTGTCGATCATCGACAAATCGGAATGGCAGATACCGCAGTAATCGACCTGGACTTCGACATCTTCCGGCTTAAGCTCGCCCGCATCATATTCATAGAGTTCGAGTTCGCTGCCCGCCGCTTTTGCGGCGTAGCTTTTTATCATCGACATCGTGTTTCCCTCAGTGTGGTGTTGAACTGGAAGTGTAGAGCATGGGGAAACGGGACGCTTCGCAGAAGGGGGGATTAATAAGGGGGCAAACTGTGACGATGGTTGCAGGTGAGAGAGGGAATGCTGAAATTTTCAACACTTAGCGAGTCAGGCACACGCTGGTGCTTGCATGGTGGCGCATGACAGGTATAATCCACAACGTTTTCCGCATCCCTTCCGTGCCGGAGTGGCGAAATCGGTAGACGCAGTTGATTCAAAATCAACCGTAGAAATACGTGCCGGTTCGAGTCCGGCCTTCGGCACCATACAAAGCTTTTTTCAAGTATACTAATCTCTAGTTTAGTCCATAAAAATGGAATGTAAGCACATTTTCTGTCTTGCTTAGTCTGTCCACGTCTACCCTTTTCTGTTCATATATGCCAACGAATGGTATCGTCGGTGTCCGACAAATCTTTCAAACTGACGTTGAGTAAGTTATGCACGGGCTGCTCAATCTCAGTCGATTGAATCGGCTCGGATAATCTAGATACATTTGAGCCGTTGATGGACAAATTCAACTCATTTAAGTCTGTAACGAATTTTTCCGATAAGAAATCTGAACTGAGTTAACACCGGATAAAGCCTCGAGGTTGAACTCTAAGGTCAGGCGCAGGGGGATCTATCCGGCAGTGTTCAACTGTTGTGAAACGTATTCGTATCCACAGTTTTGGACTGATAAGATCTGGGGCCAGCTTATCAATATTTGACGTTATCATGGCGCCCTAATAGGCTATTTAATTAAGTAGCTCAAGATGTCTACGGGCTAGGGATTTCCGTACAATACGATAGCTACCCTAAACATTTCTCAACGTTTTTTGGCGTGGTGGTGCGTATGCATGAAAAAGCTACGCGGGCAGTAATTTCTGCATTCATTGAGTAACGCAGCAGTTATGAACCGCATGAAATAGTACATTTGACACTAATGCGCTCAACTGTACCCAAAGAGGATATCTAGGCCAGAATTTGTCAGTATATCAAGAGCGTTGATGTAAACGTGTTAGAACCCAGTGTTCATAAATCTAAATATATTAAACTAGCATAGTTAGAAAATAAATAATGCCCCAGAATATTGACTCTGGGGCAAGGAATTATAATTTTACTAATTTTTTATTAGTAAGTTCAATAAACAACAAAAATCAACTCCAGTTAGGTATGCGTCCTTGATACTCAGCATTATTCTGTTTGATTAAAATAATATGAGTTTGGTTACTTTTATCAATGCCAACAATAATGTTGTCACCTTCACAAGCTTGTTCCATAACATAATTATCTCGAAAATAGAGGCGAAACTCGCTTCTGTCCGGGGAATTCTCTCTAGCATCATACCAAGTGATAGTATCTTTGCAGAATGTATCCGTTCCTCTAATAGAAAATATTACTTCCTTAGTGAATCTAGCTTTACCAAATATCTGTTTTAGTTGAGAAACTCCGTTAAATTCGTGTTGATTTGAGGCGTCTCGATTGGCTTCAACTGCGGTTAAAGTTTTAATACATGATTGCTTAAGGTAAATCGGGGACGTAGTCATTATCAACCTCTTGTTAATAATAATTAAATATATGTTAGGTTTAATAAATAAGTTTAAAGTCTATGGATGAAATAATATAACGACTATATACTAAACAACTAAGTTGCCGAGTCAAGTCGGCAATGATATATATAACAAATATTCTTAGTAACCATATGATAAACTTAACTTATATACTTTTTATAGATCTGATATAAAGTTGAGAAAACATGACATGGATCAATATGCGTATAGTTTTTAATCAAAATATAAAGGTCAAATAAATATAATCAAGTAATAAATTTTTTTATTACTTTAATTCAATTTTTGAGCAGGGAGATAATCCCTCTAAAAGACAGCAATTAAAATATTTTGTTGGGTTAACTTCGTCAAGAGGTGTATATAAATAAAATAAATTATATCCGGTAACATTAATTAATCTGTCCAAATTATATTTTTATAATTTTCATGGCTTTAATTTTTAGTCGAGTTATTACATATGAAGAAGTTTTTCAGATAGGTCTACAAGCTTTTTTCCAGATACATAGAATTCAATGAGCATCATTGGATTGAGATATTCACATTTGATGGGGGGATACTGAACGTCCTGTTGCTCTCTTGTGATTGGATCTTCAATATGTGCTGATTCTACGATTCCAGATATTCCTGGAAATATAAAATAGTTATAGATTGTAGCTTCTGGGTATATATCTTTTAATGCTGAGGCATAAAAAAATTGTTTGATGAGGTCTGGCCATCCAGGCAGGTTTGCTACATTGTTCGCACCATAGTATTTTGCATCAATAATGGCGAATACATTTTCATCAGAATTCATCAAAACAGTGTCAGTACGACCTCCTTTTTGTACTGCAATTTTGAATTCACTATCTATTTTATAACTAGGCTTAGCCAGCCTACGATTGATATCAAATTTCCAAAGCATGCAAGAATCAATCATATGTTCCCACATTGTGTGAAATCTATTTATGCCAATAACGATATTGTTATCCGAATATTTATTTTTATTTGATAAATACATTGATAGATCTTTCATGAGTTTTAAATCTTTGTCTGCATAGATTAATCTCATTTCCTTTTCTAATATTTGTAATTTAGTTTTGATATCCCCAGAGGAATGGTTTATATGAACAAGTTCAGAGGAAATTGTTGAAGTTGTATCGAAGATAATCCATCCAACGAGATCATTTAACTCACGAATGACTTCCGCGTGAATGCGAGATACTTCATCATCATGATGGGTAGTTCTTTTCCTACCAAGAGTATTCAAATATATAAAAGAGTTTGAAACAGGATAATTTTGAACTCTACGAATAGTTCGCTTCCAATCTGTTTTTCCTATGTTTTTTTTGATGGAAGATTCCCTCCTTATATAAATACCATTCTTGATATAGTCATCGAGAAGTGTAAATGCTAAACTAATTAATGAATCTCCTATAACGTTTTCAGAGACACCATCTGAAACTGAAGTACGATCTCTATTCAAGGTATATTTATAGATTGCACGGATAAGAGATGCGCCAAGTTTTAGTGGATCCTCATCTCTTGTCGCTCCACTATTTCTTGGTAAAAATATATCGACTCTGTTTTTTTGTACCACAATGCCACAAAAATCTAGTCTGTCTTGTTCTTTATAAATTAGGTTTTCTGTGTTTAATATATTACGGACATGTTTAGGTAAACTATTAACTACACACTTATCCTCATGTAGAACTATATTCATTATTATTCGACCTCTTCTGGTTGAATAGTTCCAGCTGATATAAGTGTTTCCTCTAGGCTACTTTCGAAAACAGATTTACCTTCCGAGAATGCGGCAACTAGTTGCCCGAAACTTGTGATGCTGATACCTCCAATCTCTGTTGCGAAGATATTAGACCTTTTACCGTGTCGTAAAACATCGTCCCATAGATAGACGAAGAGTTTGTAACGAAGTGAATCATTTGCAGAGCTAGGATCGCTTAGGTCTCCTAATGATAAAAAGCGATGACCAAGCAGACGATCTTCGGGGATACCCAACACTGTGAGCCTTTCATTGATTATTTTTGAAAAATCACTCCATTCGACCTGATAAATATCGCCCTGTAAAGGAAGATAAAGTACCCCTGGGGTTGCTTTTGAATAGTCAATCGGGATATATCGAATAGCCCAGCGACGTTTAAATGCAGTATCCAAGAAATTAACTCCTTGATCGCTGCTATTCATTGTTGCCAAGATAGTTAAATTTACTGGTAAAGATAATTTATCGATGCATTGTGTAAGATGACTATTTATGTAATCTAACATATCTGGGTCGATATCTATTTCATAGTTACAGTCTGGGTCGAGTAACTGAAATAAATCACCGAATACTGCTGCCGCGGGTGCTCTATTAATCTCCTCAATTATTAAAAAAACTCTCTGATTTGGATTGTTTTTCGCTTGGATAAATGCATTAGTGAAAGCTCCAGGGCGAAATTCATAACTAATAGTTTGTGATTCACCATTACTTCTCATCCTTGGTTTTAAACTTCCTACTAAATCACTATACTGTGTGTCAGGGTGGAATACTGTACGAAATTTTTGCGCTTCAGCAGTCAACTGTTCAATCGTATAACTTTTCCCAGTGCCAGGAGCACCAAGATAAATAGTATTCTTTATTCTTTTAGAAATTACACTGGATGTTATGGTTGAACTTTTTAATGACATAGGTGTGAATATAGTACAATCAGATATTACTTGCTCAAGATATTCTATTGTGATTAGGATATCTTGTTCACTGAACGATGTTCGTTCGTCAAGCTCTTGCGGAATTTTATTAGTAGCAATATGTATAAATCTGGATACAACATTAAAAAAAAGCTTGGATTGTTCTTGCGCCGCTACTTTGGCGCGAGGATGGGTAAAAACGTTTAAGCCTAACACGCGGACCATTTTTTCAAAATATTTCCATTCAATACATTGAATGTTGCCTATAGGGGAAATACTGACAAATGTCTGTTGGTCTGCTATCAGCTCATTTCTTATCGGAGTTGGTGTTTGTACAGTATAATTTATAAATTGCTTAGCTTTATCACTAGCTTGGATATCTTTCAGTGACTGAAGGATGCATTGGAAAGAGATATCATGCACTTTCCCTGATGAATTACTCACCTCAAAAAAAGAACCAGTTCCGAGAAAATTTACATTAAAAACTGAGCTAGCATTCCACTGAACATTTTTATCATACAATTGCTGCAATTGAGACTGTGACATAGCCATCCTCCATTAGCTGTATTGATTGATCATTTGTACAGTGTTACGATTACCAGGACAAAAACCGGATAAAAATGACCTATCATGAACAATCAGAATAAATCGCATCATATCAAAGAACTGAGAAAAAGATTAGGGCTCGGACGCACAGAATTCGCCAACCTACTAGGGCTAGGCTCTGCTGGCGAACGGACTGTCCGTGGTTGGGAAGAAGGGGAACATACCCCTTCATCCACAAAATGGCAGGCTATACTAGCTGTTGAAAAACAAATGACTGAATACTTACAGAATGCCCCTTTCCGGCAAAAAGCAACATGTGAATCAAAATTTACATTTATTGATCTGTTTGCTGGTATCGGTGGAATTCGACTACCTTACCAGCGGTTGGGGGGGCAATGCGTCTTTTCTTCTGAATGGGATAAATTCTCACAGAAGACATACTTGACTAACTTTGGTGAGATGCCACATGGAGACATCACTAAGATTAAAGCAACGGATATTCCTGATCACGATATCCTTCTTGGTGGTTTCCCTTGCCAGGCATTTTCCCAGGCAGGACTTAAAAAAGGATTTAGTGATACTCGCGGGACTATGTTCTTCGAGATTCAACGGATTCTTGCAACTAAACGCCCAAAAGCATTTATGCTTGAAAATGTCAAACAACTCCAAGGCCATGATAAAGGCCGTACGCTAAAGACGATTCTGGATATTCTCAGAGGGCAAAGCGCCCATTCAATACCTGATGATATTCCGATTAGCGAAGATGCTCGGACTGCGTTATCGGAGAAACTCAATTATTGGGTTGATTATAAAGTACTTCGTGCAGGCGATTTCGGTGCACCACAAAATCGTGAACGGATATTTATTGTCGGCTTTGATAAGGATTATTTTAGTGGGGTTGATTTTGATAATATCTTTAATTGGCCAAAACCCCCAATGACACCAACAAAAGTTGGTGATATTTTAGAGGATCTGAGCAATATTTCTGAGCTTGATGATAGATATACAATATCTGACAAACTTTGGATCGGCCATCAGAAACGAAAACTTGAGCATGAAAAGAAAGGAAATGGTTTCGGTTATTCACTTTTTAATGAAAATAGTGAATACACTAATACAATTAGTGCACGTTACTATAAAGATGGTTCTGAGATATTAATTGATCAGTCTCATCTTAATAAAAATCCGAGAAAGCTAACTCCGCGTGAGTGTGCTCGGCTCCAAGGGTTTCCTGATGATTATATTGTTGATGCTGTTTCACAAGGTCAGATTTATAAACAGTTTGGCAATTCGGTATGTATTAATGTGATTGATGCTGTTGCGAAAGAAATGGTTGGCGCAATATCTGAAGCAGATAAGCTTAGAGCCAGTAATATAAAGATGAAAAAAACTGTTAGTTAAGTATGTAGAGGAGTGAAAGCACCTTGCTATTTATATGTAAGAATTAATGGTAAGGTGTTTTATAAAAAAATTAGTTAATAAGGTATGTATTGAAAAATATGTAACTCCTGTATTTTTGATAAAAGGAATTCTACGTGGCGCTGTACTGCATCTCTGATAAAAACCTTACTGCATTAACAAAAACGACATTTACTATTGAAGGCTTGCAAGAACGTTATGACTTGCAAGAGGCTCTCAAGAAAAATATCGATATTGTCGCACCAGACTGTCTCGTTATATCGGAAGAGTTTTCAGACTGGGAAGACAGTAGGCGAAGAATAGATCTATTAGCCATCGATAAGCAGGCGAATTTAGTTGTCATTGAATTAAAACGTGATGAAGTCGGTGCACATATGGAATTGCAGGCATTAAGATATGCCGCGATGATTTCTACTATGAGTTTTGCGAAAGCATGTGAGTATTACCAAGCTTATCTGCAAAAGCATGACTTAGATATAGATGCTAAAGCACAAATACTCGAATTTGTTGAACTGGAAGATACTGAACTTGTGGATTTTGGCAAAGATATCAGAATTATTCTTGCTTCAGCCGATTTTAGTAAAGAGTTGACGACAACAGCTATCTGGTTGAGAGATAAAGGAGTGGATATTCGTTGTGTCCGCTTGACGCCGTATAACTTCAACGGTGAAGTCTTAATCAATGCGGAGCAGATAATTCCTGTTCCGGAGCTTGAAGAGTATCAGGTGAGGTTCAGAGAAAAGCGCGTAGAGCAGATTGCAAGCAGCCAGAAATCAGAGCGAGATTACTCTGAATATAGGTATAAGGGGCTGGTTTTTAATAAAAGAAAACTTGCTCTTGAGCTTTTTACCGACTGGATCGCGAAGCATAACCCAAGCGATTTTAGTGAGCTGACAGCAAAATTAAGTGAAATATTAAAAAGTAGAACAATAGCATTAGCAGATCATATCCCTGAAGGGCGTAAGAACAGGTTTCATATGAATGATGATGCGATGATTGAGTTACCATCAGGCGAGCTTGTAGCTATTTCAAACCAATGGGGACTTGGAAATATTGAGCGATTAATCGATTTTGTTCGTCGTGATGGATTCAATATTGAAAAGATAGAGTAGTTGCTGAATATGGACAGCCAAAATAAGATCCTCAGGTACCATTCTCCTGAATCTCGCAGTCGAGCTATAAACGCCCTCTACACTAGCTGTCAAACTTGTAAGTAGGAAAACGATTGCTATTTATTGCCGCAGGTCAATTCCCTTTTTGCTCGCGATCGCACATAATACGACCCCGGTTTGCACACCGGGAATCCAGGAGAGTTCATGTACTACCCCTTCGTTCGTAAAGCCCTTTTCCAGCTCGATCCAG